>CADBPC010000097.1 GCA_902796425.1 uncultured Lachnospiraceae bacterium
AAAATCCATTCCGGAAACGGAATGGTGTGCGCTTCGGGCAAAAGTTCCCGATGCGTTCAAACGGACCACGAGTGAAGGAGACACCGGGAAACCGGTGGTATCCGTCACTCATACCACCCTGTCCACACTAATTAACCTTAACCGGGTACTGGCATCTTCGGAAGCCAGCGCTCAGTTAAGTGTTGTATCTGTGGAGGGGAAGACTGCCGCCCGAAAGGGACGGACGGCTGCGTAAGCAGTCGTCTTAAGCAGTTGGAAGCTCCACCTATAGCCGCTTGCGGTTTACGTGGAGAGGTTCACTGCATATTCGTAAAAGGCTTCCGGGGCAAGTGATCTTCCTTCTGATACTTTTCCCATGTTCAGGACGCCGTCCTCTGATCCGTAGAGGCTGACGTACCTTACTCTTGCCGTCGCTATCTTAGATCAACAGCGGCGGTGAATCAATATGTCATTTACATCATCAATTTCTTTCATTATAAGGAGGTGCTGCCTGTGCAGATCAAGGATTTTTTCATGAATATCAAAATTGCATATTACGGACTGTCCCTGGAATGCAGGAATCCTTTCGAGAAGAAGGAGATCGAGGAGCTGCTGGAAAGGCATAACCTTCGCTGGACAAAAGGCTACATCGAGCAGAACAAGGCGTATGTATTCCTCATCGTCGGCGGCGGAAAGAAAAAGATGCTGGAATGTCTTTCGCACTTCATAAAGATGCACGAATGCAAATATCATTACAGCAAGTCCGTCTTCAAGACAAAGATCACGTGCTTTGTCTGGGTGAGCTGAGGTCATATATAATAGCAAAAGGGGTGAACGCCATGAACGATAAGAATGCGGAGTATGCCGCAATGGGCAATGAGGAGTTCGAAAAGCTCCGGGAGTTCTTCAAAAAGGAAGAAGAGGAAGGAAATCTGAATACGGACTGGGCAAAGCTCCGGGAAGAAATCAGGAACATGAAGCCTCTCGGGGCTGAGGACGAAGATTAAGGAGGCGGAGATGAAGATCCATACGCATCACGATGTTGCTAATACCGGGACCATCGAACAGGTCCGCTATGACACAGCCGGCGCTGACGGGACGGTATTCCACAAGTGCGCAAATGTCTATGTGCCGTACGGTTATGATACAGCGAATAGGTATAACGTTCTGTATCTCATCCACGGAGGCGGCGGGGACGAGAACGCCTGGCTTAAGGAATGCGATATTCAGAATGCGCTGGACTGTCTTATTGAGGAGGGCTTGGCCGCTCCGTTCCTCGTTGTTTTCCCGTGCTTCTACCGCGAAAGAACGCCCCGGGGAGGTCCGATGGACGAGAGTGCGGAGCGCGGCGCAGTGCTGGGGTTCCAGAGGGAACTGCGGCAGGATCTCATCCCGCTGATCGATGGGAAATACAGCACAATTTCATCGCGTGAAGGACGCGCCATCGGAGGATTCTCCATGGGAGGCGTGACTACCTGGTTTGCTTTCCTTGAAAATCTTGATCTCATCAGTACGTTTATGCCGCTGTCCGGGGACTGCTGGTATTATGGCGGCCTTGGCGGCGGAAAATATACGGAAGAAACGGCGCAGTACCTTTACGAAACAACAAAGGCGGGGCCGTTTGGAAAGGATGACTTCCGGATTTTTGCCGGGACGGGCAGCAAGGATATTGCGTATCCGAACCTCACGCCCCAGGTCGAGGCGATGAAGAAGTACACGGACCTGTTTGAGTTCAGCGACGATCCCGAAGAAGGCAATTTCCACTATGTTGTGACAGACGGCGCGGAGCACACGTATCCGGCAGTGTGTCAGCATGTGTACAATTTTGCTCCGTATCTGGTGAAGCTCACGTGAATTTATTCATGTGAAGTTCATAAGGTATTCGGACCTGTCCGACGGGGACTGCAGTCACGATGTAATTCTTGACAGACGGAAGGCGGAAAGGCAATAATAAATTGTTAAAAAAATAACCAGGAGGTTTCTATGAATAAAGTAGTAATTGTAAGTGCATGCAGGACACCGATCGGCGTGATGGGCGGCGCCCTGAGTACAGTATCCGCAAGCGAACTGGGCGCAGTAGTCATCAAAGAAGCCGTCCGCAGGGCAGGAATTGAGCCCTCTGCAGTAGAGGAAGTATTTTTTGGAAACGCGCTGCAGGCAGGCGGCGGCCCGAACGTAGCAAGGCAGGCAGCGATCGGAGCAGGTCTTCCCGTGGAGACAACGGCTACAACGATCAATATTCTCTGCGCGTCCGGCCTTCAGTCGGTAAACCTGGCTGCAAAGGAAATCGCAGGCGGTTTTGCCGATGTCATCGTGGCAGGCGGAACGGAGAACATGTCGATGGCTCCGTACCTTGTCATGAAGGGGCGCTTCGGATACCGCATGGGAAATGCGACTCTGGAGGATTCGATGCTGCACGATGCACTGGTCGATCCTTTCTACAACTATCACATGGGTGTGACCGCAGAAAATGTAGCGGAGCAGTGGGGAATCACGAGAGAGCAGCTGGACGAGTTCGCTCTTTGCAGCCAGCAGAAGGCGGCTGCGGCGCAGGAAAACGGCGGGTTTGACGAAGAAATCGTCCCTGTCGAGGTAAAGGGCAAAAAGGGCTCTGTCATGGTAACGAAGGACGAAGGTCCCAGACCCCAGACAACGCCTGAGGGTCTTGCAAAGCTTCGCCCCGCATTTATAAAGGACGGTAAGGTGACAGCCGGCAATGCTTCCGGAATCAACGACGGAGCGGCAGCACTTGTCCTGATGAGCGAAGAGAAGGCAAAGGAACTGGGAGTCGAGCCCATGGCATACTGGTGCGGCGGCGACCTCGGCGGCGTGGATCCTTCCATCATGGGCGTGGGTCCTATCTATGCGACTCAGAAGGTAATGAAGCGTCTCGGCCTTTCGATCGATGATTTTGATCTCTATGAAGCGAACGAAGCCTTTGCGGCTCAGTCTCTTGCAGTTGCCCGCGACCTTCACTTTGATCCCGAAAAGCTCAACGTCAAAGGCGGCGCAATTGCGCTTGGCCACCCTCTTGGCTGCTCAGGAGCCAGAATCCTGACCACTCTTCTGTATGCCATGAAGGAGAGAAAGGCAGGACGCGGCCTTGCAACCCTTTGCATTGGCGGCGGCATGGGCTGCGCTACAGTAGTGGAAATGCCCTGGAATAAGTAATATAAGGAGTTCCGACCGGGTTCCGGCGAACCATTACAGCATTAAAAGGAACAAAAAGGAGACGTGAGCGTCTCCTTTTTGTTTGATGTGAGTTGGTATATTATAGACTGACAGAACGATTGACATAACAGGGGAGAGGGCAGATGATTCATATCCTTGTAGTTGAAGATGACAGGCAGTTAAATCATGCGGTCTGCACATTTTTAAACGACTGCGGCTTTGAGACGAAGGGCGTTTTAAATGTACAGGACGCCTATGATGAGATGTACAACAGTCTTTATGAACTGATCATCTCGGATATCATGATGCCCGGGGCGGACGGCTTTGAGTTTGCCGAGACGGTGCGAAAGGTCAACCGGCAGATTCCGATCCTGTTCATGTCGGCAAGAGACGACATGGCTGCGAAAAGGAAGGGCTTTCAGATCGGGATCGACGACTATCTGGTAAAGCCGTTCGAACTGGCTGAGCTGGAGATGAGAGTCAGGGCCCTTCTTCGCCGCGCGAATATCGAGGCGGAGAGGAAGATCACATCGGGGAATCTGATACTTGACGCCGATTCCATGACAGCACAGATTGCGGGCGACGAGATCAATCTGACGACCAGAGAGTTCAACATTATTTTCAAGCTCCTGTCCTATCCGAACAAGACCTTCTCAAGGGCCCAGCTCATGGATGAATTCTGGGGCGTGGACTCGGAGACCTCCTTGAGAGCAGTCGATGTTTATATCACAAATCTTAGAAACAAGCTTGCGGACTGCGACGGCTTTAAGATTGCGACTGTGCGCGGACTCGGCTATAAGGCGGTGCCGCAATGAAGAGAGATGATGTGGAAAGAGGAAAGGGCAGAATTTCAGCTAAGAGAAGGATGAACAAAGAGCCGCTGGATCGTATCTCAGGCCATTTCTTCCTGGTTATCCTGGGATTCTGCGTCGGGCTGGCAGGGATCAATATCGGTCTGATCTTTCTTCTCGTAAATGTACTTCAGTGGTCTGCGATCGCGATTGTGCATCTGGTTCTTTTCTATTGGCTGGTCGCAGCATGGCTTCTGACGGTTTATCTGCGCGCGCAGGTCAGAAAGTACTACGAGGAGCCGGCGAGGAAGATCTCCGAGGCGGCAAAGGAAATCTCGGGAGGGAATTTTGATGTCTCGATTCCGCTGATCCATGAGGATCCGGAGAGGCAGGATTTCTTCGACGGGACGATCCGGGATGTCAACAAGATGGCGCAGGAGCTGCGCTCCATTGAGACTCTGAAGACGGACTTCATCTCCAATGTCTCGCATGAGATGAAGACGCCTCTGAGCGTGATCCGCAATTATGCCGACCTTCTGGCGGCATCGAAGAGTGAGGATCCAAAGAACCGGGAATATGCGGAGATTATTTCGGACAACGCAGGGAAGATGGCGGAGCTGATCTCCAATATTCTGAGACTCAACCGCATCGAGAATCAGAGGATTGTGCCCGATGTGGAGCGGTACGATCTGATCCGGCAGATATCGGACTGCGTGCTGGGATTCGAGACGGTCTGGGAGGAAAAGCAGATCGAGATTGATATCAATCTGGAGGACCGGTGCTATATCCAATCTGACCGGAGCCTTTTGGAACTGGTGTGGAACAACCTTTTGTCCAACGCTTTTAAGTTTACGGAGCCCGGAGGGACCGTCAGTGTGAGGCAGACATCCGGGAAGGGCACTGTTACAATATCCGTAGCCGATACCGGATGCGGAATGTCGGAAGAAACAGTCCGGCATATCTTTGATAAATTCTATCAGGGAGACACCTCCCATTCTTCGGAAGGAAACGGCCTGGGACTCGCCCTCGCAGCAAGAGTTGTCAGCCTCCTCGGGGGAGACCTCAAAGTGGAGAGCAAGGAGGGAGAGGGCAGTACCTTTACTGTTACCCTGCGTGCAGAGGAATAGCAGGCGCAGAACAGCAGGCGGGAATTCAATAATTACAGAATGAATACGGCGGCAGCCGGCCACGGGGCGCAATGAGAATTGCAGGGAAAACCTCGTGCCGCTGCCGTCTTTTTTCGCGATACGGCCGGAGGATCAGCGGAAAAGTAGAGGACAAACGCCGAAAAAGGCAATTTCATCCCACGCAGAAGCCCTTTTAACAAAATTCTAACAAAACACAGACAATTCACAAATAAAACAGCAGTATCCTTTCACCATTGAAACAAGAAATCCAGGAATTAGCGCAGAGGTAATAAAAGCAGCACAGCGGCATTCAAAAACCGGCGCTAAGAAGAAGGGGGAACAAAATGGCAGATGTATGTGTGATAACAGGCGGCGGCAGCGGAATGGGACTGGCAGCTGCAAAGTGCATGCCGAAGGACAAGATCATCATTGTATCCGGAAGGACGGTCTCAAAGCTTGAAAGAGCAATCGGGGAATTAAAGGAGCTTGGTTATACGGCTTATGCCTGTGCCTGCGACACCTCGGGCAGAAGCAGTGTTAAAGAACTCGCTGAGTACGCCGCAGAGACAGGCACTGTAAAGAATGTAATCAATGCGGCGGGCTTGTCCCCGAACATGGCGGATCCGGAAAAGCTGCTCAGAGTCAATGCTCTCGGAACGGTTTACATCAATCAGGAGTTTGCGAAGGTCATGCAGTCCGGAAGTGTCATTGTGGACATCTCTTCAAACTCCGCCTATGTACTTCCGAAGTTCCTCATCAGCCACAAGACTTATGCACTTGCTGAAACCAATGAGGAACAGTTCATTCAGAAGTGCATCAGGAAGAGCAATCTTGCAAAGGGTGATTACCAGCGGGCGGGTTTTGCCTACGCTCTGTCGAAGAACTTCGTTGTCTGGTACGCACAGAAATGTGCCTTTGAATTCGGAGAAAAGGGCATCCGCGTCTGCTCACTGAGCCCCGGACTGATTGCGACGGACATGGGAAAGCTCGAGGAAAAAGAGGGCAGCGCAATGTTGGGGTACGCGGCGGAAAAGAGAATGGGAACGCCGGAAGAGCTCGGCTTTGCAATCGCGTCCGTGGCGGATGAGAGAAACGGTTATCTTGCAGGTGTTGACGTCCTGGTGGACGGCGGCAGCACGAACGGAAAGAAATTCCGGAAATAAAGATCACAATAATGGAGGAGAACACAATGAATACAATGAACGCAGCTGAAACTATTTACCTTCTTACAGGCGCCGCAGGGTTCCTCGGCAGCAACATCTGCCTGCAGCTTCTGGAGCGCGGCGAAAAGGTCAGAGCCTTTGTCTTAAACGGGGATCCCTCCGTAAAATATATTCCCGAAGGTGTGGAGATCTTTGAGGGCAATCTTTGCAGCGCCGAGGACTGCAGCCGGTTCTTTGATGTTCCGGAAGGGACAGAGACGATCTGCATCCACTGCGCGAGTATGGTCACAGTCAATCCGGATTACAGCGAGAAGCTGATCGCCGTCAACGTCGGCGGTACTGAAAATATGCTGGCTGCGATGAAGAGCCATCCGGAATGCCGCAAGTTCGTCTACGTTTCCAGCACCGGCGCCATCCCGGAGCTTCCCAAGGGGCAGAAGATTAAAGAAGTCACTCAGTTCGTTCCCTACGATGAAAACAGGGTTGTCGGCTGGTATTCAAGAAGTAAGGCAATGGCGACGCAGAAGGTTCTCGATGCGGCTGCGGAAGGCGTAAATGCCTGTGTCGTGCATCCCAGCGGAATCCTCGGCCCCAATGATCACGCGATCGGCGAGGTGACGGGAACGGTTATCAAGATCATGAACGGTGAGATGCCGGTCGGCATGGGCGGAAGCTTTAACCTGTGCGATGTCAGAGACCTGGCGGCAGGAACGATCGCTGCGGCAGACAAGGGACGCAAGGGCGAGTGCTATATCCTCGGCAACAAGGAAGTAACACTGAAGGAAGTTGCTCAGATGCTTCACGACGCTTCCGGATGCAGACAGCCGATGTTCTATGTCCCGATCGCGATGGCCTACAAGCTGGCGGCGCAGATGGAGAAAAAGGCGCAGAAGACGGGCGAGAAGCCGCTGATGACAAACTTCTCTGTCTACAACCTGGACCGCAACAATTCCTTCGACTATTCCAAGGCCGAAAGAGAACTGGGCTATCACACAAGACCCTATGCAGAGACTCTGCGCGACATGGCACTCTGGCTGGTTGCGGAAGGCAAAATCAAGGGCAACCTCAAGATCAGGGAGGCTGTGCAGGAGACCAAGGCGGAGCCTACGATCACACAGAAGGTCGCATCCGTCATGGAGGACAGATCCTTTGTACGGCAGGTTGCAGCTGCAGGCAGTGCGGAAGACCTTCGCGGCCTGATGACCGAGGCGGGTATCTTCAGTACAGCTCACTCATCAGCCAGGAGAGCATGTTCACAGAAGAAGAACTCGAAAAGATGGAAAAGCTCACCTTCCGGGAACGCTGCAGAAGGAATATCGTCAACATGATCGCGATCAGTGTCATCACCGCTCTGCGCTACGGCATCCACAACAGCATGGAGGTTTCTGATTACAAGACCTTTATCTTATCGGCATAGCCTGCGGGCATTTCCTCGACGGCGGCAGCAAGCGACCCTTCGGTATCTGTCCACCAGTGAGCCGTGAAGGCATAGAACGAGAAGGCCAGCGGAATAAAGCTGAGACGCACACCTTTTAAAGTCTCATATCCGTTTATTTTCCTCACAATTTCCGCAATTACGGCGAACAGAATCATGCCGGCAATCAGCGGGAGATCTCCTTCTCCCATAAGGAGTGCTGCCAGCAGGGCGAAGCCGTTCAGGAGCGCTGCCGCCCCGAACGCCTGCAGATTTGCTGCTGTATACAGATAGACAAAGCTCCACAGGAACGGGATCACTGTTCCTGAATAGGCAAAACACGCCGGGTGAATCAGCCCGCTTGTTGCCGCGAGCATAGCCGGCAGCAGATAGATGACTGCCGCGATGAGTAAACGCCATACAGATGTTTTTTTCATAAATAGATCCTCATTTCTTTGATAGTTAGATATTGCTAACTCATGCTTTAAGCTAAGGGCCTGCGTTCCCTGAACCACAGATCACAGGCCCGAAACTTTTGTGACTTCTGTCAGTATATTTCCGGATCTTTCGGCTCCCGGAGCTGTTTACAGATCCCAGATCTTCTTCAGCCCGGCGAGACAGAATTCCGATGCCAGCCGAGTCTCCCTGATCGTCTCCTCCTCTGTTTTCCCCATCATAAAACAGTCAAACACAGTAGAAACGACAAGGCTGCTGATCTTACTGACGAGCGGGTACGATATGTTCTCTGATTTCGGGACATAAGGTCTGCACTCATCAAAGAACTTTTCGGTTTCCTTCTGCTCCCGCTCGGCCAGAATACCCGGAAAGCCTTCATATGCAGTGCCGCTTCCTGCCTTTAACAGCAGGAGAAAGGCATCCTTATTCTCGTAAATGTAATGGATCAGGATCTGGTCAGAGGAGAAGGTATGCTCAAAGGCTGCGAGGATATCCTCCTTTGACCGGATGTTCTCAAAACAGAGATTTTCATTGCTGTAGATCTCATAGAGTCCCTGCAGGGCAGGTTCTACAAGCCGGTTAAACAGGTCACTCTTGCTCTGAAAATGCGCATAGAAAGCACCGTTTGTCACGCCGGCATCTTTACAGATTTTTCTGATCGAGGCCTCGCGAAAACCGACGTCCATAAAGTGC
The DNA here is from genome assembly GCA_902796425.1 of uncultured Lachnospiraceae bacterium. GTDB lineage: Bacteria > Bacillota > Clostridia > Lachnospirales > Lachnospiraceae > CAG-791. Next base: position 8,795 of record CADBPC010000097.1, read on the forward strand.
CGCATTGCGCTCTTCAATATGCATTCGTGTGTCTTGTCAAAATCATACCCCAAGAGATCACCTCATCCATTTGAATTACGACGTAATATTACACTGTAATATTTACTGTGTCAATACAGGAAATCGAATTTGCGGCTTCAGCGCAGAAAGCGTAAAGAGTGAAATTGATTAACACATATTACCAGCCCGGCAAACGAATACTGTATAATTACAGAAGGAAAGCCGGCTGTCAATCGGAAATTTCACATAGAGCAGACGGATCACGATTTTCTCTTCGGGTGCGGACGGAAGCGGATTCGTGGGACAGATGGATAATGTATAATTACTATTGGATCAGAGCGGTTGGAGGAAAGACATGTTAGCTGATGTTGGTTCGAATGAAGAAGCTAAAATCTCTTCAGAGCAGATGGCTTTTGCCATTTTCTGCATAGAAAACCTTGCAAAGCGCTTGAAGATGAGTGCTCCGCAGGTGTATCACAAACTGGCAGATGACAGCAACATCCTGTATCAGTACATTATTCCGTGTTATGACATTCTGCACACGCAGGATAAGGAATACATTCTCGATGACATTGAAGACGTGATGCAGTCCGAAGGAGTGCTGATATGATTTTGTATCATGGGTCTAATATCGAAGTGAAAAAGCCTGATATTGTCCATTCAAGAGAAAAAGTGGACTTTGGACGAGGCTTCTACACAACTCCATTACTTGACCAGGCAATGAATTGGTGCAGGAAATTCATTCGCAGAGGCAATAGTGCTTTTGTCTCTGTATATGAATTAGATGACAGTGCGCTTAAAAACTGTAAGTTACTGCAATTTGATTCTTATTCTGAAGAGTGGCTTGACTTTATCCTGAACTGTCGTCAGGGCAAAGACAGAACAGATTTTGATATTGTTATCGGCGGAGTTGCTAATGATAAAGTATTTGATACGGTTGAATTGTTTTTGGACGGACTGATCAACAAAGAGGAAGCCATCGGCAGATTACGTTACGCAATTCCAAATGCGCAAATATGTTTTCGTTCTCAGGAGATCATCGATCGCTATTTACACTATATACGGAGTGATAAGTTATGACCGCAAATCCCATACTATTACAGAGAAAATATGCAAGGGTCATCGAGCTGTTCGCTCAGAAAGCAGATATAAGTCTTAAAGAAGCCCTGGATTTCTTTTATTCGTCTAAAGAACAGGAATTGTTGAGTGAAGGGGTGTCTGATCTTCATTGTATGAGTGATGACTATATTGCAGAGGATCTGCTGGAAGAGTTCACTCGTAAGCAGTGCAGTAAATGACAGTGTAAGCGGGGAGTTCGCCGGTTTCATGATTTTAGTCACAGGTTTTGCGCCGTTTGACGGCGCACAGTTGAATCCGTCCTGGGAGGCGGTGAAAGGACTGGCGGAGATTCCGGATATGGAGTCGAAGATTGCAGTGCTGGAACTGCCGGTCGTTTTTGGGAAAGCGCCGGACCTTCTGATGGAAAAGATCCGGGAACTGCAGCCGTCTGCTGTTATCAGTGTCGGGCTGGCCGGCGGCAGGAAGGAGATTACTCCGGAACTGATAGCGGTAAATTTCCGGAATGCGAGGATCCCCGATAATGAGGGAAACCGGCCTGAGTTTGAGAAAATAGTCCCGGACGGTCCCGATGGCATATTTACAAGGCTCCCTGTCCGGGAAATGATTCAGGGGATGCAGACAGCAGGAATTCCGGCATCTTTGTCGACAACCGCCGGGAGCTATGTCTGCAATGAGGTGATGCACAGGCTGCTGCAGGATTATCACGGCACCGCAGGCTTCATTCATGTGCCGGCGAGTGAAGAGCTTGGCGGAGACATGAGCATACAGGAGATGACGAAAGCACTGGCAGTGTGCGTAAGGATAATCCTGGCAAATGAAAAATGCTGCGATTGAGATCAGGTAACTAAGAGGTACAGTTCATATGAAACGAATCACCCTTTACAGAATCTGTATAATTATCCTTCTGGCTGCTCTTATCGTGGAAACGGGATGGATCCTGAACGGGAAGAGAATCGGCAGGGAGGCTCAGACTGAGGAATGGGATTTCGAGATCGATACGGAGCTGTCTGAGAAATTCGAGAGCGCCTTTGAGGACGGGAGCATTGAAGTCTGGTTCCAGCCGATTGTGGATGCGAAAACCGAAAAAACCGCAGGGGCAGAGGCACTCTCGAAAT
>CADBPC010000098.1 GCA_902796425.1 uncultured Lachnospiraceae bacterium
ATGGCTCCGTGGTCAAGCGGTTAAGACATCGCCCTTTCACGGCGGTAACACGAGTTCGATTCTCGTCGGAGTCACTTTTAAGAGAATGGTGCCATAGCCAAGTGGTAAGGCGTGGGTCTGCAAAACCCTGATCACCGGTTCAAATCCGGTTGGCACCTTGAGTAACCTCAAGAATCTGTTTATAGATTCCTGAGGTTTTTGTGTGTTATAGGTATAATCAGTTCTCGGAGGAGACTGCAGTTGCGCCAGAGGATGCTCTCAGAGGAGCTGAAAATCAGATACGGAATGAAGGTTTACAAGCTGTCATTGTCCAGCGGCTGTACTTGTCCGAACAGGGACGGGACGATTGCGTACGGGGGCTGTACGTTCTGCTCGGAGGGAGGATCCGGTGAGTTTGCTGCGCCCTTTATTCCGCTTCGTGATCAGATCGAATTTGCCAAGAAGAAGGTGGAGGCAAAGCTTCCGAAGGAAGGGCAGGACAGGCGCCTTTATATCGCCTATTTTCAGTCCTTTACGAATACCTACGGAGATCCGGAAAGGCTCTTTGAACTGTACCGGGAGGCGGCAATGCGGCCGGATATCGCGGCTGTTTCGATCGGTACCAGGCCGGACTGCCTGGGAGACAGGGTACTGGAGATGCTCTGCAGGCTGCAGGAGATAAAGCCCGTGTGGGTGGAACTGGGCCTTCAGACGATGCACGATAAAACCGCGGAGAGGGTCCACAGAGGGTATCCGCTGACTGTATTCGAGGATGCATACAAAAGGCTGAAGAACGCCGGAATTGAAGCCATAGTGCACATCATCATGGGGCTCCCGGGTGAGTCACGAAGCGACATGCTGGACACGGTCCGGTATCTGGCCTCCTTAAAGCCCGTACCGGACGGCATTAAAATCGCCCAGCTGCAGATCCTGAAGGGGACCGCGCTGGGCAGGGAATATCAAAATGACCCGTTTCCGGTAATGACTCTGGAGGAGTACTGTGAACTGATAAAGGACTGCCTTGCCATCCTTCCGGAGGATATCGTGATCCACAGGCTGACAGGGGACGGCCCCAAAAATCTTCTCATCGCGCCGTCCTGGTCCGCCGATAAAAAACGGGCTCTCAACACGATGAGAAAGTATCTTCAGTAAGAGGGCATTTTACTGCGAAAGTACTGAGAAAGTACTGAAAAAGCCTCAGCAGTAAGTCAGCATCTCAGCCCGCCGTGCGCCTCGCTCTCCTGTACAGGATATACAGGAACAGGTTCATAAGAATTCCGGCAAGCGTGATGATAACGCCTGCTTTAAGGTAGGGCGTCACATAGGTGAACTCGATGCTGTGGCTCCCGGCGGGGACGCACAGCAGCATCATTCCGCCGGAATCGATAATCTTTGCCGGAGTCCCGTCAATGGCGGCGCTCCATCCTTCATCGTTCGGGACGCTGAAATAGACAAGGTGATCTTTATCGCTGACGTCCGTGCATCGAAAGCCCGATGCATCCTTTGAGAAGTCAGTTACGCCGTTCTCGATATCTTCCAGCACATACTGGTCGTAGGATCTTGTCCAGTCAAAGCTTTCCTGATTTTTTTCATCTGCATAACCGGAAAGAAGGGGTACGTCTTCTTCATTTACAACCGCCGCGCCCAGCATCATAAACGCCCTTGCTTCAAGCGGAACGGATTTCAGCTCGTCCCTTCTTACAAAGGAGTCCAGCCTGAAACCGATGGGGCAGGCCGGCCGCTCCTCCACATAGTAGTGGAGGCTGTTCATCGTCACTTCCTGTACGACGGGGCGCCCTGTGGGCTCCTTAGTAATTTCATATTTTCCCGCCGTCAGCTCGGGAAGGCCGATGACCGCGTTTTTATTGACAGTGGAATAGGTCAGGTACTGGTCGAAGAGATCATCGAACGAATAGTGGGAGTTCGAGAGCGTGGAGCTGTAGGAACCGTTCCCCGGGACCGTCATTGTATAGATGTTGTTGTCCGTGTTGTAGCGGTACTGCGGATCCTGCTGCGAAAGGACAAAGGCGGACCGGTATTCGTTCTTTAAATCGTTGTAAATACGTGTCGTTCCGGGCTGGTATTCCTTCATGGTCCAGAATGTTGTTATCACGCAGGCAGCAAAGACAGCGCCGGTAATGATTTCCTTTCTCCTGTTTTTTACAGCCGTAAGGATAAGCCCTGTCAGAAGGACGCAGACAAGCGAGAAGACAAAGTTCCTGAAGAACCTTGCGCCGTCGATGATCATGCTGTCCATATCGGAGCTCCATTTCATAAAACGGACACTCACATAGAACAGAACCAGGAGAGCTGCGTTGATAAGCACGCCCTTTCGAATCTCCTGCACGGGATTTTCACTGATCACAGCTGCACCCGTCAGAGCCATCATGAGGATGAGCGCGTACCACCAGCGCTGATAATTCTGGGAAAATCCCAGGAACATCGTGGAAGCCAGGGGAATAAAGCTGAACAGGATAAAGAGCTTTGTGATTTTGGAGAGCCAGTCTTTTTTGTAAAGAAGATAGGCCGCGCTAAGGCTCACGCAGCAAAGGGGCACATAGCACGAGGTCGAGGTGTGATAGAACCCGTAGAAGCTGCTCTGGTCGTTCATGATCTCGCCGGGATAAAGGAAGCCGCGGACAAGATACAGGAAATACTGCGGGGAATAGAGAATATTGCTGAGATAGAACTCAGTGACGCTTCTTGGCATCGCCATAACATAGAGGATGCTCGGGAGGAATAAAAATGCGGATACGGCCGCGCCAAGAATCCCGCCGGCAAGAGAAAGAAGCGCGCCGCAGAGGATCCTGCGAAACGGCAGGCGCATGCAGAAAACCCTGACCAGGAAATAGATAATCAGTATGATGACGTCCTGGACGAAAAAGTAGTAGTTGGTCAATGCGTTCAGGGCTGCGGCAAATGAAAGGTAAAGGACTGCCTGGAGGACGTCCGGGCGAAGGACAAAAGGCGCAGGGCGCTTTCCGGAGGAGCTTCTTTCGGTTTCATCACTGCCGGATGCTGCCGCGCGGATTATTTTCTCCGCGCCGATAAGGAGCAGCGGAAAGAACGCGACGACGTCGTGGAAAAAGTAAAATACGAGATGGATCGACTGGAAGCCGGAGAAGGCGTACATCAGGGCGCCCGCGACGCAGGGAACCGGATCCTTTACAAATATCCGGATATACAGATATGCCGCGACAGCAGCGGTGATGTATTTGAGCATGTAGATCCAGCCGGCCGCATAGGGAAAGGCCTTCGCAGGGACCAGAAGATAAATCCAGAAAAACGGGCTTCCGAGCGTATAGTAGCTCATACTGTTGACATAGGACGCGCCCATGTCGACATGCCAGTCCCATCCGAAGAACTGCGGGAGTCCGCCTTCCTTCAGGAGCTTTGCCGACTCGACATAGTAGGGGATGACCTCGGCGTTGAAATCATTTACAACATAGAAAAAGCCGCCTTCTTTTACGATAAAGTAAATGAGTGATAAAAAAGCGGCTGCTGCGGATAAGAGGATGCAGTAGAAAAGTCCCTTATCCCGGATCTGAAATTTTTTGTGCTTACCTGCGGCAGGCATCGGCTACCTCCTGTATGGATGTCTGGTATGTTTTCACCCCATTGTAACACTCCCGGCCGGGAAATATATACAGTTTGTTTCTGCGTTCTTGCACGATCATCAAAGAATGCTAAAATGGGGATGACCTGTAAAACGATCAACAAAGGAAGATCATATGATTGAAAAAGAAGTAAAGAATGCCGCTTCCGGCGAGTCTGAAGGCGGCGGCAGGATAGAAGGAAGAAACGCTGTCACGGAGGCGATCCGCTCCGGAATGCATATCGACAGGATTTTCATGCTGGACGGATCGACGGAGGGGAGTCTTTCGACCATCCGCAGAGCCGCCGCAAAGGCAGATATTCCCATAAAGTTTGTAAGCCGCCAGAGGCTCGACCAGATGTCGGAGACGGGAAAACACCAGGGTGTCATCGCGCAGACGGCTGCCTGGAACTATGCGGATATTGAAGATCTGTTCGCAAAGGCAGGGGAAAAGGGAGAGGATCCCTTCTTTGTCCTCCTGGATAATATCGAAGATCCCCACAATCTGGGAGCGATTATAAGGACGGCGAACGTATCGGGCGCGCACGGCGTTATTATCCCCAAGGACCGCGCGGCAGGCCTGACCGCGTCGGCGGCAAAGGCGGCGGCAGGGGCCCTGAGCTATACGCCTGTTGTCAGGGTTACAAATATCGCAAGGACGATCCGGGATCTCAAGGAGAGGGGAATCTGGTTTGTCTGCGCGGACATGGACGGCACGCCCATGACGCAGCTTAATCTCAAAGGACCCATCGGGCTGGTGATCGGCGCTGAGGGGAGCGGCGTTTCCAGGCTGGTTAAGGAGCAGTGCGATTTTGTCGCGGGAATCCCGCAGCGCGGAGAGATCAATTCACTGAATGCATCCGTGGCAGCCGGGGTGCTCATGTATGAGATCCTGCGGCAGAGAATGGCATAAGAAATGGAAAAATTTGACCTTCTGACCGATGAGGAGCTTGTGGAGCGCTCCCGCGCAGGCGACGGCGCAGCCGCGGATTTCCTCATGAATAAATACAAAGGTCTCGTAAAGCAGAAGGCGCGGTCAATGTATATCCTCGGCGGCGATACGGACGATCTGATGCAGGAGGGAATGCTGGGGCTGTTCAAGGCGCTTCGGGATTACGACAGCGGGCAGGACGCAAGCTTTTATACCTTCGCGGGTCTGTGTATCAGCAGGCAGCTCTATACCGCAGTCCAGGCCTCCGGCAGGAAAAAGCATTTTCCGCTGAATACGGCGGTCTCTCTTTATTCCATGGCGGGAGCGTCCGGCACGCCGGATGACGGAGCACACCTTCTTATGGATATACTGACGGCAGACGATGCCGCCAATCCGGAGGAAAGACTTGCGCAGGAGGAAAGCCTGCGGTATCTTGAAGAGGGTATTGAAAGAGTGCTCAGTCCATTCGAGAGACAGGTGCTGGACCTTCGCCTGACCGGGCTCGGCTATGCGGAGATCGCGCATATCCTGGGAAAGAGCGAGAAGCAGACAGACAACGCAACGCAGCGGATGCGGACAAAGATCCGCAGACTCGTAAGGGACAAGGATGACACAGGCAGGGGGTAACACATGGACGAAAGGAAAGACAAGAGTACATACTGGTGGCAGACAGATCTGATCGACCGGCTGGAACACCTCTCGGAGATGCTCGAGATTTTCATGGCGGCCCTCATCCTGGTCGGCTTTATCATCAACCTGATCCCGCTGATAAAGGTCCTGCCGGCAGAGATGCTTTCGCCCTCGGAGGATTCCTTCCATCTGTTCCTTGAGCGGGCACTGAATCTTGTCATCGGAATCGAGTTTGTCCGAATGCTGATCAAGCACACTCCCGGGAGCGTCCTGGAGGTGCTGCTGTTTACCATTGCAAGGCACATGGTCATCAGCGGCGGAAAGGGCTGGGATACGGTTCTCAACGTCGCTGCGATCGCGGGAATCTTTGCTATCCGCAGATACCTGTATGTACATTCCTTTGAATCGAGAAGAGACGACTCCGCCTACACCTGGGTCACCGGCGAAAGAACGCATGCCCCGGGCAGCGGCCTGACAGGCCTTTTCGGCAAAAAGAAGGAATCAGAGGAAGGGGAAAAACGGGAAGAGGAAAAGGAAACCGCTTCCCCCGAGGAGTAAAAGAAGGCGGATAGTGGTTGACAACAAGTCCCGCTAATGAGTAATATTAATGAACGGCGGTATCCGGCAGCGGACGATTGTCCGGACGATGCCGCGCAAGTATTTCTGAACGGAGGAACACGGAATATGAAGCACATCATGACACTGAATACACGCGATATGGCTAAGAGTGCTCTGAACGGCGGCTGCGGCGAGTGCCAGACATCCTGCCAGAGCGCATGCAAGACCAGCTGCGGCATTGCAAACCAGGACTGCGAAAACGACAAGTAAGAAGCAGGCACATGCGAATGTCCGCATCAGCGGTTAGATTTCAGCCATCAGGCCGGAGCAGACTATCTGCCCCGGCTTTTCATTGTATCCGGCACTCCCTGTAAGGGGCGGTGCCAGAGGAAACGGAACATGATTCATCAGTATAAATTGAACGGGTACAACATTGTGCTCGATATTTTCAGCGGGAGTGTCCATGTGACCGACGACGCGTCCTACGACATGATCGCCATGCTGGACGAAGGCAGGGAAAGAGACGAAATAACCTCCGAAATCCTCGGAAAATATGCCGCGGACGGACTTACGGGGCAGGACGTGGAGGATATTTTTTCTGACATCGACGAGCTCACGCAGGCGGGGAAGCTTTTCAGCAGGGATGTATACGAAGGAATGGCCTTTGACCTTAAGAACAAGTCCAATGTCATCAAGGCGCTGTGTCTTCTCGTATCCCACACCTGCAACCTCAGCTGCGAGTACTGTTTTGCCGCGCAGGGCAAATTTCACGGAAAGGCAGGGCTTATGGACTTTGAGACCGGAAAGCGCGCCCTCGATTTTCTTGTGGAGAATTCCGGCTTCAGGAAGAACCTGGAGGTCGACTTTTTCGGCGGCGAGCCGCTGATGAATTTCGAAGTCTGCAAACAGCTCGTGGAATATGCCCGCAGCATAGAGAAGGAGAAAAACAAAAACTTCCGCTTCACGCTGACGACCAACGGCGTGGGGGTCACCGACGAGGTCATCGAATGGGCGAACAGGGAATGCCACAATGTCGTCCTCTCCCTCGACGGAAGAAAGGGAGTCAACGACCGTTTCCGCGTGGACATCAAAGGGCGCGGAAGCTATGACACCATTGTCCCGAAATTTCAGAAATTCGTGAAGGAGCGCGGCGGCAGAGGCTACTACATGCGCGGAACCTTCACACATTTCAACCCGGATTTTACGAACGATATTTTCCATATGGCGGACGACCTCGGCTTTACGGAGCTGTCCATGGAGCCGGTGGTTGCCTCGCCCGATTCTCCCTCTGCTCTTACAAAGGAAGATCTTCCCGTTATCCTCGAGCAGTACGAGATCCTTGCAAAGGACATGATCCGGAGGGAAAAAGAGGGGAAGCCGATCACCTTCTACCACTATATGATCAACCTTGAGCACGGCCCCTGTATCTACAAAAGGATATCGGGGTGCGGCTCCGGAACGGAGTACATGGCCGTCACAGCATGGGGAGACCTTTATCCGTGCCATCAGTTTGTCGGCGATCCGGACTACCGCCTCGGCGATATCTGGAACGGAGTCACAAACGAAGCAGTCAGGGAATCCTTCCGCACCTGCAACGCGTACGCGAGGGAAGAGTGCAGGGACTGCTGGGCAAAGCTGTACTGCTCCGGCGGGTGCGCCGCAAACGCATATCATTCCACGGGCGATATCCACGGAGTATACGAGTACGGGTGTGAGATTTTCAAGAAGCGGATCGAATGCGCGATCATGATCAAGGCGGCACTCGGACAGATGGAAAATACTTGATTTTTTGCTTGAACAGGATTAAAAGGCGTGTTATTATAGAAATCCGTGGGATTCGTCCCGGTTTCATCACAATCCTTGTTCCCGCTTCAGGCGCGGGAGCCGGAGACCAGAAGGAGGTAGCACATGAGCAAATACGAATTAGCCGTTGTTGTGAATGCGCAGATTGATGATGATGCGAGAACCGCAGTTGTTGACAACTGCAAGGCACTTGTCGAGAGATTCGGCGGCGTGATCACGAACGTCGAAGACTGGGGCAAGAAGAAACTGGCTTATGAAATCCAGAAGATGAACGAAGGCTTCTACTATTTCATCCGTTTCGATGCTGAAGGTTCTGCCATCGCAGAAATCGAAAGCCGTATGCGCATTATGGACAATGTCATCAGATATCTGTGCGTTAAACAGGACGAGGCATAAGAAAGAAGAGGACTTCTAATGAACAGAGTTGTTCTTATGGGCCGTTTAACGAGAGACCCTGAAGTGAGATATTCGCAGGGCGACAATTCGATGGCGATTGCAAGGTACACCCTTGCAGTGGACAGGAGACGCAGCCGCAGTAATACGGGCAGTCAGGACCAGCAGACCGCAGATTTCATTTCCTGCGTGGCGTTCGGCAAAAGCGCCGAGTTCGCGGAGAAATACCTGCACAAGGGAACCAAAATCTGCGTTGAAGGCCAGATCAGGACAGGCAGCTATACGAACAGGGACGGCGTGAAGGTTTATACGACCGAGGTCGCCGTTGACAACCAGGAATTTGCCGAGAGCAGAAACGCCCAGGGCGGCGCGGCAGATTATCCGGACGCAGGCGGGTTCGACAGAGGCGGTTATTCCGCACCTTCGAGACAGAGCGCGCCGGCAGAGCAGCCTTCCGGAGTAATCGACGGGTTTATGAATATTCCCGACGGGATCGACGAGGAGCTTCCGTTTACCTGATGAGCAGTGTCTTTTGCTTTGATATGTGTGCGGCACGATAAGCGTACCGCAGTCAGGAGGAAACAATGCCTTTTAACAGAAATGAAAAGAGCGATGCGCCTTTCAAGAGAAAGCCTAATTTCCACAGAAAGAAGAAGGTTTGTGTCTTCTGCGGAAAGGACAGCGCGATCGACTATAAGGACGCAGCAAAGCTGCGCAAGTATATCTCTGAGGGAGGAAAGATCCTTCCCCGCCGCATCACCGGCACATGCGCTACTCACCAGAGAGCGCTGACAACGGCGATCAAGAGAGCCCGCCACATGGCGATTCTCCCTTACACAGAGAGATAATGCGGTTTCAGCGCTGCAGAAAAGCTCAGAGCAGACAATGCATCCCCGGTCATCCGACCGGGGATGTTTATGTTCTCAAGCTTTTTATATACATACCGCCGGCCGCAGTATGGTAAACTGTATATAACTATGTAATTTGATGACGGAGGCGGCAGGATCCGGCAAGATGAGGCAATCGGCATATAACAACAATATCCGCAGGACCATACTGATTGTTGAGGACGAGTACATCAATCAGCAGATCCTCGGCAATATCGCGGGTGAGCAGTACGACGTACTGTATGCGAACAACGGTCTGGAGGCTCTTGAGATTATCCGGTCGTTAAAGACAAGGCTCTCGCTCATTCTCCTGGATCTGATAATGCCGGGGATGAACGGCTATGAGCTTCTGGAAATCCTGGGAAAGAGCGATACACTTTCAAGGATTCCCGTCATTGTCCTGACAGGAGAGAAGAGTGCGGAGCTGAAAAGCTTTCAGCTCGGCGCTGTCGATTTTATCACCAAGCCCTTTGACATGCCGGATATCATAATGGCCAGGATCCGGCGCAGCATCGCGCTCTCGGAGGATACCTACATCATCCAGACGACGCAGCTGGACGAGGTGACGCAGCTCTATACGAGAGAATACTTTTTTACCTATGCCAGGCAGCAGACCGACCTGGATCCCGACAGGGTAAGGGATGCGCTGGTGCTGAACATCAGTCATTTCCATCTCGTCAATGAGATGTACGGAAGAGACTTCGGCGATACCGTGCTGCGGGCGGCAGCCGGGGCGATATCGGAGTATCTGCGGCAGGCCGGCGGGATTGCGGGCAGGCCGGAGGGCGACACATTCTATGTCTTCGCGGATCACCGCGACTCCCACGCGCCTCTTCTGGAGGCCATAGAGAGCGCCTTCTCGGGACTCGGGAGCGGGGCGAGACTGAGAATCCGCATGGGCGTCTGTCCGGGGGACGGCGCGGCAGTGGAGCTTGAACACCGGTTTGACCGCGCTGCGCGGGCATGCCACTCGCTTCGAAACAATTATCTTGAAAATGTGGCGTTCTTCTCAAATGAAATGCATGAGAGAGAACTGTACAGCGAAAGACTGATCGCGGATGTGGACGATGCGATCGGCCAAAGGCACCTGCAGGTCTGGTACCAGCCAAAATATGCCGTCCAGGGCAGCGAGCCGGTCCTTGGCAGCGCGGAGGCGCTGATCCGGTGGGAACACCCGCAGCTTGGAACGATCCGCCCGGGAACCTTTATTCCCCTCTTTGAGGCGAACGGCCTTGTGCGACGGCTCGACCGGTATGTGTGGACGATGGCGGCGGAGCAGATCCGCAGCTGGAAGGACACTCTCGGTGTTTCGGTCCCGGTATCGGTCAATGTATCGAGGGTGGACCTGTTCGATCCGCTTCTGGAAGAGACACTCCTTGGAATCCTCGGGGAGTACGGGCTGACCCCGGAGGATCTTCTGCTGGAGATCACGGAATCTGCCTATACGGACAACTCGGGCCAGGTGCTCCGGGCAGTTGAAATGCTGCGAAGGGACGGCTTTAAGATCGAAATGGACGATTTCGGTTCCGGCTATTCCTCCCTCAATATGCTCAGGTCCATACCGGTGGACGCGATCAAGCTTGACATGAAGTTTATCTGCAACATCACCACGAGCGGCGTGGACAGGCAGTTGGTCCACCTGATTATGGAAATAGCGAAATTCATGGGCGTCCCCGTGGTCGCGGAGGGCGTTGAGAACAGGGAGCAGATGGAGTTTTTAAAGGACGCCGGGGTCGACATCATTCAGGGCTATTATTTTTCAAAGCCTGTAACGCCGCAGAGGTTTTCGGAAATAATAAAGGAGGCGCAGGCAGCGCTTCGGAACGGAGGACAGAATGCTTACGATTGAGGCATTAAAGGAACTTGGTGTAAATACGCAGGAAGGCCTTGCAAGGTGCATGAATAATGAGGCGTTCTATCTGCGTCTGGTGGGCATGGGCCTTAAGGACGGAGGATTTGATAAGCTGGAGGAGGCTGTTGCAGCCGGTGATCTGGATGCAGGCTTCGAAGCGGCTCACGCACTCAAGGGAGTCCTCGGGAATCTGGCGCTGACTCCCCTGTATACGCCTGTCAGCGAAATGACAGAGCTCCTTCGCGCAAGAACACAGGCGGACTATGCCCCGTATATTGAGAAGATTATGGGTGAGAGAGCAAAGCTCCTCGCACTCTAGGACTGAGTTCCGGGAGAACGGACATTGACGGACCAGAGAAAGCAGGACGCGAAGAAAACCCGAAAAGGGCGCGCGTATCTGCAGGATTTTCATAAGACAGAAAGCGGCGGCTACCGTTATGAAGGCGCAGTGTACCGCGCGGCATGCTCCGCCGGGGAGCTGCGTGAATCAGTGACAAGGCAGATTCTCATTGCAGGCGCCGCTTTCGCACTCTCTCTTATCGCGGGGTGCTTTCCCCCCGCGGTGATGGGCAGCAGGCTGTATATTCTGCTCCCGTTTGCCGCAGAGCTGTTCTTTACATTCAGTCTGCTCTACCGCAGTATCCGGATCCGGATTCACGGAGCAGACGGCAGCCTTCGCTCCTACATTTATATGCAGACCTGTGAGAAGTTCCCGCTCCACGCAGGGCTTCTTACAGCGTTCGCCGGTGTTACTGCCGGTGCAGACCTGGTCTGGCTGATCCTCTCAAAGGGACAGCTTTCCCTTCTTTTGCTCGTCTGGCTGATTCTGCAGGCAGGTGTGATCTTACTTTCCATCCGGTTCAAGGCAGCCTGTGCCAATATAACCTGGCGGGAAGAATAAGCAATAATACACAAACATCTCACGCAATTTTTGTGAAAACTGCTCTAAGTAAGTGCCTGCTACTTGTATTATAATATTTATTTGTGAAAAGCCGGTTCACGGAGTGTATCCCTGTATGCAAAGTATGTGGAAAATGCCGCGGGGAGTCATCCGGGGCCAGCTGATATTAACTTTTTATGATGGAGGTATTTCATGAAAAAGAGAAGTAAGATCCTTGCGGTCCTTCTTGCGGCTACCATGACTGCCGGCCTTGTCTCCGCGTGCGGCGGCAAGAAGGCAGAAGAGCCTGCTCCGGCTCCGGCAGCACAGGAGGAAGCTCCTGCAGAGGAAGAGGCTCCGGCTGAAGAGGAAGCTGTCGAAGAAGAGGCTCCCGCTGAAGAAGAGGCTCCTGCAGAGGAAGAGGCAGCTGAGGAAGAGGCTCCTGCAGAAGAGGAAGTAAAGGAAAAGATCGCTTCCGAGGATACACCTCTGGTAGTCGGCTATTCCCCGTTCTCCAGCAAGTTCTCCCCGTTCTTCGCAGAGACTGCGTATGACCAGGATGTCCAGACCTTTACACAGCTCGGACTTCTTAACAGTGACCGTATGGGAGCCATCATCTATAAGGGCATCGAGGGCGAGACCATTCCTTACAACGGCACGGATTATACCTATTACGGACCCGCTGATCTCGAAGTTACCGAGAATGAAGACGGCACGGTTTACTATGATTTCAAGCTCCGCGACGATATCGTCTTCTCCGATGGCGAGCCGCTGACGATTGATGACGTTATTTTCTCCATGTATGTTGTCTGCGATCCCACTTATGACGGATCTGCAACACTTTTCTCACAGCCGATCGAGGGTCTTGCCGAGTATCGTTCCGGTATGGACACACTGTTCAACCTTCTGACAGCTGCCGGAAAGGATAATACAGATTTCACTTACTGGACAGAAGAGCAGCAGACTGCTTTCTGGGAAGATGTCGACCAGGCCGGCGAGGCTTTCGCACAGAGCATTGTTGATTTCTGCAAGGGCCGCGGCTACAACGAGGAAGACGACAGTGTTGCGGCATGCGCTGCAAACTGGGGCTTCACACTTGAGGATGAGGCTACGGCAAAGGATTTCTGGGATGTGATGGTCGAGAGCTATGAAGGCGATCTTACAGCTCTTTCCGAGACCGAGAATGCAGGAGCAACTCTTGCCGATCTCATGAATGATTACGAGGCTTATACAGTCGGTGTCGAGACCGGTGAATCCGCTCCCAACATCAGCGGTATCCAGAAGATCAACGATTATGAGCTTCGCGTTGTTGCGACGCAGGTCGACGCTACCATGATTTATCAGCTGGCAGTCGCGATCTCCCCGCTGCACTACTATGGCGATCCGGAACTGTTCGATTATGACAACAATTCCTTCGGATTCCCCAAGGGCGATCTTTCCCTTATCCGTGCGAAGACAACCGAGCCTCTGGGCGCCGGTCCGTACAAGTTCATCAAGTTCGAGAACGGCGTAGTCAACTTCGAAGCCAACGAGAACTATATCTTCGGCGAGCCCAAGACAAAGTACCTCAACTTCCGTGAAGTTCAGGATACCGATAAGCTCAACGGCGTTGTTACCGGAACCATCGATATCACAGATCCTTCCTTCAGCACCGACACTGTTTCCGCTATCGAGCAGACCAACGGCGGCGAGCTGACAGGCGATGTCATCTCCACTGATACCGTTGACAACCTCGGCTATGGTTATATCGGAATCAACTCTCACAACGTCTCAGTCGCAGGCGAGCCCGGAAGCGATGCTTCCAAGAACCTTCGCCGTGCACTTGCAACCATCTTCTCCGTATACCGTGATGTCGCTATCGACTCCTACTACGGCGAGAGAGCAAGCGTTATCAACTATCCTATTTCCAATACATCCTGGGCTGCTCCGCAGGCTACGGACGACGGTTATCAGATTGCCTTCTCGGTCGATGTGAACGGCGATCCCATCTATACTTCCGATATGTCCGCTGATGACAAGTATGCTGCAGCTAAGGAAGCAGCACTCGGATTCCTTGAGGCAGCAGGCTACACCATCGAGGACGGCAAGGCAACCGCAGCTCCCGAGGGCGCGAGCCTTGAGTATGAAGCTATGATCCCCGCGGACGGCGCCGGCGACCATCCTTCCTTCATGATCCTTACACTGGCTAAGGAAGCGCTTGCAGAGATCGGCATCAACCTGATCGTCAATGACCTTTCGAACTCCTCTGATCTTTGGACAGCACTCGAAGCGGGCCAGGGCGAAATCTGGTGCGCAGCATGGGGCGCAACCGTAGATCCTGATATGTATCAGATCTACTACTCCGACATTGCCAACGGCGGTGCTCAGGCAGGCGGCTCCAACTACATGTATCAGATCGAGGATCCTGATCTCGACGAGATGATCCTGGATGCAAGAGCTTCAACTGACCAGACATACCGCAAGGCGATGTACAAGGCCTGCCTTGACACCATCATTGACTGGGCATGCGAGGTTCCTGTATATCAGCGTCAGAACGCGATCATCTTCAGCACTGAGCGCGTGAACATGGATACTGTCACACCGGATATCACAACCTTCTACAAGTGGTATGCGGAAATCGAGAAGATCGAACTGAACTGATTTTTCCCAGCAGAGATTCCCGGTTTTGAGTTTCCGGGAACCGAATAGATTTACAGCCGCGCCTGTGGCCCACACAGGCGCGGTTTTTCGCCCAAATCCCAAAAAAAGTCCGTAAGGAGTCAGAAATTGAGAAAGTACATCATTAAAAGGTTGCTGCTGTCCGCAGTAATCCTTGTGTTTGTCGCGTTTATTATATATGTCCTCATGCGTTCGCTTCCCACCTCTTATCTTGAGCAGGTTGCGAGGGCAAAGTCCCAGCAGCCCGGTTCGAAGAGCTTCGAGGAGTGGATGGAACAGCTGTCTGCCACTTATGGAATGGACAAGGGAATTATTCCGGGATTCTTCTCGTGGTGCGCAAAAGCGCTGCGCGGCAATTTCGGTGACAGCTGGCGTTGGACGGTTCCCGTGACGGAGAAATTCCACGATACAGTGTGGCTCTCCTTTGTCATGGGCGGCATCGCCTTCATTTTCGAGCTGCTGATAGCAATCCCTCTCGGAGTACTGGCAGCGACAAAGCAGTACAGCCGCACGGACTACGCGATAACGGTTATCGCCCTTGCGGGTATTTCACTTCCCACATTCTTCTTTGCTTCCCTGTTGAAGCTCCTCTTCTCGGTAAAGCTCGGCTGGTTTGACCTTGGAGGACTTGTGGGCAGAAACTATGAGCGCCTGAGCCCGATGGGACAGATTCTCGACAAGGCGGATCATCTCGTCCTGCCGATCGTGACGCTGGTGGTTATCAGCGTCGGTTCACTGATGCGTTATACACGTACGAATATGCTGGAGGTCCTGAATGCGGATTACATCAGGACTGCCCGCGCGAAAGGCCTGTCGGAGAACAGAGTAATTTTCCACCACGCCTTCCGCAACACACTGATCCCGCTGGTTACAATTATCGGCGGATCTCTGCCGGGACTGTTTTCCGGAGCACTGATCACGGAAACACTGTATTCCATCCCCGGCATCGGATATACATCCTATCAGTCCATGGTTTCCGGAGACATTCCGTTCTCCATGTTTTATCTTGTGTTCCTGTCGATCCTGACACTTTTAGGAAACCTGATATCGGATATTCTGTACGCGGTCGTTGACCCGCGGGTACGGATATCCTGACAGTAAAGCGAATTCAGAGGTAGATAAAATGGGAAACACGGATAACAGGGACAACCCTGAAAACATTACAAACAAAGAAATAGAAAACAACGCGCAGAATGCAGAGTATTCACTCAACGACGACCGCCGGGTCAAAACCCTTTCTCCCGGCGCCCTTGTCGTAAAGCGCTTTATCAGAAACCGCGTCGCAGTTACCGGAATGATTATTTTGGCCTTTATGTTTATCTTCTCGTTTATCGGCGGAGCGATCACTCCCTATAAAGAGGACCAGCTCTTCTACCGGTATGACGAGCAGAAAAAGCAGTACGCAGGCGTGACGCAGAATTCGGAGCTGAGGTATGTGCAGGACGGATCCTTTTCCTCTCTGGCACAGGCGCAGTTCCTCCTTGCGCAGATTAAAAACACAGACACATTTAAGGTAAAGGGAACAGAGTATACCTACGAAAAGGTGAATGACGAATTCTTCGTCATTTATGAGGAAGGTAAGGAAGAGCCCGTAGCCTGTGCGACCTATGATATCATCAGCTCCAGTACGGGCAATGAAAAGCTCCCCTTCCCCCTGCAGTACGCAATTCTGGAGGCTGCCAACAGCGGAGAATCCTCCTTTGAACTGGACGGACAGACCTATGAGGTCTTCGGCGACGGCACCGTCACATTAAACGGGGAAGAAATCGCCTACGCGAGCAGGTACATTGTCCAGCCCATTATGTCCGACGTCTTCCTCACAAGGGGTTTTAAGGAAGAACTCATTGAATCGATCGAGGCCGGTGAGGAGGAGTTCCACTATGTGGACGCCGACGGACTCGAGGCAGACTATTTCATTACCTTTAATCCGGCCAGCAGCAACTGGTCGGTCCTGCAGACCGCACAGACCAAGGTCTTTGACACCTATGCATCGCCTTCCAAAGAGCACATTCTCGGAACGGACCGCAACGGAATGGACATGCTGACCCGCCTTATGTACGGCGGCAGAGTATCTCTGTATATCGGCTTTATCGTCGTTATCATTGAGACAGGCCTCGGCGTTATCTTCGGCGGAATCGCCGGTTACTTCGGCGGATGGGTTGACAACCTGATCATGCGTATCGTCGATATTTTCTACTGCATTCCCTCGACCGCCATTATCATCATTCTCGGCGCGGCGATGGATGCGATGAGAGTCGACCCCCAGATCCGAATGATCTACCTGATGCTGATTCTGGGATTCCTTGGCTGGCCGGGCATCGCCCGTATGGTCAGAGGCCAGATCCTCTCCTTAAGGGAGCAGGAGTTCATGACGGCGACAGAGGCGTGCGGAATCCGGGCATCCCGCAGGATTTTCCGCCATCTGATCCCGAATGTAATCCCCCAGCTGATCGTTATCAGCACAATGAGCCTTGGTTCCACGATTCTGACGGAAGCAACGCTCTCCTTCCTGGGACTGGGCGTAAAGTTCCCGTTCGCCTCCTGGGGAAATATCATCAACGATGTCAATGACACCTTCGTACTGACAAATTACTGGTTCATCTGGATTCCTGCCGGTGTCTGCCTGCTGCTGACCGTTCTGGCATTCAATCTCGTGGGTGATGGCCTGCGCGATGCGTTCGACCCCAGAATGAAGCGATAATATCATCTAATACAGGATAAGGAGCAGCCTCATGGCTAAGAATAAAGAAGGTTATCTTTCAGCTAAGGAATCGCGGCGCATCTCCAGGGAAAACCGCAGAATCACAAACGAGCTTGAAAAGAAGAGAAAAAGAAAGAACGTGCCCGAGTCAGAGTATCTGACCGCCATGCACGATACAGATAATGCACTTGAAATCGAAAACCTGCACACCTATTTCTTCACAGATGCGGGCACGGTCAAGAGCGTTGACGGCGTCACCTTTGACGTCCCGAAGGGGAAAACCGTCGGCGTAGTAGGTGAGTCCGGGTGCGGCAAGTCCGTAACGAGCCTTTCCATCATGCAGCTCGTGCAAAGACCCCAGGGCCAGATCGTCGACGGCGAGATCAGGCTGAATCTCGGCGATAAGGCAATCGATATCACAAAGACGCCGAATGAGCGCATGCAGACGCTGCGCGGCAATTATATTTCCATGATTTTCCAGGAGCCGATGACAAGCCTGAATCCGGTTTTCCGCATCGGCGACCAGATCGACGAAGTTATCGCTCTCCACGACGGCGAGGGGAAGAGCAGGAATGACATCAAAAAGCGCACAATCGCCATGCTGGAGATGGTCGGCATCGCCAACAGCGAGGGCGTTTACAATATGTTCCCTCACGAGCTCTCCGGCGGAATGCGCCAGCGTGTCATGATCGCCATGGCGCTTGCCTGCAACCCGAGGCTGATCATCGCGGACGAGCCGACGACAGCCCTGGACGTTACTATCCAGGCGCAGATCCTTGACCTTCTGCGCAACCTGAAGGACAAGATCAACTCCTCGATCATGCTGATCACGCACGATCTTGGCGTTATCGCCGAGATGGCTGATTACGTCGTCGTCATGTACGCCGGCAGGATCGTTGAAAAGGGAACCGCGGAAGAAATCTTCGCGCATCCGGCGCATCCCTACACGATCGGCCTTATGGCCAGCAAGCCGGTAGTCGGCCGCCATGTAAAGCAGCTGTATTCCATCCCGGGCAAGGTTCCGAACCCGATCAATATGCCGGATTACTGCTATTTCCGCGACCGCTGCGAGATGAAAATGCCTGTGTGCGACGGCGAGTATCCCTGCGAGATCTCTCTTTCGCCCACACACAAGGTATCCTGCTACCGCTTCTACGAGGAACACAAAGAAGAAGCGCTTAAGACAGTAAATGCGATTGCACAGGCTACGGGGGCGCAGGAGTGATTATGAGTACTGAGAAAATGAACACACAGAAAAAAGAGCCTCTTGTCTGGGACGATAAATACATTCTGATGGTACGCGACCTGAAAAAATACTTTCCCATCAAGGGCGGTATGATGAACCGTGTCATCGGCCAGGTCAGGGCGGTGGACGGCGTTACCTTTAATCTTGCACGCGGAACCACGATGGGACTTGTCGGTGAGTCCGGGTGCGGTAAGACAACCACAGGAAGAACGATCTTAAGGCTTTCGGGCGAGAAGACCGGCGGAGATGTCCTTTTCAACGGGAAAGAGGTCTACGACCTTTCAAAGGCGGAGCTTCGAAATGCGAGAACGAAGATGCAGATCATCTTCCAGGATCCCTTCTCATCGCTTTCTCCCAGACTCCCTGTAGGCGAGATCATCGGCGAGGCGGTGCGCGAGCACAATCTCGTTCCGAAGGAGGAATACGAGGAATACATCGACAAAGTCATGGACAACTGCGGACTGCAGCCCTTCCACAAGGACCGCTACCCGCATGAGTTCTCCGGCGGCCAGAGACAGCGTATCTGCATCGCAAGAGCCCTGGCGCTCAATCCCGAGTTTGTCGTCTGCGACGAGCCGGTCTCTGCGCTGGACGTTTCCATCCAGGCCCAGATCATCAACCTCTTAAACGAGCTGCAGGAGAAATACAAGCTGACCTATCTGTTCATCTCGCACGACCTGTCGGTTGTCGAGCACATCTCGGATACGGTCGGCGTCATGTACCTGGGGAACCTGGTCGAATACGGCGCGAAGGAAGATATCTTCGCCCATCCGCTGCACCCCTACACCGAGGCGCTGTTCTCCGCGATCCCGGTGCCGGATCCCACAGCAAAGATGAACCGTATCGTTCTGGAGGGCTCCATTCCCTCGCCTGCAAATCCGCCTTCAGGGTGCAAGTTCCACACCCGCTGCAAGCACTGCACAAAGAGGTGCATGGAGGAGGCTCCGAAGCAGCATGAGGTCGAAAAGGGTCATTATGTGGTCTGCCACTTATATGACAAGTGATGAACGGAGAATCGGATGACCGGATCGGATCAGGACAACAGATTCTATACAGATCAGAGAAATAATACAGAAGACGATGGGCATACCATCGCCGATATGAGCGGGCTGCCGGCAAGGCAGCCCTTCTTTTGGCGAAAAGACGCGGGGAGAGAGGACGCCGCGCGGGGGATGTCAGGAGCGGATGCAGGACGCCGGATGGCAGGCGGCGCGTATTCGCCGGATCAGGATGCTCCTGTTTACATGCACGATGATGAAGATCTCTCCCTGAAAAACCGCCTTTCCATGGTGATGGGAGCGCTCGGAGCAGCGCTTGCGATCGGCCTTGTTTATCTTGTTATATTTGCGCTTGTGATATTCCTTCTTTTGCTTGCGTGGAACAGGTAGATGGTATACAATTATACAGTCTTGCCGAAGGCGCGGCCGGCCGGACTCACGAAAGCATGAGTTCCTGCCCGAAGGTGCGCCGGTGAAGACGCACGAAGAATTGGCTGCGAGTATTTAACAGGAAATGAGGTCTTAATGAAACCATACGCCGAGATGACGAAGGAAGAACTGACAGCTGAGGTTCAGGCAGTCCAGAAGGAGTACAACCGCTACCAGGCACTGGAACTGCATCTGGATATGTCCCGCGGAAAGCCGTGCAGGGAACAGCTCGACCTTTCCATGGGGTTGATGGACGCACTGCACTCCGGTGACGACATGACCTGCGAAGACGGCACGGACTGCCGCAACTACGGCGTTCTCGACGGAATCCATGAGGTAAAGGTCCTCATGGGCGACATGATGGAGAACAACCCGGACAATATCATTATCTACGGCAATTCCTCGCTCAATGTCATGTATGACACGGTAGCGCGCGCGATGACGCACGGCATCATGGGCAATACACCCTGGTGCAAGCTTGATAAAGTCAAGTTCCTCTGCCCAGTTCCGGGATATGACAGGCATTTTGCAATCACCGAGTATTTCGGCATTGAGATGATTCCCGTCCCGATGACGCCGGAAGGACCCGACATGGACATGGTCGAGGAGCTTGTATCGAGTGACGAAGCCATCAAGGGAATCTGGTGTGTGCCGAAGTATTCCAATCCGCAGGGCTACTCCTATTCGGACCTGACTGTCCGGAGATTTGCGAGATTAAAGCCCGCGGCGAAGGACTTCCGTATCTTCTGGGACAACGCCTACGGAATCCATCACCTTTATGACATCAAACAGGATTACCTGATCGAGATCCTGCAGGAGTGCAAGAGGGCGGGCAACCCCGACCTTGTCTATAAGTTCGCCTCTACATCGAAGATTACCTTCCCCGGAAGCGGTATTGCGGCGCTGGCGACATCGGACAATAACCTTGTGGATATCAAGAATCAGTTAAAGAACCAGACCATCGGTCACGACAAGGTCAACCAGCTGCGTCACGTGCGGTTCTTCGGCGATATCCACGGCATGATGAAGCACATGGAAAAGCATGCCGCCATCATCCGCCCGAAGTTCGAGGCGGTCGAAGAGATCTTTGACGAGAACCTGACCGGCCTTGGCATCGGTGAGTGGACAAAGCCGAACGGCGGGTATTTTATCAGCTTTGACGCCATGGAAGGGTGCGCGAAGGAGATCGTCGCCAAGGCAAAGAAGGCCGGTGTTACACTGACCGGTGCCGGAGCCACATGGCCGTACGGAAAGGATCCGAAGGATTCGAACATCCGCATCGCACCGACCTATCCCACGCTTGAGGACCTGAAGACGGCAGCGAAGCTCTTCACCGTCTGCGTGCGCCTTGTATCCGCGCAGAAGCTCCTGAAGGAAATGGCGTAAATTAATATATCCAGACATTGTAAATAAGATATTCAGACATGTATAAAGAACCGCGGGATCAGTCCTGCGGTTCTTTTTCGTTGTGCCCGTCCGCTGTTCATTCCTTCAGCATCCAGGGCTCGAATACACAGATATCTTCATTTGACCGGACAAATTTCTCCAGTTCCTTCCGGAAGAATTCGATGGAACTGCGCTGGCCTGCAAAACAGTGCGGCCACGTCACCGTCCGCCCCGGAGACCTCATCGTCGGAGACTGCGACGGCGTCGTCGTCATACCCCGTGAACAGGAGGACGAGGTCATCGATAAGGCCAGGGCAAAATTCGAGAAAGAAGAGCACATCGTGGAGATGCTCAAGGCCGGGAAAACAACCCTCGAAATCTACGGATTTGACAAACTGATAGAAAAACTGGAAGCGATATAAGAGAACAGCTGGGTCAGACCCCGCGGCTCATTACACTGCCGCCCGGGGCGCAGGGTACGCCTGCTCACCCGGGCCTGCTTGTCGGCGCTGCGCCGCTTATTCGCCGCCTGCTTCGGAAACTTGCGCACTTTGTTCAAACGTATTCTGCCGGGCAGAGTGAATCACAAAGTGCGCTTCGGACAGTCCTTCGCCGGCGGCGCTATGCTCGCGCCTCCTGCGCAGTCTGCCGGAATGTTCGACAGGCATTACCCTGAGCCCTCGGGCGAATGAAAAAAGAGCCGCGGGAACAGGTCAGCCTCGCGGCTCGTAAAGACTGTTTATTCTATCTTTTTCACTTCTTAAGATCTACTTCCTCTTCTGTGATGATGTTGGTGCCGACGCCGTACTTATCGACCGTATACCAGGCGGAGGTGGCCGTGTGGGTGAAATCATCCATCTTTACGATCTCGTAGAGATGAATCGTGAAGGTTCCGTCCTTGTTCTTCTCATAATCCGCGATCGGCGGGAAGAAGCCGTGGCGGGTGAAATAATAGCGCTGGGCAAGGGCTGCCAGCTCGCTTCCGGTCATGGGAGTGTCATTTGCGGAGAGCAAAACACGCGCCCTGCACTCATAGGTACCGGTGAGGATGTTGTCCTCGGTGCCTCCGGCAAGCGTTTTTTCGTCGCGGCGCACATACATGGTGATGCTTCCCTCATCCTGCATCAGGGTCAGTGATTTGAACCATTCGGATACATCAATTCCGCGGCTGTTCTTTACCTTTCGGATCCGGATCGTGTTGTCGTCGATTGCGGACGCAGTGTTAAGATCCAGCGAGAAGACTTCTTCGTAATACTCGGGATCTCCGGAGCGGAACATGGCATGCAGCAGGATTTCCTCATCCTCGATTTCCAGCCAGTATTTCAGCATCCCGTTGTCCTGATGGTATTCATAGACCGTATAGGCGGGGAGAGGCGCCATGTCATAAATGCCGGTCAGGATATTGTCTTCCTCTCCGCCGGCAAGCGTGCTCTCGTCTCTGCGGACAAGCATCAGAATGTGATCGCCTTCGAGACGAAGTGTCAGGCCCTTGAACCAGTTCGAGTGATCAAAGCCGTACTCATCGTACACGTTGCGAATGGTGATGGAGGAATCCGAGATATCGGCGGTTCCAAGATCAAGAATAAATTTCGATTCATAAAATTCGGGATCGGATGAGCGGAAGTAGCAGTGCAGAATCAGATTATTGGACAGTCCTCCCGTGAAATCCAGCCAGTACTTCGGCATTCCGTCATCCAGGCAGTAAAGATACGCATTCGCAAGAGAAGCGTTCTCCTCTTCATCCTCCGGCAGCGCATCTTCTCCATAGATAAATACGCAGTCGGAGATGACCTGTTCGAGAAGGCCGTCCGTGGTCAGGCCCAGTGACTCGACTTCCTTGGAGCAGAACATATAGGTCAGCTCGTCGACGGTGATTGCAACCCGCCTGTCGGTTACGTTATAGCCGCTGATTTTGTAGGTATAGTCGATTTCCCAGCAGGTCCTGCCGCCGATCCTGACCTTCCGGATATCCTCAGTAATTTTCAGATCCGAGTATACGCGTCTCATGTAAGCGGTAAAATCCTCGAGGAATTCTGTCTCGGAATCATACCGGTAGGGTCTTACCATCACATAGGGAATCGTTCCTTCCTCGAGAGCGTAGATATAGTACTCATCCTCTTCGAGTACGGCAATGGTATCCTCAGGTGAGTAGATACGGATCCCCCAGTCGGGCAGTGTGCTGGAATTGGCGGCCGCGGCAGCGGCATAAGCTCGGGACGGGAAAAGTGAGACAAGCAAAAGTGTGCAGCAGAACCAGAACAGCAGTTTTTTCACAGTAATCTCCTTCCTCCGGATGAGAACAGGGCTCACCCCGGCAATTGTCCGGTTTCACAGTCTGTTTTCCGATAATGAAAACAGCAGCGGGAGAAACTCGATTTTGCCTCCCGCTGCTGCCCCTTATTCAATTATACCTGAAATTTTCCGGATATACAGAGAATATTCTGAAAAATTAAAAATGTACTGATGATTCTCAGACAATCAGAGAACTACGCCGTCCTTGAAGATGGAGATCTCTCTGCGGTCGCCTTCCTCTGCAAGAGTCTTCTCGCCGCTGGCTACGCGAAGGACGTAGTCGAGAAGTCGGTCACCGGCCTCATCGAGGGTTTCCTCGCCGTCCGCAACGCTCCCCGCGTTGAAGTCGATCCATTTGCGCTTCTTGTTATAGAGAGCGGTGTTGGTCGAGATCTTGACGGTCGGTGCGGGAGCTCCGAACGGTGTTCCGCGGCCGGTCGTAAACAGGATCATGTGAGCGCCGGCGGCCGTAAGGTCGGTCGCGCTGACAAGGTCGTTTCCGGGGCCGGAGAGGACGTTGAGTCCCTTCTTTGTGACAGGCTGTGCGTAGGAGAGGACATCGACGATCTGCGCGCTGCCGCCCTTC
>CADBPC010000099.1 GCA_902796425.1 uncultured Lachnospiraceae bacterium
GGTCATCCGGCCGCGGGCCTCCTGGAGTCCCTCCAGCGCGGTCTTGATGTCCATGACAGCGAGAATAATGCCCTGCCGGAAGCTGTCTCCCGCATCGGCGAAGGCCTGCCGGTAGACATCCGCCCTGCCGCTGCTTTTTTCCATCCGCGCTTCAAGCTCCTCGAGCTGTTTTTCCAGATCCTCGATCTCAAGGATCAGGTCGACCATTCCCTGTTTTGCCTTGAGCGTGACATCCTGGAGCGGCTGCTCCATCTGGCTCGTCAGGCCGCCGGCCACCTGGTCGCCGAAGGAGCTCTGCTGCTTTGCAAGCTCCTTTTCCCCCGTCTCTACCATGGCGATGTAGTCATCGAGCTGCTGCCCTGCCTCCTCCAGGCCCTCCGTTGTTTTGGAAAGGATCCTGTCGTTTAAGCGGCCAATCTTGTAATCGTCGAGCTCCACCAGGATCGTCTTTTCGACAAGGCCGACGCCCGTTACCGACGCCACGCCGTCGACGCGCTCGATTCTGCGGATCAGGTCGTTTTTGACATAGTCCGAGAGCTCATAGATATCGTATCCCTCGTAGCCGACCGCCACGTACATCGTCGCGATCATGTCCAGGGACAGCTCCATGATGCCGGGCGTCCCGACACCGTCCGGAAGCTGCGCGCGGACCTGCTCCACGGTCGAGGAAACCTTGACCATGGCAGAATCCATATCCGTCCCGTCCTCGAACTCCAGCTGCGTCATGGAATAATTTTCCGCGCTGACGCTGAAAACATTCGCGACGCCCGAGACCGTTCCGAGGGCGGCCTCCATCGGCGCCGACACGGTTGCCTCGACACGCTCCGGGCTCGCGCCGGGATAGGTTGTAATGACCATTAAATAAGGAAGGGAAATAGACGGCAGAAGATCCGTCGTCATGTTCATGACGGACACAATGCCCAGTACAAGAATCATGATGACAGCGACAAGAATCGTATACGGTTTTCTGACGCTGAATTTCTCCATAAAACCCCGTAACTCCGGCTGCTTTCACTGCACCGCGCAGAGAAAGAAAAGCGCAGCCTGAACGGTTTATTATACATCTATAACCGGTTGTGCACAATTCAAGCTCCTCCCGGCACTTCCCGTTTGCAGGCAGGAATGATTGTGCGCCGTCTCCTGCGGAACACAGAAAAACGGGACCGTGACAATCGTCATGGCCCCGCCGTTTTGTATTATTTTTCCGGTTTGTGTCCCGGTCTGTATCTCCGGTTCGTTTCCCGGACGGATCACTTATACTCAAAGTCCGGAATGCTGTTCCATCTGTCACGGAAATAATGCGCGGCGAGCTTGGGCCTGCGGTCTCTTGTGAAGAGTCCCTTCTTGTTGCCCTGGACGCGGAGCATCCCCTGGCTGGTCGCGAAATCCGCGAAGTTCCAGACCTGCTCTCCTACGACAAAGCCGAATTCATCGAGCACCGCGTTGTTGCCCTTGTAATAGTCGAGCTGGTACTCCTCGGTGTACATGACCGGCGTCACGTCGTGGAAGCCCATGACGGTGTCCGCGCCGTATTCGGTGATAACGAGCGGCTTTCCGATCTTCTCCCACTCCTTCAGCTCATTCCTGAGCAGGCCGCAGGGTCCTTCGATATCCGGGCCGCCCACATACCAGCCGTAGTAGCGGTTGAGGCAGATGACATCCGAGAGGATGGCGGACTTGTCCGTATCCGGGCCTCCTGCCATCTGGACGCTGGTCAGCGTGCAGGGCCTGTTCTGGGGATCCAGTTCATGCGCGAGGTCATAAAGCGGCTTAAAGTAATCATACGCCGCATCGCTGTAGGAATCCGGCTCGTTCGCAATGTTCCACATCACGACGCAGGCATAGTTCTTGTCGCGCGAAATCAGGTCACGGATGACGTCCTTGTGATGCTCGAAGGTCTTTACGCCGTGCTCGGGATCGAAGGTGGACACCTTCTGCCCGTTAAAGTTCGCGCCGCCGCCGAAGTCAAGGTTGACGCCGACCGCCGTTGTCTCGTCGATGACAACGAAGCCTTCCTCGTCCGCAAGGCGCATCATCTCTTCGCTGTACGGATAATGGCTGCAGCGGAAGCTGTTGGCGCCCTGCCACTTCATGAGGGACATATCCTTTACGTACATCGGCATGTTCATGCCGCGTCCGCCGGGGAAGGTGTCCTCGTGTTTGCCGTAGCCCTTGAAATAAAATGACTTTCCGTTGATCAGGAACTTTGTCCCGTCGACTTTGACGGTGCGGATGCCGTAGGGAAGCTCATAGACATCTTCGCCCGCGGTAACCTTTACCGTATAAAGGTAAGACTTCAGCGGCTGCCAGAGCGTCACACCCTCCAGCGCGATTTCGCCGTCTGTGCCTTTGGCCTCGCCGACCTTCTTTCCTGCCTTGTCGAAAATCTCGACCCTGCAGGGCGCGGCGGCGGCGTTTTCACCCTTTATTTCCACACTGTAATGAAGGACTGCATTTACCTTGTCCGCCAGGGGATCCGCCACATCCGCCGTAACCGTTACGTCGTCGATATAGGTCTTCGGGCATGTGCAGATGCGGACAGGCCTTGTAATTCCGCAGTAATTGAAGAAGTCAAAATTCGGGTAGTTCTGCTTCTTTGCGGGGACGCCCTGACCGCCCATGGGTCCGCTCAGCATGGGAGCCTTGCCGCCGACGGGAAGCGTCGTGTAGTCGATCACGTTGTCGACCGCGATCGTAAGCAGGTTGTCGCCGTCCTTCAGGGCGTCATTCAGCTCCACCTCGAAGGGAAGGAAGCCGCCGAAATGCTCTGCCAGCTCCTGCCCGTTCAGATACACCTTTGCGTGATGCGTAACGGCGTCGCACCGCAGATACACTCTCTGCTCCCTGCGGATGTAGGCCGGAACCGCGATGGTCTTCTGGTAAAATACCCATCCGTAATGATCCCGGAAGCCGACGCCCTCCTTTAAGTCATTGTAGGAGGCCGGTACCGGCATCGTAATCGCGTCCTCAAGCGGCGCGTCAAACCACTTTTCCTCGAATCCCTTTCCGTTGTCGAGCCTGAAATCCCAGATGCCCGAGAGATCACTGACAAAGCGGGAGGCTGTAAGTACAGGATAAAGCATAGTCGTTCTCCTTTTGCACATGTTTTCAAAAACTATTCACCGGATTGTGCCGCACTTCGTGCTTTCGCCTTGTGAATCAGATCAAAATATTGCCATCCTCATCGGCTTCCTTCGGGACTGCAGCCATCCAGTCGATCAGGCCCATGGCGGCCGAAATTCCGGTCCAGCAGATCGCAAGATATACCAGGCCTTTTACCCAGTGCCTTGCATAGAAATGATGCACGCCGACAATTCCCAGAAGGCAGAGCCAGCAATATGTCTTGCGGTTTACCTTATTCAGTGTGGTGTGTCTCTCCTTAAAGTCGTAGTACGCCTCGCCGAGTCTGATCCACCAGCTTTTCCCTGCTTCCATACCCATTGCTTTTTCTCCTTCCGGACTGCCTGCCGCCTGCCCGGGGCGTCCCGTTATCAGGGCTGCCCCGGGCGGGGCTTAATATCTGTTTCTTATCTTATGCTTCGCCCTTGTTGTATTCTTCCTTGATCGCCGCGATCTTCTCACGGACCTCTTCCATCATTTCCGCCGTCAGAGGATAGTACTTCATGGCGATGACGTTGAAGATCAGGCCGATGATGACAAGGCCGTACATCAGGAAAATACCGACTGCCTTCAGCTGAGGGCTGTAGGGAGTGTTGACATCGGGCATCTGCTCTCTGAAGCCGATCGATGCCAGAAGAACGCTTGCGATAAACGGAGCAAGAGAGGATACCATCTTATCGATAAAGCTGAACAGTGTTCCCATAAGACCGGGGACGTATCTGCCGGAGCGGTACGTCTCGTAATCCGCGCAGTCCGCAGTCATCGGGATAACGATGTTGGATGCAACCTGCTGGAAACCGCCGGTGACAACGGTCAGGACGAACAGTGCAACGGTGAAGAACGAGAAGCCGACAAATCCCTCGTATCCGGGGAGGTTGAGTGTTTTGGGATCGCCGAAGATCCACAGAAGAGCCATCAGGACATTGCCGACAAGGGCGATCCAGCTCGAAAGGATCATGGCGCGGCGCTGGCCGAACCTGGTCGCGATGACGCCGATGCCCAGAAGGATAAAGATCACGTTGCCGATGGTGGTATACATCTGGAAGCCGCCGGAGAGAGCGTAGTTGCCTACGACAATTGCGTACATGATGATCGTTACGGTAGAGGTTCTTGCAGCGGAGCCGAGCTTATCCGTGGAGGCGGACAGGACCAGCATCTGGATCGCCTTGTTGTGCTTGATGACGTCGAAATAATCCTTGAAGGTGATCATCTGAGGCTTGCCGGTACCGAAATACTTTGAATTGTCCTTGGGCCAGATGGAGATAACGGAGATGCAGGTAAACACGGCAGAGGCAATTGCCACGATCGTCCACAGTTCATGGAACAGGCCGATATCATTGGTAAAGCCGCCGTACTTGGGCGCGAGATAGCTGGAAATTACGATCTGGCCGCCGGTGAAAAGGATCATATTGAAGATCGCATCGAAAACCGCGAACAGCGGGCGCTGCTTCGGGTCGTTTGTCACGCAGCTCTGCGCGGACTTTGTGACGATGCACTGGAATGTGTAGCCGATGTAATAGAGCAGGTTGAGGAAAATAAACAGCGCAACGCGCCCTGCTCCCGCCGGAACCTTCGGGATAAACCAGAACATGCAGAAGCTCGTGACCGCGAGGATGATATTGCCTATCACCATGAACGGACGGTTCTTGCCGAACTTTCCGTTGGTCTTGTCTACGACGAAGCCGATGAACGGGTCTGTCACGCCGTCCCAGATACGCATGATCATGGAGAAGCTTCCCGCAAGGACTACGCCCAGGCCTACCCAGCCGGTGATGTAGTACATTGAATAAAAATTAACTGGCCACATCGCCGTTGGCTTCATCCGCAGAGATTTCATCAAGCTTGTAGGTCCAGTGATAAAC
>CADBPC010000100.1 GCA_902796425.1 uncultured Lachnospiraceae bacterium
ACGACATGGCAAAAGTGCTGAGAAGCCGCATAAACACAGCTTCTCAGCACTTATTCATTTCTTGAAAGTGTTAAAGACCGGATTATAGCATAGCATGCCCATCTGAATTCATTTCTTTGTGTCCCCGGACAGTCTCTGGTACAATAGGCAGGATGCAGGGAGAACTGCCATGGAAAGAACATACGGAAAACACTCTCGAAATGCCGCGGACCGGAAGGGAAGCGCAGACCATAAAAACAGACCGGATTATCTGGATCCGGCTTATATCGACGAAACCGTTGTCAGGCTTGTGCGGTCCCATATATCGAATGAGCTGTATGTCAATACGGACCGGATCACTGAGTATGTCCGTGTCAGGATACAGTATTATCTGTGTACCAGAGAAAGCGTTCCGGACACCTTCTGGGAGCAGACGCTCGAAAGCGTCCTGAGAAGGAGCACCAGCGGGATTTCCCGTTCCTTAAGCGAGGCTGTGGCGGATGCCTTTGAAGTGATCAGGGAAGGCAGCATCAACAAGATTCTTAAGCCGGAACAGCGGGATGGCTGCCGGGCCTTGATCGGCCGGATGAACAAAAGCTGCGATGCCGAAAAGCTCATTGTCCTGGAAAAAATAACGGCTGTGCTTGGAAGCCTTACCCTGCGGGAGCTTGAATCGGGAGCCCCGGAGGCTGTCCGCAAAGCGGCGCGTGAAGGCTCCGTGCCGGAATTCTCCTGTAAGATTGTCCTGAGGGCGGGAGAGAAAAAGACCCTCCAGAAATGGAACACAGACCTTGTAAACAGGCGCAGGGAGCACGAAAAATCTCTGCAGAAGGCAAGGCTCGAAAAGAAGAAAAAGATGGAGACGGAGTTGGCCCGGCAGGAAAAGGTCCTGACCGCGATCCCTGACCGCTACCGGGATCTGTATCCGAGAGCCAGGGCAATGCACCGCCATTTCACTCTTCATGTGGGGCCCACGAATTCCGGAAAAACCTATGATGCCATGAAAAAGCTGGCAAGGGCTTCCTCCGGCGTGTATCTGGGACCGCTGAGGCTCCTTGCCTATGAGCAGTTTGAGAACCTGAATTCAAAGGGAATTCCATGTTCTCTGGTTACAGGGGAAGAGCAGGAGATCATAAAAGGAGCGATGATCACTGCATCGACGGTGGAGATGGCCAATCTCCAGGCTTACTATGAGGTCGCTGTCATCGATGAAGCGCAGCTGATCACGGACAACCAGAGAGGCGGCGCATGGACCAATGCGATTCTCGGTATCTGCGCGGAGGAGGTGCATGTCTGCTGCTCACCGGATGCCGAGCAGCTCCTGCTCTCAATCATCAGGGAATGCAAGGATGAGGTCAGTGTTGTCCATCATGAGAGGATGACGCCGCTGATCCAGGACAGCGCGCATTTTTCCTTCCCGGTCAGTGTCCGGAAAGGAGACGCACTGATCGTCTTTTCAAGGCGCAGTGTCCATGCCGTCGCGGCGACGATCCGTGACAGGGGACTCAAGTGCAGCGTCGTCTACGGGGCGCTGCCTTACGATGTCCGGCACGAGCAGGCGAGAATGTTTGCCAGCGGCGATAATGATGTGGTTGTGGCAACCGATGCCATAGGCCTTGGCATGAACCTGCCGATCAAGCGGGTTGTCTTTCTGGAAACGGAAAAATATGACGGATATGAGCTGCGGAGCCTTCGGACCACAGAGATCAAGCAGATCGCAGGCAGAGCGGGAAGATACGGGATTTATGACACCGGCTACTATACGGCTCTTCGGGATAAGGGGAGTATTGCAAAGGCGGTAAAGGCGGAATATCCGCCCATAGGGACGCCGGTGATTGATTTTCCGGAATCGCTGCTGTCGGTCGATCTCAGCCTCAAGGAGACGATCCTGCGCTGGAGAAGGGCAGGCGTCCACGTGGGATGGAGCATGGGGGATACAGACCGGATGCTGGATCTTCTGACCTTTATCCCGGGCAATAATAAGCAGCTGCAGTATGATCTCATCACCATGGCCTTCGACGAGGAGGATCCGATCCTTTTGGGACTCTGGAAACAGATGATGAGAGCGGAGACCGCTGACACCCGGTTTGACGTCGAGAAGGCCATTCCCGGTATCGGCTCCGGCGGATATGATGCCGGCAGCCTTGACAAGCTGGAGAGAAAATTCAGGATCTGCGACCTTCTCTATGCGTATCTTCGCAAGTTCTATCCGGTGGAATCGCTTATGAATGAAGTTTCCGCGGTCAAGAGCGGAATCACTCATGAGATCATACGGATACTGGAGAAGCAGCGCTTCCAGGGAAGAAGGTGCAGCATCTGCGGCAGAAAGCTGCCCTGGAACTATGAATACAGTATCTGCGAGATCTGCTATGAGACCGGCAGGATGCGCTGAACAGTCCGGGCAGTATCAGGATTTCCTGCCGGACAGATAATGCTTCTTTACGTATGCCATGGCGGCAAGACTCATCAGCACCTGAAAGAATGATGCGGTCGGAGTTGCAAGACCGATATGAAACAGCGATACGGGGCGCTGCCTGCTCATGAAGTAGGAGACCGGCACACGTATCAGGAAGGCGCTGATGATTCCCTGCAGCATGACGAATCTGGTCATGCCAAGGCCGTTGTAGAACCCCAGATAGCAGAAGAAAAACGCCGTCAGGAGGCAGTCAATGGCGTAGGCCTTCAGGTAATCCGCGCCTGCGGCAACGACCTCGGGATCGGTTGAGAACATCCCGGACAGGAGATCTCCCCTGAAAAAGGACAGGGTAAACATTGCCATGCCCGCAATAAGCGAGAGACCAATGCCTGTCCGCAGCGTCTTTACCGCGCGGTCATATTTGCCGGCGCCGACATTCTGGGCGACAAAGGCAGACAGCGACTGCATGAACGCAGAGGGAACCAGCATGACAAAGCCGCAGATCCTCTCGGCGACTCCGACGCCTGCAGAGGCAATGAGCCCCAGGGAATTCACGATTGCGGCGATAATTAGGAACGACATTCCGACCAGAAGATCCTGGACGGCAATCGGCAGTCCCAGCGAGGTGACCCTGCGGATGATACCGGAATTGTACCGTATCTGAGTCCTGGAAAACGCGAACGGAAGAGTCTGTTTCCGGATCAGGACAAGCGATATGACAACGCTGACGGTCTGCGCTGCGACTGTTGCTATCGCTGCGCCCGCAGTGCCCATATGAAACACGGCAACTAGAAGGAGATCCGCGGCGATATTGACAGCGCATGCGATGGCAACCGTGACAAGCGGCGTCCTGGAATCCCCGATGCCGCGGAAGATGCTGCCGATCAGGTTATAGGCGATGATGACAAGGCTGCCCGCGCCGCAGATCCTGACATAGGAGACCGTCCTTGTATATGCTTCTTCCGGCGCGTTCATCAAAGAAGCAAGAGAATTCGCAAAAATCAGCATAAACAGGGAAATAACGATGCCGGCAATAAAAAACAGCCAGATACTGGCGCCGATTGTCTCGCCGCCCTGTTTTCCCCTGCCCTGTCCGATCTGCTGTCCCAAAAGGATCGTTGTCCCCATCGAAAAGCTGGCGATCAGGTTGGTGATCGTCATCATGATCTGCGCCCCGGTGGAAACGGCGGAAACATCTGCACTGGTCGCAAACCGCCCTACGATCAGCATATCTGCCGCACCGTACATGGACTGAAGAAGGAGCGCGAACAGAATCGGCAGTGTGAATCCGATAAGAGGTCCCGCTATCGGTCCCTGTGTAAAGTTCTTCTGCTGTGTGTGTGAACTCATATAAACTCTCCTGATACCAATAACAAAGGACCGGATAAGAACAGACATTGCAGCCTGCATCTTATCCGGCCCTGTGATTTCACAATTCAGAATCGGTGCCTCCGATGAACATCTGATATTATAATGTCACGGCCTTAGAACTGCAAGACGAATTTCAGCCGCATCCGTATGGTGAAAAGTATATAATTTCTTCTATAGAGGCCGGATCAGGCCGGATGCAGAAGGACAGGGAGAAGATAAATGGCACAATGGATCTGGAAATTCGGAGATTTTGAGAAGTATCACAGCATGCTGGTGCACAGCAGAAGACAGGCCTATGGTCACATCGAGCCGCCGGTGTGGAAGCTCTACCGCCCGGAGTGCGCGGTGCGCTTTGAGAAAACAGTAGAGACCGGCGGCGGTGTTTTTCATGTAAAAGCGTGCGGCGACTGCACGGTGTCACTTTTTACCGGGGATTACAACCCTGAGCGCGGCGACTTTGAGACGAAGTGCGGGAACGGACCGGATATCGTGCTGCCTCCCGGAAAGTTCCGGATTGAAATCCGGGTGGTAAATACAAATACGCTGCCGGCAGTTTATGTTGACGGCGCTGTTGAGAGCGATGGGAGCTGGAATGCGGACGATATTACGAATGACTGGCAGCCCGCCGGCTGTTCGCCGCTTTTCACAGACCCAGACAGGACGCCGGATGTTTTCCCCTTTGTATATGAGAATGCGGAGCCGGTGAAGGCTTCTGCAGTATCCGGGTATCCGGGCAGGCTCTTTGATTTCGGAAGGGAAATCTTTGCCGCAGTTGCGATAAGCGGTCTTAAGGATGACCATCCCACCTTTGTTTCATGGGGAGAGTCACGGGAGGAAGCGCTGGACCCGGAGTGGAGTGTCGTCCATTTCAGCGACACGGCAAAAGACGGAGAACTGGCATATCCGCCCTATGCGCTCCGATATCTCTATGTGAGTGATCCCAATGCGCAGGTAACCGCAAAGACAGAGATGCTGCCTGTGACGTACAGGGGGAGATTCCGCACGGGGGAAGAGGTGATCGACCGGGTTTATGACATCGCGGCATATACCTTCCACCTCAACTGCCGGGAGTTCATGCTGGACGGCATTAAGAGGGACCGCTGGGTCTGGTCCGCGGATGCTTATCAGAGCTTCTTTGTAAACCGGTATCTGTTTATGGACCAGGATCTGGAGAAGCGCACTCTGACGGCTCTGGGCGGCGGGCTTCCCGTGGTGCAGTATATTAATACCATCATGGATTACAGCTATTTCTGGCTGATCAGTCTCTGGGACTATTACCTGACCTGGGGGGATAAGGATTATCTTCGCAGTATCTGCCCGCAGGCCGGCGCGGTGATGGAGTTCTGCCTTGGCAGAGTTTCTGAGGACGGTTTCATTCGCGGCAGAAAAGGAGACTGGGTGTTCATCGACTGGGCGCCGATGGACAAGACAGGCGCGCTGTTGGGCGAACAGGTGCTCCTTGCACAGGCGATGGAAGCGTACGGAAAAATCCTTGAGGTGCTCGAAGACTGTGCGGGCTTTGCGGGAACTGCAGAGTCATCTGCCGATACCCCCGGATACTATTTTGCACGAGCGGAAGCCCTTAGAGAAAAGACTAAGAAATACTTCTATGATGCCGATAAGGGAGTCTATATCGACAGCTATGAGTCCGGAAAGCGAAATGTCAGCCGGCAGAACAATATTCTCGCATTCCTGTACCTCGGTATCAGCGACGAGCAGAAACAAAACATATATGAACGCGTCATCCTGAATGATGAAGTTACTGCCATAACTACGCCTTATTTCAAGTTTTATGAGAATCAGGTGCACTGCCTTATGGGCGACAGTACAAGGCTCGAGGAGAGCCTGCGCGAGTACTATGGCGGAATGCTCGATCTGGATGCCACCACGCTGTACGAGCAGTACGATCCGGCCGAGCGCGGAGTAGAGCGATTTGCCATGTACGGTAGGCCTTTTGAGAAGTCACTGTGCCACGCATGGAGCGCAAGTCCGGTATATCTCCTCGGACGCTTCCGGATGGGTGTGGTGAATACGGGAATTGCGTACAATACCTTTGAAGTCCGCCCGATGCCTGGCGACCTCGCACACTTTGAGGGCGTCGTGCCGCTTCCGAAGGGTGAGGTGCACGTTACGATGGACAAAGCAAAACTGAGCGTCCGCAGCACGGCGCCCGGCGGAGAATTAGTTTATAATGGTCATAAGATACCGCTGACTCCGGGAGAAGAGGTAAGAATATGAAAAAGATAACCAGGATATTCATGATACTCTGCATGCTCGCGTTACTGTCCGGCTGCAGCCAGGCGGCTCCTGCGCCTGTGGTAAATGAAACAGGAACCGTCAGCGCAATCCGCGAAAGAGGAGTCCTGCGCGTGGGCACGGCAGGCGATTATCAGCCGATGTCGTACTTTGATCCAGAGACCGGGGAGTATGTCGGATTTGACGCGGAACTGGCTGAGGATCTGGCAGTGGCTCTCGGAGTCGATATCGAGTATGTGGCGACATCCTGGCCGACACTGATGGACGATACACTTGCCGGCAAGTTTGATCTGGCCATCTGCGGCATAACGATCACCGATGCCAGGAAGGAACAGGCACTGATGTCCAGGGGGTATCTCGGAAACGGTAAGACTGTTCTGTGCAGGGCGGAGGATGCGGACAAATACACAAGCCTCGAAGCCATTAACCGGCCGGAAGTGAGAGTCATGGAGAATCCGGGCGGTCTGAATGAGAAGTTCGCACGTGCAAATCTGCCGGACGCAACGCTGATCATCCATGACGTGAATCAGGAAATCCCCGGCCTCGTCGCTTCCGGAGAGGCGGACGTAATGATAACGGAAATCATGGAGGCAGGCTTCTACGTCGGCCGTGACAGCCGCCTTGCAGCTCCGCTGATCTACGAGCCATTCACACACGGAGAACTGGGCGTGCTGATGCCGAAGGGGAGCGAAGAACTGCTTGGGTATGTCAATACGTTTTTGGAAAGAGAAAAGAATTCCGGCAGGATAGATGAACTGGCGGAAGAATACATTTACCGCTATATTTCAGATGACGGGGAAGAGGAGCTTGAACCTGCTGCCTGAACCAGAAACGAATGGAGAAAGGATTCGTATGAGCAAATATCTTGACAAAGCTAAGGAGCTGCGGGCGATTGTAACTCCTCATTATAACTGCGGGCAGTCGGTCGTTGTGCCGTTTGCGGAGGATGCAGGTCTTACTGAGGAGCAGGCGATGGGTATCTGCGCGAATTTCGGCGGAGGGCTTAAAAGAGCATCCGCCTGCGGAGCGATCACGGGAGGCCTTGTGGTTCTCGGGCTCTTCGGGATTGATAATCCGGCGGAGTATTATCAGGCTCTGAGGGAAAACCATGAGGGAATGTTCGACTGCGCGGATCTGCTGCGCCGGAACAAGGAGCTTGGAAGGGAAAAGAAACCGCACTGCGATGCGCTGGTATATGAATGTGTCAGTCTTGTGGAGCGGATTCTCAGGGAACAGGGGAAACTGGAATGAGAATCACTCCTCTGACCACAGGGATACGGTAAGGCCGCCGGCGGATCTGTCATCTTCCGGGTCCAGCCGTCTGTACACATCCTGCCAGAGACCGTCTTTAAAATAAAGTTCACCGCATACAGAATCGGAGAGTGCCGGAGAGATCATGGAAATGGTCAGTTCTCCGGCTTTTTCATTGAGAATCAGATCATATAATTCACCATCGCCCGGGATGATTTCATTCATATCTGTCTGCTCGTACAGTTCATGGCGGTCAGGCCCTATGTAGTAGATATTGCGGAAGTAGCAGGCTGACGGCTCCCCGCCGTCCTTAATGAGCGTGCACTTTGCGGTAATGCTGCCTGCAGTCTGAAGGTTTCCGGGCGTTATCGCAAGCTCCGCTGTCATGTTGCTCTGCCGGATGCTGTAGTGACCGTCGCTCCCGCCGGAAGGAGCCGCTTTCCAATTGCCTGTCAGCCAGTAGAAGTCCTCCGGTTTCTGCGCACCGGTATTATCCCAGCTGCCGAAGGTGGGAAACCATATGGATTTGGATATCATATCCGAACTGATGAGCAGGACAATGGGAGGCGCGTCTTTGGGGTGTGTGCAGGAGAGGACTGCATTCGCATCTTCCCCGGACAGGCCAAAGCTGCCTGTAAGGCAGTCTTTTGCCTCATTCTCATCCATGGCCAGGATTGTCTGCAGCGCCATGACTGCCTTCCTGCCGTCTCCGAAATGTTCGCCCAGCATGAGGGTTGCCTTATCTCCGGAGGAAGAGAGCATCTTTAATATGGCAGCCGTCAGCTCCCGGTCATCTGTGGAAAGCGCCTTTGCCATCCAGTAAAGACGGATTCCGGACTGGGAACCGCCGTCGAAGAGGGTTGCTCTTTCGGAGTATTGTTCATAATAGTATCCATAGTCCCACCAGGATGCCAGGACGGCAGCAGGATCCGTCGTATCCCGCAGAAGCTCCATCGCCTCTTCCATGTCCCTGGTTGCGATCTGCTGCGTTTTAGTGCCTGCGCTCAGCCAGGAGGCGTGGATTGTAGGGAAAAGAAGAGCTGCCATAACGACAATCGTCAGAAGACTCCTGTCGAGGGCAGGCTTTGGGGAGAGCCTGCGGTAAAGCCATGCGATTGTGATACCCGACAGAAGTGCGGCCGGAAGGGACAGGACGAGCTGATAGCGCAGGGCAATAACGGAGGCAATTGCCGACGCCAGTGCCCACAGAAGAAGGAGGATGCAGGAGTGGATTTTTGAGGCGTTCTTTGTGCGAAGGGAACGGAGAAGCAGCGCAAAGCCAAAAAGAGCGGCAATACATACACAGATACCTCCCGCATAGTTGATGATGCCGGAGGGACCGGAGGAGGACACAGCGCGGAACAGTCCGAAGAATCCGCCTTTTAAGACATCCGGCGATGACATTTCGCTGACAGAGAGATAGGCATTCGGAAACCATTCTTCTCCGGGGCGAAAGGACTCGTCTGCTTTCAGTCTTGCCATAATAAAGATACGTCCGATCGCGGACAGGAAAATGTTCTTCCCCGCAATCACGAGGATCCCGGCGGGAACGGAGAGCGCTGTCAGGCAGAGGGCCGCCAGGTTATCTTTTGATTTACAGAAGATTAAGTCGGCCAGTGCACACAGAATAAGGACTCCTGCCGCAATGATAATGAAGAAGATATTTCCGCTCCACCACCTTGCGAAGAAACCTGCCATAATGCCAAAGCATGCGATGGAAGCATATAGCCTCCGGCCGGTTACAATCCTGTACAGAAAGTACATCAGGAAGCAGGAAAAGAACAGAATCAGCTGATCTGTGTCAAAGTATCCGGGCAATGTCCGGATAAGATACATGTAATTCAGACTGCTCAGTATACCCGCGGCGATGCCGGCGGGTATAAGGCCGTCTTCCAGGTGCAGGTCTTCAAGGACCAGCGACAGCAGAAGAAGGACCGGGATAATGCAAAGAACCGGGAGAAACAGTTCCAGCAGGGAGGCTGCCCGGGAGACGGGCGATGCAGCGCTGCCAAAGAACAGCTTCCCCGCAAGTGCCGTGAGCTCGGACAAAAGAAGAGGGGCGTCGTCAAAGCGGATTCCTTCGGGCGCATAGCGAAGAAGATCGGTTTCTTCCGAGAAGCCCCTGCCGCTCCCGGAGAAATACTCCGCCATACGAAGATAGTAATAAGCGTCGTGGTTGTGCGGACGGTAGTCTCCGGCATAGTTCTTTCCGCCGCCGGCCGCAAAGGAGCACAGCCTTGGAAGCGCGGCAGTGAACATAAGAAGAAGGATCAGTATGAGAAGAGTGTAATTTGGCTTTTTCGTTTTCATCTTCTTTTCCTGATGTGATGGATAAGTGTGCTGACAAGACGGTAGTGTTTTTCCCCGTACAGGGCGCCGGCTACAAAGATAACAGTAAGGATACTCCATCGCAGAACCGGGGAGTCTGCGGCAAAACAGGCAAAAAAGGCTGCGGCGAGTACAAAGAAACAGCCGGACAGAAGTGCTCTCCGGGGGAAGATGTCATCCCGCCCGGGGAGCCTTCCGGCAGCGAAAAAGTGAAGGGCCGCATAGAAGGCATGGGAAAACAGCACTGTTACTGCGGCGGCTTCTGCACCATACAGCGGGATAAATACGAGTCCGAGAATCAGGTTAACCGCCGCGGATACGACGCATACGGCGGCATTAAGGGCGGTTTTGCCGTGGTAGAGCTCCAGCACGGAGGGGAAGAGTGCTATGAATGCAAAGAACCCGCCGCAGAGCATGGGAAAGGCAAGGAAGGATCCCCCTTCATAGTTCCTGCCGCCGAGGATGCGGATGAGTTCCGGCGCTGCAAGAATGAGGCAGGAGTGAAAAACCGCCATCAGGAGGGTGCACAGGCAGATGCCGTGGCGGATCCGGAGGATGCTCTTTTCGTGGTATTTCTCATAAAACCAGGGAGTCCATACACTTTCCAGGGACTGCAGCGCGATGCCTGCGATCAGATAGATCTGGAATATAAAGGTATAGATTCCGGCTGCCTCCGCGCCTTTCATCCGAAGGAGCATGATCTTGTCAATTTCCGCAAGGAGTGTCTGGGAGATGCTCCCCGGAATCGTGGGAATACTGTACAGGACGCCCCAGTGCATCATTTCCCTTAACCTCCTGACGGGAGCCCTGCGGACCAGGACGGTTATGATGTATATGGAAAGAACAGCCATGACAATGGCGGTTCCCGTCATCCTTCCCATGGCAGGAGCATCCTTAAAGAGTGTGAGGATGAGCAGGATTCCCGCTGCGGCGCTTCCTACAGCGTAGAGACCGCTGACACGAAGGTAGCTGACATAATCATATTCGAGGGAAGCGTAGGAATACCAGCACGAGAGGACCGCAGCGCCGAAGCTGTAGATTACGAGAAGGAAAAGAGCGGGAACCGGAAGGCCGGTCAGGCGTGAGAGCGGATTCCTGAAAAAGACGGCAAGAAGAAGGAGCACGCCGGACTGTGCCGGCACGAGCAGCATGGAATCGGAAACATAGCTGTCGTACAGCGTCCCGCCTTCTTCGGAGTACCGGAGCTTTGCATTCTTGTAGCTGTTGTGGATTGCAAGGCCGGCGGCCAGGTACAGGATGCTCTCATAAGCAGAAAAGGCTCCGTACAGGCCGAATTCGGCAGCAGACATAAGGCGGGCGAAGACGGGAATTGAAAGAAAGGCAATTCCCTTGATCAGATAGTTTCCGATACTGTATCCGATTCCGGCGCTGACCGCTTTATCATTCGAGTGCTGCGAACTGCTCATGGGGCTACCTTCAAAATCATTTATAGCTTACCTGTTCCTGTTTATGATATCATTTGCCATAAACGTTGTATAATACTTTGTGTCTGTCTGCCCGGCGGAGGAATCCGCCTGCTGCAAGCGGATCAATATTTAACGGACACTCATAACGGAGGAGGGATTTTATGGAGCAGCTGTTTCATCTGAAAGAGCATGGTACTACGGTTAAGACGGAGGTTATCGCGGGAACGACGACCTTCCTGGCAATGGCATATATACTGGCCGTCAATCCTAACATTCTGGGTGCGGTCATGGATGCCAACGGTGTGTTTGTGGCGACGGCGCTCGCGTCGGCGCTTGCCACATTCCTGATGGCCTTTCTGGCAAATTATCCCATCGCGCTGTCTGCGGGCCTTGGACTGAACGCCTACTTTGCCTATACCGTGTGTCTGGGTGAGCTCGGGGGCGCAGAGGACGCCTTTACCGTTGCCCTCACCGCGGTTCTCGTTGAAGGAATCATATTTATCCTGATGTCAGCCTTTAAGATCAGGGAGGCTCTTGTAAACGGCATCCCCGCGAATCTTAAGCTGGGAATAACCGGAGGCATCGGACTTTTCGTTGCCTTCATCGGTATGCAGGGAGCGGGACTTATTGTCCGTTCGGAAGCGACACTCGTGGATCTCGGAAGCTTTAAGTCCGCGGAGATGGTTCTGTGCCTGGTCGGTCTTATGATCATCGTCATCCTTGTTCATTACAGAGTGAAGGGAGCTGTCCTCATCGGTATTCTGGCGACCTGGATTCTCGGCATGATTGCGGAAAAGATCGGCTGGTATGTAGTAGATATGGAAGCGGGGGTGTTCAGTGTTTTCCCGCCCTCGCTTGTATCCTTCAATTTCAGCGGACTTAAAAACACTGCGTTCAAGTTCAACTTTGCATGGGCAGGACAGCACATTGTCCAGTTTATCGCCATTGTGGTTTCGTTCCTTTATGTAGACCTTTTTGATACAGTCGGCACGGTTGTCGGTGTCGCTTCAAAGGCGGGACTTCTTGATAAGGACGGCAAGCTTCCCCGCGCCGGCAGGGTCCTTCTTGCGGATGCGGTCGGTACTGCGGCAGGCGCATGCCTCGGAACCTCTACGATCACCTCGTTTGTTGAATCTTCCGCAGGCGTTGCGGAGGGCGGCAAGACAGGCCTTACCGCATTTACTACCGGCTGCTGGTTTTTGCTGGCACTGATTTTCAGCCCGGTATTCCTTGCAATTCCCTCATTCGCGACGGCTCCTGCACTGGTATATGTCGGAATGCTGATGGTCTCCTCTGTGACAAAGATGCATTTTGACGGAGATCTCGCGGACGCAATCGGAGGCTATATGGCACTGGTCATGATGCCTCTGGCATATTCCATTGCAACCGGCATCATGTTCGCAATGCTTTCCTGGGTTATCGTCAAGGTGTTTACAGGCAAGAGCAAAGATGTTTCACCGGTCATGTGGGGCGTGTTTGTCCTGTTCATCCTCAGGATTATTTCCCTGGTTGCCAATTTCTCATAAACAGGTAATTGAATGCAATACAAATACGAAACACATCTGCACACTTCGGGGTCTTCCGCATGCGGACGTTCGGAGGGCCCCGAATATCTGGAAGGCTATAAGGCGCTCGGCTATGACGGGATTTTCCTGACAGAGCACTTTTATCTCGGCAATACCTGTATTCCGAGAGATCTGCCGTGGAAGGAATGGGTTAATCGCTTCTGCGAGAGCTATTACATCACGAAGGAAAAAGCGGCCGGAACGGGCCTTAAGGTGTTCTTCGGATGGGAGAGTACCTACGGCACGGGAGAGGATTTCCTGATCTACGGGCTGGGGCCGGAATGGCTCATGGAACACCCTGAGATCACCCGTATGACGCAGGAGGAACAATATGAACTTGTTCACGGGGAGGGAGGACTGGTAGTCCAGGCGCATCCATTCCGGGAGCGGGACTATATGAGGGAAATCCGGCTTCATCCGCACCACTGCGATGCGTGGGAGGTTGCCAACAGCGGCAATCTCCCCTACATGGACAGACGGGCTTATGAATATGCAATGGCGCATAACATGGCCATGACCTGCGGCTCCGATATCCATACGGTCCGGAACCTGACGCAGGACAAGGTCTTTGCAATGGTGACAGAAAAGCCTCTTGAATCGGAGAGGGATTATGTGCAGCTGATTTTATCCGGAAAAGGCTTCCGTGCACAATTCCCTCCCGAAAGAATGCAGTGCGAACTGCAGGAACCGAACCTTCCTGTTTACTGGAACTGATATCAGCGCTTGATATCGTAGTTCATGTTCATCAGGTTGCGGATGCTCTCTTCATCATCGGTAATATTGGCGTCGCCGTGGATCGTATGCTTCAGTACGCTGCTGGCAACGCCGAAATTGAGCATATCCATCGGCTTGTAGCCGCGCATCATGGCATAGATAAATCCGCTTGCGAAGGCGTCGCCTCCGCCGACACGGTCCAGAATGGTAAAGGTGTACAGCCGGCTCTCGAATGTATGTCCGTTGTACCACATGAAGGCTTTCAGGCTGTTCTCGCTGCCGCTGTGAGCGTAGCGGACGTGTCTTGCGATGCACTGGATATTGGGATATTTCTCTACAAAATGCCGGAAAATCTCATCCTGCTGTTCATAGGACGGCTGAAGCGGAACGCCGTCCTTCCAGTCTCCCTTGGACGGATCATCGTCGTCCACATAAAGATGATACGGTTCGATGCCGAACAGCACGTCAATGTACGGAAGGCATTTGGTACAGAAGTCTCTTGCCGCCTCCCAGGACCAGAGCTTTGCTCTGTAATTCCCGTCAAA
This sequence comes from uncultured Lachnospiraceae bacterium, assembly GCA_902796425.1. Classification (GTDB taxonomy): domain Bacteria; phylum Bacillota; class Clostridia; order Lachnospirales; family Lachnospiraceae; genus CAG-791. The sequence continues at coordinate 13,853 of CADBPC010000100.1, forward strand.
GCTGACGGTCATTCCTTTTTCCTTGGCTTTTTTGAGGCAGTCCAGTATCAGATTGCTGCAGTTCTCTGAAAGGGCAGGAGTCAGTCCGGACAGATGCAGCCAGTCATATCCGTCCAGCAGCTCATCCAGATCGATCCCGGAGAAATCATATTCGGAAATGGCGCTGTGCTTGCGGTCGTAGGTCACCTTGGAGGGCCGGATGCCATAGCCGGTTTCCAGATAGTAGGTTCCGAGGCGGTGTGTGGGCGTCTCTTCATGTGTGGACAGGATGACAGGTGTGCAGTGAACGTCGTTGGAGCGGAGCCACCGGATGGCGCTTTTGCCGAGGCTGTTGTCGGGGACGACACTGAAGAAGGTGCTGTCGACGCCGAGGTTTGCAAGAGAGAGGGCGATGTTCGCTTCACTTCCGCCATAGCTCGCTTCAAAACTGGAGGCCATCCGAATCTTTTCATAATTCGGAGGAGTCAGCCTCAGCATGATTTCACCTATTGTAAAAAACTTCTGGTTCACAGAATTTGCTTTGATCGGGTTGTGATGCCGGCTATCAGTAATCATGGCAGATTATCCTTTCCGAATAACTGGGTTTTATAACTACATGCCTCAATTGTATATAGCCGCGCTGTCATAAGTCAATATAACACAGACAATCGAAATCCGGCGCGGCATGAAGCAGCACAAAAGGGACCCTTAAAGGTCCCTTTTGCTGCGTTTTATGAAGAAGGAGGCTGTTCTTCATAAAGATATTTCGATCGAAACGCACTTGTTTCCGGTCAGCTGTTCGCTTCGCGGATCCGGCTGTGAGAATCCGGCACAGATCGTAAAGTTCTTTCCGAAAACGGAACGTTTCCCGTTATCATCTACTGTTGTGAAGGCTCTCTCGGGAAGAGTGATTTCTACGCTGCTCTTTTCACCGTCCGCGAGCCTTATCCTGCGGAATGCGCAAAGCTGCGGATTCGGAGCGGAGTACGGGCTGTCTGTATCCTTGATATAGATCTGAAGCACATCTTCCGTTGCGGCGCCGCTATTTTCGACGTCCACACTGATCCTTGCGCTGTCCGGGGATGTGATATCCGCCCGGATTCCGGTCGCCCTGCAGTCTCCGTAGGTCAGACCGTAGCCGAAGGGGTAGAGCGGAGTGCCTTCGAAATAGCGGTAGGTCCTGCCCTTCATGGAGTAATCCGTAAATTCCGGCAGAATGGCAAGGTCTTCATTGTGGTAGAAGGTGACCGGGAGCTTGCCCGAAGGCGATACGTCGCCGAACAGGATGGAGGCAACGTCAGCGCCGCCTCTTCCGCCGGGGTACCATGCCTGCAGGATTGCGTCCGCCTTATCCTGGGCCTGTCCGAGATCAATGGAACTGCCGCTCATGTTGATGACAATCACGGGCTTTCCGCATTTCAGGACTTCGTTCATAAGAGCCCGCTGGGACGCCGGCAGCAGGAGATCGCGCTTGTCGCCGGATGCGTAGGAGTTGCCGGTATCGCCTTCTTCGCCCTCGAGTGTCTCGTCGAGCCCGACGACCAGTATTACGATGTCAGAGTATTCCGCAACTGTAAGTGCCTCGGCCCGGCGGTCAGACAGCTCTGTGTAGGAGAGTGCTTCAACATTGTCTTTAAAGAGATGGCATCCCTCGGAATAAAGAATCCTGGGGGCATCCTTTCCGCAGCGCTGCTGTACATAATCCCGGATACCTTCAAGAACCGTGATGTACTGCGACGAGGTTCCGTGGTAATTTCCGTTTAATGCGCTTCTGCTGTCCGCGTTGGGACCGATCACACCGATTGTGTGAACAGGGCCGGAGAGCGGAAGGATTCCGTTGTTTTTAAGGAGAACGATGCTTTCAAGCGCAGCCTTTGATGCAACCGAAAGGTGCTTTTCGCACTCTACGGCTGTGTAGGGAATATCGTCGTATTCCGTGCGGTCGAACATGCCAAGAAGAAAGCGTGTTGTCAGAAGGCGGATGCAGGAGCGGTCGATAAAGGCTTCATCGATGAGGCCTTCATCCACTGCGTTGAGAACATACTCATAAGTGCAGCCGCAGTTGACATCGGTGCCGTTTTTAAGAGCAAGTGCCGCAGATTCCTCCGGAGTGGAGGTTACGTGGTGGTGCTCATGAAAATCGCGGACAGCCCAGCAGTCGGATACGAAGTGTCCTTCAAATCCCCACTGACCTCGAAGGATTTCCTGAAGTTTCGGGCTGCCGCAGCACACCTCACCGTTGGTACGGTTGTAGGCACCCATAACTGCTTCAACGCCGGCCTCTTTTACACAGGCCTCGAAGGCGGGCAGGTAGGTATCTTCCATATCCTTCGGCGATGCGACGGCATCGAATTCATGCCGGAGAGCCTCGGGACCGGAATGGACGGCGAAATGTTTTGCGCAGGCGGCTGTCTTGAGATACGGATGGTCTTTTCCGTCTGAGCGGGCGATCCTGCCCGTTCCCTGAAGGCCTTCAACGAAACGGACGCCCAGCCGGGAGGTAAGGAAAGGATCCTCTCCGTAGGTTTCGTGACCTCTTCCCCATCTGGGGTCCCGGAAAATGTTTACGTTCGGTGACCAGAAGGTGAGTCCTTTATAGATATCGTGATCGCCTTTTTTGGACTGCATGTTATATTTGGCTCTTCCTTCGGTGGAGATGCAGTCCGCAATTTCCTCCATCAGATCCTCATCAAAGGCGGCCGCAAGAGCAATGGCCTGCGGGAAAACAGTGGCGGTGCCTGCCCGCGCTACGCCGTGAAGCGCTTCATTCCACCAGTTATATGCCGGAATATTCAGTCGCGGGATGGCGGGAGAGTCGAACAGAAGCTGGGAAGCTTTCTCTTCGAGAGTCATCTGTTCAACCAGAGATTTGGCTTTTTGTGCGGCTTCGAGTCTTTTCATTGTGTCTTTCCCTTACATTTGTTTTATTATCTGATAAAATGGTTATCAGAAGCTGAATACTTCGCTGCAGAATACACTTAATCGATAAAGACAGACTATGTATCAAACCTGCCTTGAGGTGACATCATGGACAGAGAACAGATTCGCCAGCATAAAGAAAAAATGAGGGAACGTATTCCGGTCAAATATCAGCAGCCTGCGCAGTTTGCCGGTCGTACAGTCAATAACTCCGAAGAGGATGTGGACTATGTGCCCGGAACTCATCTCAGAATCTGGTACAATAATCAGCTCGAAGGCTATGATATGCACCATCATGATGCTGCGGAAATAATAATCTGTATCGAAAACGGGTACAGAGTGTTTTCGAATAACCGGACCTGGCAGCTGAACGCAGGGGATATACTGTTTATTCCTCCTCACATTTTGCACCGCCTGATGGGCGGGATAGAAGGAGTGCGGTTTATCTGCCTGTTTGATCTGTCGCCGCTTATGGTGTTTCGTGATTTCAAGGCGCTTGACCCGTTCCTGATGACGCCGCTTCTGCTCTCACGCAGCGCGGGAACGGAGCTGTATCTTCGTGTATATGAACGTCTCCAGAAGATTATCGAGACGTATTTTTCGGCTAAAAGTATGTGGGAACTGTCCATCTACGCTACTTTACTGGATGTGTACACCATCATTGGCCAGGATTATTTCGCGCAGAAGGACAGCTTTTCTCCCACTCGTAGCAGTCACCACCAGGTGAACTATGAAAAATTTGCCAGCCTCCTGTCCTATATGGACGAGCATTATGCCGATGACATATCGCTCGATGAGGCTGCCGAATTTGTCGGCTTTTCAAAGTATCACTTCACGCGGCTTTTCCGGGAATACACCGGAACCACGTTTCTGGATCATCTGATCCACAAGAGGGTGCAGGCTGCACAGAAACTGCTTTCAGGGGATCTGTCGATAACGGAAATCTGTTTCCGCACCGGCTTTAATAATCTTACTTCGTTCAGCCGGAGCTTTAAAAAGTATACCGGCCTTTCTCCTTCGGATTTTCGTTCGCTGAACGAGTCCTATCAGGATCACATTTCTATGTTTACCAGGTTCGAGGGCTGAGAAATCAGCAGCGCTGATTTCCCGGCTCCCACAGTAGAAAACTGAATTTCAGAAAACTTTCATGTACATCATCCCTTGACGGAGCCGAGAGCTACGCCGGCGATGATGTATTTTGACAATGCGAGGTAGACAATAATCAGCGGAAGAGCAGTGAGGGACAGTCCGAGATAGACCGCGCCGTACTCTGTTTTGTAAATATCACCGCGCAGCAGGGAGATCATGATGGGCAGTGTATATTTCTTCTGGTCTGTCAGGAGGATCAGAGGTGTAAACAGGTTGTTCCAGCTGCTGACGAAACTGAAGATTGCCTGGGTTGCGATTGCGGGCTTCATGATCGGCAGTGCGATCTTGTTGAAGATGTAGAATTCCTTTGCTCCGTCGATTCGCGCTGACTGAACAATTTCAAGAGAGAGTGCCGGCTGCATGTACTGCCTCATGAAGAACACCATCGAGGGTGAAGCGATCGCGGGCAGAATCAGCATGGACAGATTGTTCGTCATGTGAATCTTGTAGACCATCTGGTAGAAACCGATCATCGTGATCTGTGCCGGAATCATCATGACTGCCATGATAAATGAGAAATAAGCTCTCTTTAAACGCCAGTCGTATACGACAAGGCCGTATGCCGTCAGGGTCGAGAAATAGGTCGCCAGAGCGGTCGCGCAGACGGAGATGATCATGGAGTTCACAAAACCGACGGCGGGGTTGAAGCTCTTTCCGAGCAGGATTTTCAGGTTGTTTGAAAAGTATGTCGACGGAATGATCGAAACCGCGTGCTGCTGGATCTGCGTCGTTGACCTTGTGGCGTTGACAAGCATGACCACAAAGGGAAAGAGGCTTATGATTGCCAGTATGATGCAGGCTATAAATATAAGTGTTTTCGCGAGGTAATGATGGTTATCTGATTTTTTCATCACGCTTTTCCTCCTTTCGCGAGCTCTTTCTGACGCCTGCGCATTTCCTTTTCCTGCTGACGGACAATTTTCTGAAGCTTCGCTTCGTCCTTATCCCTCAGAATGAAGAAGAGGAAAGCGGATACAGCACAGATGATAACGAACATGAACATGCTGGCTGCCGCAGCGCGGTTGTACATGTAGCTGCCGGAGAAGGCCTGGTTATAAATGAATACACCGGTTGTCAGAGTGGCGTTGTCAGGACCGCCCATCAGGAACAGCTTCGGAATATCAAACATGTTCAGACCGCCGATCAGGCTGGTTACAAGAGTGAAGAGCAGGATGGTGCGGATGTTCGGCAGGGTTACATGCCAGAAGGTCTGCCAGCCGGTGGCTCCGTCGACCTCTGCAGCCTCGAAGATGTCGGGGCTGATACCCAGAATACCGGAGATGAGGATGACCATTGTATAGCCATACCACATCCAGGTCTGGATGAAGATGACAACTCCTTTTGCAATATTCTTTTTTACAAGGAAGTTGTAGGGCTGGTCGATAAGTCCGAAGCGGGTCATCAGGTCGTTGACGGGCCCCATCGGATAGCCGAACAGAGCGTTGAAGAGGATAGCGATTGTTGCCGCAGTAATAATATTGGGCATATAAAACAGAACCTTGAATACGCCTTCTCCGGGAATCTTGAAGCGCCTGTCAGTGAACCAGGCAGCCAGAAGAAGCGCGAGCAGAAGCTGGGGGATGAAGTTGCTTACCCACAGAAACACGGTGTTTTTGAATGCTGTCTGGAAGGTCGGGCTCGTAAGCACTGTTACGAAGTTGTCGAAGGGACGCTCCAGAAAATGCCAGTCTGTTTTGCCGATGCCCTTCAGGTCAGTAAATCCGATAATAGCGGTGTACAGTGTCGGATATGCTGAAAAAATAAGATATGCAATCGTAAACGGCAGGCAGAAGAGGTAGCCGTATCTTGCATAGCTGAAATTCTTCTTTTTTGTTTTCATAGTTTAGGATCTCCGTATCTGATATGAGTGTTTCCCGGTCCAGCTGGTGGCCTGGAGAGGGAACGGATCCCTGCTGTGTGGAACAGGATAACTGCTTTTGCTGCTGATTTGGATTAGAAACGGGGTGTGGGACGGAGAACATCCCACACCCCGCAAACGAAATCGTTTAATTGCTTATAAGGTGATCTGTATCTTACAGGTAGAAGTGATTACTCAGCATCAATACCGAGGTTGTCGCTTACAGTCTGCTTGAAGTCTTTGATCGCTGCGTCACGATCCTTCTCGCCTGCTGCATATGCACGAACCTGATCTCTCCAGATCTGGTTGATGGACTCATCATACTGAGTGAGGTTCTTGCCGTTTGCATAAGCGTTTGCGGGAACGAATACGTCGAACATGTTCTGGCCGCCGAGGAACTCAAGTTCGCCGTTGGAGTTAGCCATAACAGTGCCGGAAGCGACGGAATCCTTTGTGCCGCCTTCGCCGTTCAGAGTGCCGTTTGCCCACTTGTACTGCAGGCCGTCCTCTGTGCAGTCAAGAGTGATGTAGTTGATCAGCTCAGCAACTGCTGCCTTCTTGGACTCGTCCATGTTCTTGTTTGCAAGAACCCATGTGCCGCCCCAGAAGAAGCCGATCGGAGGTGCGCATACTGCCCAGTCGCCATAGGTGCCTTCGCCTACTGCAGAACCGCCGCAGTTGGGAGCGAGTGTGTAGTTGATCAGCCATGCGGGTCCGAAGAATCCGAATACAGGCTGTGCGCCTTCACCCTTCATATCAGCGAACCATGCATCCTGCCAGTCCTGAGTCTGGTTGGACCAGCCGTTATCTGTCAGATTCTTGGAGATATCAAGGAATGCTTCTCTCTTGGGATCGATGTGGAGCTTTCCATCCTCTGTCAGCCAGCCCGTGTCGGAGCTGTTCTCAACTGCGTGCCAGATATCGCCGTCGCCGGAGACGATTGCTACGCCGCTGTCCTTAAGAGTTGCAGCTGCTTCGAAGAACTTGTCCCAGGAATTGGAGCCGGATCCGATGATCTCACCGATCTTTTCGGGATCGTCTGTTCCGAATACATCGTTAGCGATAGAGCGGCGATAAATGAATGCACCGCCGGTTGCCTGATAGCCGAGGCCGTCAACCTCGCCTGCGGGATTGGTTCCGATATCTACGGAATACTGAGCGATCTGAGCATCGGCAATTGCCTTGTCGATATCAATTCCGAGATCCTTGTAAGGCATTGCGAAATCGCTCATGTCGCCCTGTGTATACTTCAGAACGAAAGCGGATTCTGCGCAGTACATATCCGGAGCGTCTGCGCCGCCTGCCTGCAGTGCCTGGTCCAGTGCCGGCTGATAAGCGCCGTCTGTTGTGGCGATGATAGTGGTATTAACGGTAAAACCAAAATCAGGATGCTCTGCAATGTACTTGTCAACCATTCCCGGAACTTCATCGGTGAATGTCCAGAGGTTGATGGTGCCGCCTGCGGGAGCTGCCGCTTCCTCAGCGGGAGCCGCTGCTGCTTCTGCTGCGGGAGCTGCTGCTTCTGCTGCGGGAGCTGCTGCTTCACCTGCGGGTGCAGCTGCGGGAGCCGCTGCAGGAGCTGCGCATCCTGCGAGTGCTGACATTGCAATAACTGTTGACAGGACTACTGGCATAACTTTCTTTTTCATGGTTTCCTCCTGAATCATGTATAGGTGGTGTTACTGCTGCTACGGTTTTCAATAAGGCCTTAAAGAAAATCATATTTTTGATTTTCCTTATCATTATTTATACCACCGAAGTTACGAAAACGTTTTACATATCTTGCGATGTAGTGTTCATAAATTGCCATTTTTGGATTTGCGGCGTTCATGACGATGTGTTCAAAATAACGGATCCGGCTTATAATACTGCGCATATCAGGGCAATTTGCCGGTATTTACCTTCATAATATATAGGGGAATGCTGTGCAATCCGGCGAGGCAGAACGTTAGCGAAACATTTTCACAGGCAATAATTAAGAACGTAAGCACAACCCGAAGTCCGTCAGGGTGACAGATCCCGTTTATCCTCGTATAATAATAGAAGTAGACATTTTAACTGCATCCGGCAGAACCGCATTCGCGGATTTTGCCTCAGTGAGGTATAGACATGGCACGCAAATATGATATCTGTCTTGATATAGGCGGAACCAAGATTCTCGGAGCGATCTTTAACGAAAAGAAGGAGATCATCTACAGATTAAAGAAGAAGACGAAAGAAAGCGGAGACTCCACGGATAATGTTGAGCAGGTAATCATCAGTGTCGTATCAGAGATGATTTCGGAGTCGGGGATTAAAAAGAACGAGATCAAGGCGATCGCGGCCGGTGCGCCGGGCGTAATAGACCAGGAGGACGGCATAGTCCTTTTCTCCCCGAATCTGCCGTGGAAGGATTATGATATCCGGACACCGATTGAAAAGAAGTTCGGTGTTCCTTTTCATATAGGAAACGATGTCAACGTCGGCGTGCTGGGAGAGTACAAATACGGCGCCGCAAAAGGCTATAAGAATGTCGTCGGTTTCTTTGTCGGAACCGGAATGGGCGGCGGCCTTATCCTTGACGGAAAGCTGTTCACGGGCAACAAGTTCAAAGCGGCGGAGTACGGTCATATGATCCTGGATCCGGAAGGACCGCTCTGCAGCTGCGGACAGCGCGGATGCCTGGAGGCCTTTTCCGCAAAAAAGGGAATGTCTTCCTACGTCGCACAGCAGGCATCCCGCGGAAGAAAGAGCATTCTGGCGGATAATATCCAGAACGGCGTCTTTAAGAGCAAGATTCTTAAGAAAGCACTTGCAGAGGGCGACGCCGTGGCAATTGAAGCGGTCGACCGTTCCTGCCATTATCTCGCGATCGCTACCGGCAACATGATCAACACCTTCAGCCCGGACATCGTTGTGTACGGCGGAGGCGTTATTGAAGCGGTAGGGGATATCTTCCTTAAAAAGATCCTCGCCGAGGTTGACAGGTACTGCATGCCGTCCATCCGCACGACAGTAGAGCTCAAAACGGCAGCGCTTGGAGATGATTCCATACTGTACGGAGCGCTGTCCATGATTGAGGACTGAGTCAGTTCTGACTGATCCTCACGGAATATGCTGATACAATGAAAGGGTCCGCCGGTGAGGCGGACCCTTTTCTGCATTATTCTGCATATGCATCATACTTCGTATTCATACTTTATGATTCTGAAGTTTTCGTTCCCGGAAATCACAGATCATCTTCCGTGAAATCCTGCATGTCGGCAGGTTCTTTCTTTTTTCTGCGTTCGGCAAGCCGCTGCTTTCTGCGGTAGCGGATCAGCGCTACAAAGCAGGTCAGGGCCATAATCAGTGAGAGAACCGTTACGATTGCGAAACGAAGCACAAGATTGTTGATATTGATTGCTTCATATGCAATCGCATAGCTGGAGAACTTGTTAGTGCGGAACACTACGGAGGATGAATCACTGCCGATGTCTGTAAGCACCTCCACACTTCCTCCGTGATCCCTGATAACACAGAACCTGCGGCCTTCCTTAAGATAACGGGAAGGAATGGGAATTATAACCTCAAGCTCTGTTTCGGAGCTGGTAATAAGACGGCTGTTGCCGTCGAAGGTCTTGATAATACTGAAATCAAAATAGCTGACAGGCTTGTAGCCGACCTTCTTCTGCATTGCCCTGACAATGCTGTGGTTGACGTCGGACGAAATGTCTGTCAGGTCCACATTATATGAAATCGGTCTGCCTGTAAGGACAGCGTATTTCTCTTCATCTGTCAGGTCTTTGATTACGAATTCCTCAAAATTGACGAGGGTAGGCTCTCTGTAGTAGGTGCCATGAGCGGTTTCCTGCGGATCGACGGCATAGCTGTTGTTGACCGTGATCTGTAGTGTCCCGTCCTGGAATGCCTCATAAAGGAGCGGCAGAGCGGAATTATCACGGATGAGCCGGCGGAGAGTCTCTTCATTGAGATCATGCTTTGCCATTATACCGCCCGGCTGCGCCGCGGAGGCGGAAGAGGTCTGCTCCGGCACGTAGGCATCTGCGGGAAAACTCTCGTCAGCAGCGTCTTCGGATACAGGTGCATACTGCTGCGCGGGAACGGCCTGCTGCGGCTCTGCCGGCTGTGCTGCAGAAGCCTGCTGGGCGGGAGCTGTCTGCTGAGCAGGAGAAGCCTGTTGGGCGGGAACTGTCTGCTGAGCAGGCAAAGCCTGCTGAACGGGTGCGGTCTGCTGAGCGGGAACTGCCTGCTGGGCGGGTGCCTGTGCGGGAGCAGCTGCGGGTGTCTGTGCGGGAGCTGCGCTCAGTAAAGTAAAGCTTGCGGCAATGGTATGAGCCTCGCGTACGTTGCTGAATGTGTAGCTTTCCGCCGGAGTGATATTCTTTCCGTCCACGGCAAGAGCGGCGACGCGATAGCCCGGCTGGGGCACTATATAATAGGTAACACTGCCTCCCTCGGGAACCGCGTATTCGCCCGAAGGAGTAATTCCGCCGCCTGCGCTTGCCGCAGCGGAAGCGATTTTAAAGGTCCGTGTGTTTTTGGGACTGAAATTGGCGGTAACGCTGACGTCTCCCCTGACCTGCTGTATCGTGTAAGTGGTTTTGTCAGAAACGATCTGCCCGTTGATCGTCCAGCATGTAAATACATATCCGTCAGCAGCGGCGGCCTTCAGGGTCACATTGGAGTTGCGGATATATTTTCCCCCGCCCTCACATTTTCCGGCGCCCTGCGGATAAACGGAAACATAGACGCCGATAACCTCTTTCTGGAAGACTGCGCGGATGTCCCTGTCAGAAGTAATATTGCCCAGCTCCAGGGATGCGGCGGTGGTGATGGTTTTGTTATTTTCCGTAAATCCCACAAAGCTGTAGCCGGACTTGGGCTTTGCGGTCAGTGTCATGCTGCCGCCGTAGCCGACGGAGCCGCCCCCGGTTACGGTGCCGGCGTCCGCGTCGCTGACACTCGTCCTTACATAGCAGGACTTCCGGCTGAATTTCGCCGTGAAGGTGCGGTCTGACGTTATCGAGTCAATCGTCAGCTTTTTCGATTTTGACAGAAGAGTTTTTCCCTCATACCAGCCGGTAAACTCGTAGTTGTTATTGGGGGATGCGGTGATCGAGCAGGCGTTTCCGGAACGGACGGCTCCTCCTCCCGCGACTGCACCGGCGCCTGCGGGGTCCGAGCGGACGGTTACCATGTGATCCACGGATGCGATTGTAACGACAGCCTTGTCGGCAACGGCCGGGTTCTGCCTCGATGTCGCGATTACGCCGAGGGAGGCAGCGGTCTCA
>CADBPC010000101.1 GCA_902796425.1 uncultured Lachnospiraceae bacterium
CTGGCATCTTCGGAAGCCGGTGCTCAGTTATGTGCTGTATCTGTGGAGGGGAAAACTGCCGCCCGAAAGGGACGGACGGCTGCGTAAACAGTCGTCTTAAGCAGTTGGAAGCTCCACCTATAGCCGCTTGCGGTTTAGGTGGAGAGGTTCACAAATGGCCTGAACTGCCTGTACTGGCGCACTGATCTTTGCTAACATCAGGTACAGGGAAGAAGAATCGAGTACAGTACAGGGCAGAAGATAATGAAGAAAATGACAGAGATCCTTAAAAAGAATAAAGACGAAGCTCTCCTGATCTTCCTGTGCTATCTGTTTACATCGGGAGGGCATCTTGCCTGGACCTATCACCTGACTCAGCTCTTTTCGCCTGTCGCAAGCGACCTTCTCTCGATGGTTGCGGCATACCTGTGCCAGGCGGCGGGGATCGCGCTGTATACACTGGCGGTCGTAAAGGCAGGACAGGCGTGGACCGGGCAGGATGATAAAAGATCGGTTGTAGTGGCAATAGCCCTCTACGTGCTCTGCATGATCCCCGCGGTGATGAGCAGAAGTAATGCGGGATCTGTCCTGTTCGGCCTGGTCATGAGTGTGTTCTGCGGATACATCGCCGCTTACTATATTGACAGACTTATGGAAGTCAGCTTCTCCGAGCGGGGCAGAGTATTCGGGGCATCCTATGCGGGCGTTACCCTCCTGTCCTGGATCATCTCCCTGATCGGAAGGCGAGCCCTGGTCCGCGGGGGCAGATCCGTTCTTGTGCAGAGTCTTGCGGCTGCCGTTACCGTGTGGCTGATCGTCCGCATTCCGGACAGCGCAGGAGAAAACGAAAATTCGGAAAACAGCACTGCCCGTGCATTTTCCCTGTCAGCAGTAAAAAGCGATAAAACCCTCCTTCGTATCTGTGTCCTGATCCTTATGGTCAGCATGGCCAAAAACATCGGCTCCGCGTTTTCCTCCGTCGATCTTCTGCACGGAGTCAGCGTCGAGTTCACAAGAATCTTCTATGCGGCGGGTCTTATTATTGCGGGCTCTGTCACAGACAGGAGCAGAAAAGACGGCGCTATCCTTACGATCACGAGCCTCGTGCTGCCGTTTATTGTGCTGGCGCTTTCCGGCGAGCCTGTGCCCGCGACATTCTTCTGGGTTCTTGGATACTTTGTCTTCGGATTCTTCTCTGTCTATAGAATCATCACGCTTACAGACAAAGCGCAGACAGCGGGGATTGCCCTTCTGGCAGCAGGAGGTCTTCTGCTTGGAAGAATAGGGGACGCGGCAGGAACGACGGTCAGTACCCTCCTGTCCCGCAGTCAGGCTCTGATGGTCGCGTCGGCCCTGGTTTTCTTTATTATTTCCATTGTTCTTTTCTTCTCACTCTATCAGGAGCTCTACGAACCGCAGGCGGCAGCTGTACCGGAAGTAAAAAGTGAGGAGGAGCGTTTTGCCCTCTTTGCGGCAAAATACGACATGTCCGCAAGAGAGCGCGAGGTGCTCCGTCTCGTTCTGCGGCAGATGACCAACACGCAGATCGCCGAGACCCTGGTCGTATCCGAGAGCACCGTCAAGTTCCACATCCACAACCTTCTCAGGAAAACCGGCTGTAAGACAAGACTGGAGCTGGGGACGCTGTACCTTCAGTCGAAGGACTGATTAAGCCTCTGCATCGCGGATTGACAGAAAAGACCTCTGACCATATAATAGAACATGTTTTATTTTCTGTTACAAAAAGTATCTCAGATCGGAGGATGAAGACGGAATATGAAGCTGTATTCCCTTCAGGACCAGAAGTCAGAGGCGACAAAATCCAGGCTGACAGACGCTGCAAAGGCCATTATCAGCGGGTACGGAATGAAGTACCTGACCGTGCGCAACATCTGCGACGAGTCCGGCGTATCAACGGGGTCCTTTTACCATCACTTTAAAACCAAGGAAAATCTGGTTTCCATCATTATGAGGGAGATGTTCAGGACGGTTACGGAGAATAACCCGTTCCCGGAGGACATCACGGACAGCTCCGGCATCGGAAGAATCCTTTGGCCGTTTCTTGTATATGCTGTTTTCTGTGAGAAAATCGGCCCGGAGGCGGTCAGCACCCTTTGTTATGAATGTTCGGATGATCTTTTTGAAGAGAACTGTTTTGAGAAGGACGTAAAGGCTGCCGTCAGGGCTGCCTTTGACCGGGGGTCGCTTGTCAGGCGCCATACCGAGACGGAGACGGCGCGGGCGGAAAACGCGGCGGGCAGCACTTCGGACAGCAGGAAATATAAAAACCTGTATCTTGACCTGGAAGCGATTTACAAGGGCATTGTCGCTGCCTGGTGCATGGACGCGGGAAGGAATGACGCGGTGCGCAGCCTTTCCGACAATATGCTCCATGTTCTTTACAGGTTCCTGCTCTCGTTTGCCGCCGACAATGTCAGGAGAGACCTGGAGGCAGAACATTTTTTATGGGAGTTTCGAAAGAGAAGGGGCGGGATTGACCTCACGGGCGTGAACGTCTGCAGAGACGGGGAAGAATAAAGTGAAACTGATTCTCAAATATATAAAACCATATCTGAACATCGTGGCGCTCGGAATGGGGATAAAGCTGCTCGGTACGATCGGGGAGCTCTCTCTTCCCTACATCCTTGAGCATATCATGGACCGGGTTGTTCCGACAGGAGAGCTGCTGCGCGTTATCCTGTGGGGACTTCTGATGATTCTGATGGCAGTCCTTACAAGGACCTTCAATGTGTACGCGAACAGGACGGCCGCCCGCGCTTCGAGGGAGGCGATCTACGACCTTCGGAAGGACCTGTTTGCCCACACAGCGAATCTGAATGGGACGGTCTTTGATTCCTTCGGCCTGCCCTCACTGACCTCCCGCATGACCTCCGACTCCTACAACGTGCAGAACTTTATTGTGAGGATGCAGACGCTGGGGGTCCGCGGTCCCATCATGCTGATCGGCGGTACGATCATCACGCTGATCATGGACTGGCGGCTTGCGATGATCCTGATCATTTCCATCCCGATCCTGATGGCGGGTGTCTTTACCGTGTCCGTCAAGGGAACGCCCCTGTATGACAGGGTCCAGACAGCCCTCGACGAAGTCGTCCGGATCATGCGGGAAAACATCAGCGGCATCCGGGTGGTTAAGGCGCTTTCCCGGGAACACTATGAGGAAGGACGCTTTGCAGGCGCCAATGAAAAAAAAAAAAAAAAAGACATTCATGCCAATACGGTCATGGCGCTGCCCGGCCCGTTCATGCAGCTGTGCCTCAACACGGGACTTACGGTGGTCATCATCGTGGGCGCCCGGCTCGTCAACGCCGGCATCACACAGCCGGGCGTTATCCTTGCCTTCCTGACCTATTTTAACCTCATCCTTATGGCAGTTATGGGCCTTAACAGGATCTTTGTCATGTATTCAAAGGCTGCGGCATCCGCGGACAGAATAGCGCTCGTCCTCGATACCGCGACCGACCTGCCCGTGATGGATGAGAGCGCCGGGGAAACAGCATCGGCAGTGATGCAGGATGCAGGAGGTGCAGGGGCAGAACCTGCGGCTGTACAGACAAAAGACTTTGCGGGCGATTATGAGATCGTCTTTGACCATGTCACCTTCACCTATGACGTGTCCTCCACAATCACGGGAGCGGCAGGTGATTTCGCGGCGGCTGCGCCGCGCGGATCCGCCAAAGAAGTGTCCGCCGGCACGTCAGCGGGATCCGCCGGAGACTCCGATGTCATGAAGTTCGGCGGCGGAGTCCGCAGGAAATGTCTTGAGGACATCTCCTTCAGAATCAGGAAAGGTGAGAGTCTCGGCATCATCGGTGCGACCGGCGCCGGCAAGACGACGGTCATCAATCTTCTGATGCGCTTCTATGACGCGGACGAGGGATCGGTTTACGTTGCCGGGAAGGACGTCAGGACCTATGACAAGGACGACCTTCACAGGAAGTTCGGCGTGGTCTTCCAGAACGATATCATCTTCGCCGACACCCTGGAGGAAAACATCCGCTTCGGCAGAAGGATCAGCGACGAGGACGTAAAGCTCGGGGCAGTTACGGCCAATGCCGACGGCTTTATAGAGCAGAAGGAGGGCGGCTACAAGCACATGGCCGCCATCAAGGGAGCGAACCTCTCCGGCGGCCAGAAGCAGCGCATGCTGATCGCGAGGGCCGTCGCCGGCAGACCGGAAATCCTGGTGCTCGACGACGCATCCAGCGCGCTGGATTACAGGACGGACGCTATGGTCCGGAAGGCAATCCGTGAAAACTACGGCAATACCACGATGGTCATGATCGCACAGAGAATCAGCTCAGTGATGAATCTGGATCACATCCTTGTCCTTGAAGACGGCAGGATGCTGGACTACGGAAAACACGGTGAGCTCATGGAAAGATGCAGTACTTACCGTGAGATCTATGAATCCCAGATGGGCGACATCTGACCACGCGCGGGAAGATTGGTGAAGATATGGTACAGCGTGAAAAAATAGCAGTGCGGCATAAACCGAAGGACGCAAAGGGGACGCTTCTGCGGCTTCTGCGGTATACATCGGAGTATAAATGGATACTTCTCCTGGTCGCCGCGCTTTGCGTAACGAGCAACGTCCTTGCCCTTTTCGGGCCCTCCCTTGCCGGCAAGGCAATCGGGGAAGCGGCGGCAGGCGCGGGAAAGGTTAATTTTGAGAGAGTCGGGCACTACGCGCGGCGAATGCTCCTTTTCTATGTCAGCAGCGCCGTCCTGTCCTATGTCATAAATGTCATCATGATGTACGTCGGGCGCTGGCTGGGAAAAAAGCTCCGGGCGGATATTTTCGGCAAGCTTATGCGCCTGCCCGTCGGCTATTTTGACAGGAACCAGGCGGGCGATATCATCAGCCGCGTCTCCTATGACGTCGATGTGGTGTGCACCTCATTTTCGACAGACCTTGTCCAGATCCTGACCAGCGTCATCACAGTCATCGGCTCCTTTGGCATGATGTTTATCATCTCCCCGCCGCTGGTTCTGATCACACTTGTCACAATTCCCATGGCGGTTATTTACACCAACAGAATGGGAAAAAAGACGAGGCCGCTGTTTTCAAAGCGCTCGGCAAAATACGGCGAGATGAACGGCTTTGTAGAGGAAATGTTCTCGGGACACAGGACGATCCTTGCCTACGCGCACGAGGAGGCGGTCGCACGCAATTTTGACAAGATCAACAAGGAGGCGGCGGACGGCTTCTATAACGCGGAATATTACGGCATGTCGATGGGACCGACGGTCGGTTTTATCAACAATCTCGGCCTTGCTCTGATCTGCATGCTGGGCTCGGTCTATTATCTGAAGGGAATCGTAAGCCTCGGCCAGATTTCCTCCTTCATCCTGTATTCGAGGAAATTCTCGGGACCGATCAATGAGATTGCCAACATCACGAACGAGATCTTTTCCGCGCTCTCCGCGGCGGAGCGTGTCTTCCGGCTGCTGGATGAGCAGGAGGAGGTGCAGGACGCCCCGGATGCGGCAGTGCTGACAGACGTAAAGGGAGATGTCGAACTTGACCATGTCTCCTTCGGCTATGTGCCGGCCAGGACTATCCTTCACGATGTCAGCCTGAAGGCTCCCGCCGGAAGGATGGTGGCCATCGTCGGCCCCACCGGCGCCGGCAAGACGACCATCATCAACCTCCTGATGCGCTTTTATGATGTGGACAGCGGGCAGATTCTGGTCGACGGAAAGGAAATCCTGGGACTTACCAGGGCGAGCCTTCGCGGGGCGTATACCATGGTCCTGCAGGATACCTGGCTCTTCGGAGGGACCATCTACGACAACATCGCCTACGGGAACGACCACGCGACAATGGAGCAGGTCATCGCCGCAGCGAAGGCAGCGAGAATCCATAACTTCATCATGAGCCTTCCGGACGGCTACCAGACCGTGATCGGTGAGGACGGCGGCAACATTTCCAAGGGCCAGAAGCAGATGCTGACCATCGCCCGCGCATACCTGTGCGATTCCAGGATGCTGATCCTGGACGAGGCGACATCCAACGTCGATACAACCACGGAGCAGCAGATCCAGAAGGCGATGAGAAAGCTCATGGCGGACAAGACCTGCTTTGTCATCGCCCACCGCCTCTCCACAATCCAGAACGCGGATCTTATCCTCGTCGTGGACGGAGGCGATATCGTCGAGCAGGGGACGCACCGCACCCTCATGGACAGGAAGGGCTTCTACTATAAAATGTACCATTCACAGTTTGAGTGATCTGCGGCTGTATGGCCGGGATCCGGCATAAAATTGGCGGTTTCAGGCCTCTCCTGCAGTTTATCTTTGGACATATTTGGCATTGTTTCTTTGCTTTTGCAGCGCTATACTTTCGGCTGTTATCAGTAAAAGAAGGAATGGCGTTATCAATGGAAGTATTAATAGCAACAGCAGTATCACTTTTCGCGGGTCTTATGGTGACCCGCGTTTTTAAAATCTTTCACCTCAATTTCCCCGATGTCACGGCGTTTCTGATTGCAGGCCTCATCGTCGGCCCCTTCGGAATCGGCAGACTCGGGATCCCGGGCGTCGGCTTCTCGACCTTTGAAGAGGTTAACAGCATGAACGTTTTGAACAATGCGGCGCTCGGCTTCATAGCCTTCTCCATCGGCAGTGAATTCCGGCTTTCCGAGTTAAAGCACACCGGAAAGGCTGCGACTGTGATCGGCATCCTTCAGGCGCTGGCGGCAACGCTGTTTGTCGATGCCGCGCTGATCGCGCTGCATTTCATACTCGGCGGGGACATCATGCCGCTTTCGTCGGCGCTTACGCTCGGTGCCATCGCCTCCGCGACAGCGCCCGCCGCGACACTGATGGTCGTTCGTCAGTATAAGGCGAGCGGCCCTGTCACAAAGCTCCTTCTTCCTATCGTAGCTCTGGACGACGCAGTGGGACTTGTGGTTTTTGCGGTTTCCTTCGGCGTTGCCCAGGCGCTTGAGGGCGGAACCCTGAACGCAGTGACGGTCATTGTCAATCCGCTGCTGGAGATAGTATTCTCCATCATTCTCGGCGTCCTTATGGGACTGCTCCTTACCTGGACGGAAAAGCTCTTCTTCTCGAACTCCAACCGTCTTACGATGACAATTTCCTTCGTCTTTATGACGATTGCGATTTCATCCCTGACCTTCCCGATCGGTCCCGCGACGATCTCCTTCTCCTCGCTCCTTGTCTGCATGATGACAGGAACCATCTTCTGCAACATGAGTGAGTTCTCCGGAGATGTGTTCACAAGATCGGAAAAATGGACCTCCCCGCTCAATGCCGCGTTCTTTGTTCTATCAGGCGCTGCCCTTGACCTTGGTGTCATGAAAAGACCGGAAGTTGTTATGATCGGCTGCATTTATGTCCTTGTCCGCATGGCGGGCAAATACATGGGAGCAAGAGCCAGCAGCAAAGCCATGCACTGCAGTGACACGATTGTCCGGTATCTGGGCATCACCCTGTTCCCCCAGGCGGGCGTAGCCCTCGGAATGATGCTGACGGCGCAAAGCCTGGGCAGAGAGGAGGGAGCCCTGATCCGCAATATCGTTCTTTTCAGTGTGATGATATATGAGCTGTTCGGACCCTCGCTTACAAAGTGGGCCCTCACAAACGCGGGAGAAATCGGCAGTATTCCGGAGAGTAAAAAATCAAGGGAGCGCTTCAAGAGCACTGCCCCTGTTACAAGACTTGACAGACTGGTTATTGATATGATTCCCGGCGAAGTTCTTGAGAGCATCCCGCAGACTGAGCGTGAGACGAGAGTCCGCAGGATCATCCACCTGGTGCTGGCGGACAACATGGAGCTTCGCGATGAGCTTGCTGCCTCGGCAGAGCCCGACCTTGAGCTCAGCGCCCGCGTGCAGAGCGCAATCCGCGCAGCTGCCGCGAAGGCGGAAAAAGAGCAGAAGGCCTGATTTACTTTCCGACCTTCCCGAGAAGATTGCCGAGAAGACCGCCGATGGCATCCTCTTTGGAAGAGGAGGATGAAGAGGAAGAGCTGCCCTTTCCGGACAGAAGCTGCGAGAGCAGGTCGCCCACTTCCTTCGAAGCGCCGCCGGATTTTCCGGCGATCATGGTTGTCAGAATGTCGGAAACAGACCCGTTCCCCTCAAGGATATTCATGGCAGTTTTCTTTGTGACGGAGTCTGCCTTCCGGTAGGCCTGGACAAGCTTCTTTTCCGTGGCGGTGAGCTTCAGCTCGGCCTCCTGCGTCTTTGAGGATGTCTTCTTTGAAGAAGTCTTCGAAGAAGTTTTGGCAGAAGAGGACTTTCCGGAGGAAGTCGTCGAGGAGGTCTTCTTTCCGGATGCGGCTTTTCCCGCGGAGGTCATGGCGTTTACAAGCGAGACCTGTGTGACCCCGAGCGCCTTCGCGATCTGGCGGACCACAGCCTCGGCAGGCTCCTTTTCGCCCCGCTCGATTTTTCCCACATCAGCGGCGGAAATTCCATCAACCATACCGGCGAGCGCGGCTTGGGACAATCCCTTTGCAGCGCGCGCGTCTTTAACAAGAGCTCCCAGTTTCTTAGACATATCCCTTTCCTTTCTGCGATCCTGCTTACTGCCTGATAACATGAAAAATCACTGAATTCATTGTAATTCAGTTTCGCGCAGGTGTCAGCAGTTTTTGCACTCTCAGCACTCCTTCAAAGCGGCCAGTTCGGCCTCGGTCAGCGGCCTGCAGGCGCCCTCCTCAAGGTCCGGATCGAGAACAAGCGGCCCCATGGAAAGTCTCTTCAGATAGGTGACTTCCTTCCCGACGGCCTGGAACATCCTCTTGATCTGGTGGAATTTCCCCTCCCGGATTGTAATGAGGACCTCGCTCTGCCTGGCAGTGCTGCTGCGGATCTCAAGCTCTGCCGGGAGCGCCGTCAGGCTCTCGTCCACCAAAAGCCCCTCCTTAAAGAGGCGGACATCCTCCTGCGTAACCTGTCCGTCGACCCTTGCAAAATAGACCTTGTCGACATGGCTTTTCGGAGACAGCAGCCGGTGCGCAAGATCGCCGTCATTGGAAATAAGAAGAAGCCCCACGGTATCCTTGTCGAGGCGTCCCACGGGAAAGAGATCCTTTCGGCGATCGTCCGGCATCAGGTCCAGCACAGTTTCCTGCTTCGGGTCCTCGCTCGCGCTGATGACGCCGGCAGGCTTGTTCATCATGTAGTATTCATGCCGGCTGTAGGTCACCTGTTTTCCCCGGCAGATAATCACCTCATTCCCGCTCACGGCCGCCCCGGGATCCTTAACGGGAACGCCGTCAACCAGGACCTCGCCCTTTCGGACCAGGGTTTTAATCTCTTTTCTTGTGCCGATATTCATATCGGAAAGAAGCTTGTCAAGACGCATCGTCATCTCCCGGAAAAAAGCTTGTATGATTTCTTTTCATATTCTACCATAGGTTCGAACGTGAGAATAATCTGCAGCGGAAGGAGACAGAATATGGCATTACAGGGATGGTATAAAAGCGGAGAAGAACTCCTTGATGAGATGAAAACCACAAAGCTGCCGGAAAAAATGACTGCCCTGTGGTTTCTCGGCCAGGCGGGCATTGTGGTGAAGACAGGCAATACGCTGATTGCGATCGACCCCTACCTTGAGGATCGCGACGTAAGGTCCTTCCCGGTTCCCTTTGAGCCCTCGCAGGCAGATCTGTTCGATTTTGTGGTCTGCTCACATGACCACGGCGACCACCTGAATTACCATACGGTCAGCGAAATAGCAAAGAATGCGGAAAATACCCGCTTCATTATTCCCGCCCCGCATGTGCGGAAGGTCTGCGGGCTCGGCGTCTCGGAAGGCAGGATCATCCCGGCACACGAGAACAGGGACATTTGCCTGCAGGAGGGCATCACGGTGACTCCCGTCAGGGCGATGCACGACGAATTCCACCTGGACGAAAACGGAGACTATGAGGACATGGGCTTTGTCATCCGCATCCCCGGCGCGGTGTTCTATCACTCCGGCGATACCGTTGAGTGGGACACCATGGTGGAGGACCTCGCACCGTATGGAATCGATGTCGCACTGCTCCCCATCAACGGAAGCGACTGGAAGAGAAAGCACAGGGACTGCATCGGGAACCTGAACTACAGGGAGGCCGCGGACGTCGCGGGCGGCATCGGCGCTGATCTCCTGATCCCCCTGCACTTTGATCTTTTCCCGGCCAACAGCGAGAACCCTGCGTTCCTGATCGACTATATGCACCGCATGTATCCCGACAGAAAATGTCACGTCATGGTTCCCGGCGAGCGCTTTGTCTATCTCAGGGGGTAAAAAGAACCGATGCAGAAAATCCTGGCAAACTATCACACACACACCGTCCTCTGCGACGGGAAAAACACGCCTCTGGAAATGGCGCAGAGGGCGGCTGAACTCGGCTTTACGCACCTTGGCTTTTCCGGTCACATGGACCCCGATATTCATATGGAAATTCAGGAGTATTACAGACAGATCGGCCTCCTGAAAGAGCAGTTTAAGGGAAAGCTGGATATCCTTATGGGAGTGGAGCTGGATGCGCTCTATGATCCGGACTGCGCCCCGCAGGCGGAATACATCATCGGATCGACGCATTTTATGGACGTGGACAGCGAGATCCCGATGTCCGTGGACAACTCGGAAGAAATGCTGGCTGCGCTGTGCCATGAATTCTATGCGGATGATTACTACGCCATGTCAAAGGCTTACTATGAGCTGGAGGCGACGGTGTATGACAGGCTTCACTGCACCTTCGTGGGGCATTTTGACCTGATCACCAGATTTAACGACAGCCTTCATTTTCTCGACGAGACCGATCCCCGTTACTATATGCCGGCGCTGGAAGCCATGGAGCATCTGGTAAAACAGGGCGTACCCTTCGAGCTCAACACCGGCGCCGTGAGCAGGGGAAGAAAAAAGGAATTCTACCCCAATAATTATCTTCTAAAGAACCTTCATGAATTCGGGGGAGAGATTTTCATAAGCTCCGACGTCCACCAGAGGGAGCACCTGAACGGATGCTTTGATGAAGCTGCGCGGGCAGCGCTCCTTTGCGGATTTGACCACTACAACATTCTGGAGCACGACGGCACAGGGAAAGTTGTCATGCGCGAAGTCCCGCTTCGCTGACAGACCGCCGGGCGCCTTACTTTGCGCCGGCAGAAGATATCCTCTCATGGAACTGCGAACGAACCGCCGCAAGGCGGTTTGTTTTATCCAGGAAAAGATACAGAAGGAATCCGGCCGCAAAGAGAATGCTGATGACAATTCCCGCGTGCCACCCGGCAGGGACAAATGTCAGCTCGACGGTATGCGCCTTTCCGTCTGAAGGAAGGTCAATTCCCGTGTACATGTCGAACAGGGGCTGCGTTTTTGCGGGAGCGCCGTCGATCCTGACCTCCCATTCCTCACTGTAGGGAACAGAGAGAAGAAGCGCTTTTACGTCCTCCGGCGCGTCAATGTAAAGATGCGAGGAGGTGACTTTTTCGATGTCACAGGAGTTCGCGGCTGCAGGCCCAAGGACGGCGTCCTCTTTCTTAAGATCCTCCGTAACGAACAGAAAATCCTCCGCCTCCGGCATCTGTGTGATGTTGCGGACCTCCACGGTGACCTCGCTCCCTTCGGGGAAGCTTCCGAGGTCCAGGACCCTTGTGCACGCAAGATTCCCGAAGTGATCCGGGAGCGTAACGCCGTTCACCGTAAGGATCATATCCTCGTAGGTTTTCAGATTGACCGCATAGAAATACAGCATTCCGTCGGCAGCTGTCCTGAGCTTAAAGACAGCAGCCGTATCCGAGTCCTCCGTGTGGTGCTCAAGGACCTGCGGAGCCTTGAAGACCTCGGCCTTATGCCCGGTGTACATTCCGAGGACCGACTGCGCGAAGGAGAAGGGATTGCTCTCATCTGCAGTCTCCTCATAGTGCTGAATAAGTGCGGGAAGAGACTCCTGCATGCCGACAGCAACCGGCACGGCAAAGTCATCCTTTTCATAAGTCCCGTCCCCTAAAAGATACCGCACGCCGAAAAGCCGGTTGACTAGCTTTGTGTTGTGCGGGCCGTAGGCGACAAAGAACGTGTTCTCGTTAAACCCGAGCTTTTTTAAGAAACCCCTCTGCCGCATCTGCGTCTCCGAGCTGTAGACACTGACGCCGTTGTACCAGTACAGCATCGCGTCGTTCTCAGAGCGGGGATCCTTGTTTTCAATTCTGTAAAAATCACCGTCTTTGGCCCTGATTTCCTCAATCAGCGCGCCGTCCGTGGCAAGCTTCTCATCGAAGAAGGACTGCTGGTGCTCCAGAAGAGAATTCGCCCGGTAAGTGATGTAGAAATTCACCGACAGATCGAACAGGTGGACAACTGTCAGGGACAGGCACGCCAGCACCGTAAAGTCCTTCAGAAGCCCGGCGAGAGGCCCCTTGTGGAAATCCTGCGCCAGAATGATATACAGAAGGAGCGCCAGAGAGAGAAGGAGCGTCACATTTGCCAGCTTCTTGAGCCCCGCCAGATAGGTATAGCTTCCTGTCAGGACGATCGCGGAAACCGCTGCGACGATCAGGAAGGAATAAAGGATGTTTTTCTTCGTGAGGCTTCCCCGCTCCAGCCAGCACTGGTATGAGCAGCAGATCACCAGGAAGATCAGGATGAAGGAATATCTGTACCGGTAGCCCTCCGGCTCGCTCATCGCGTGCCAGACGATATCGATTACCGGCACACTGAAGCTGAT
Source organism: uncultured Lachnospiraceae bacterium (assembly GCA_902796425.1). Taxonomy (GTDB): domain Bacteria; phylum Bacillota; class Clostridia; order Lachnospirales; family Lachnospiraceae; genus CAG-791. The sequence continues at coordinate 12,689 of CADBPC010000101.1, forward strand.
GACGAGAAAGAGGGAGAGGACCGCAGCTTTTATCTTTTCCTTCCTGCTGAATGCGGAGTTGAAAAAGTACAGGGTAAACAGGAAGCACATCATTACGCCGCAGTAAATGAGCGGCGTCCCGTCGAAAATCTGGGACGTGTCAAAGCTCATGGAGAACGCTTTGGAAAGGATATCCCTCGGGGAAAGGGAGGGAAAATAGAGCCCCTTTCCGTATGCCATGCTGTTCTTGCCGCTCCCGATCAGGGACAGGAAGGTCGGCAGCATCAGAAAAGCGGACAGCCCCGCGCTGACAGCGCACAGACAGCACCAGCGCAGCACTGATGTCCTGTTTTCACTGTACAGAAGGACATAGACAAACAGGAACAGCAGGATCATGTAGGTGATGTAATAATTGCAGTACAGGGATAAAAACAGCAGAAGGATAAACCTCACGCCGGAAGCCTTTTCCCCCTTAAGGAAGTGCCGCGTGTGCATAAACAGCAGGGGAAAGAGGATCACCACGTCGATCCACATCGCGTTCTGGAGGTTCAGGACCACATAGCTCGAGAACGCATAGGCGGTTGTAAACAGGAGAATCGCGGGAGTCGGCCCGGACGCCGTCTTTGAAGCTCCCTTCCCGGCAGCTTTTCCGGCCCCCTTCCCTGACTTCTTCCCGGACGCCTTTTCCGTGGCCGGCCTGCGGGCGCACAGGTCACTGAGTGCGATAAAGGCAGTCAGGCCGCACAGGCCGCACTTTACCGCCAGCATGAGAGAGATCGCTGCCGGCAGCTGATGACGGCTCACAAATACAAAGGGAATCAGGAGGGGACTTGTCAGATAGTAGGCAAAAAGGCCCAGCGTCCCTCCGCCAAGCCCGCTGCTGAACGAGTAGAGAAAGTTTTCGTCCGTTGTCAGGACGCGGCGGTAGTGGGAATAGAAATCCAGATACTGCCGCTTCATGTCGTTGAAAAGAAAGGTATTGTTGCCGAACGGCACGATTTTAAGCAGTGCGTACAGCAGAAGAATGAGCAAAAAAGGAACAATAAAGGAAAGCGCCGCAATAACCCTGCGGCGCTTTATCAACGAAAGAATATGTCTCAGATTGTCAAGCGCGTACTTCATCGATCGCGTCGCGCGCTGCCTTAGACAGCTCCGTGATCTTCGCATAATTGTGCGAAGAGATATCCGCCTTGGTGCATACCCAGCTGCCGCCGACTGCAGCGATGAACGGAGCCTCGATATACTCCTTGATGTTCTCGCCGTTTACGCCGCCGGTGGGAAGGAACTTCAGGCCGACGAACGGGCCGGACAGAGCCTTCATGGCCTTCAGGCCGCCGTAGATGTTCGCGGGGAAGAACTTGACGAGCTTAAGGCCCCTGGAAAGAGCCATCATGATCTCGGTGGGAGTCGCAACGCCAGGAAGGATCGGAACGTTGTTCTCTACGCAGTAATCAACGGTCGCGGGATCAAAACCGGGGGAAACGATAAAGTTTGCGCCGGCTTCGAGAATAGCCTTGCAGGCATCCAGATTCAGGACGGTGCCTGCGCCGACCAGCATCTCAGGAACCTCTTTTGCAATGCGGCGGACGGACTCAAGAGCCGCGTCTGTGCGCATGGTTACTTCCATACAGTCAATTCCGCCGGCGAGGAGTGCCTTTGCGGTATCTACGGCATCGTCCGCATTCTCAATGACAACAACGGGGACAATGCCACATTTCAGACATCTTTCAACTACATCCATTTTATGGTTACCTCCTGGAAAAGCTTAGTCTATTTACAACCAGATATTATAGCACATTAAGCGCGGGATAAGGATATTCAGGCATGATTATGTTAAAATTATATGCTGTTATATAAGCGAAAAAAACAAAGAGATGTAGGGAACGGATATGCCATCGACATTTGCACATCAATATTTCGGCGATCTTGTGTGGGAACAGCTTAAGGAGAAGACACAGGCGCTGGTCCGGAGTGACCGCGGACTGTACGACATCGGCCTCCAGGGACCGGATATTTTCTTTTATTACAACCCTCTGCGGAAGGGGGATCCCGTCGCGCGGATCGGGACCGACAAGCATAACATGACCGGCCGGGATTTTTTCAGGCAGGCGATGGAGAGGATCGCATCCTCCGGCCTTTCCGGGGCTGAGAAGGATGCGGCACATGCATATCTTTGCGGCGTAATCTGCCATTTCGCCCTGGACGCATCCCTTCACGCGAGGATCAACCGGTATGAGGCAGAGGGCGGCGCAAACCATGCGGAGACCGAGGGCGAGCTGGACCGGGCGCTGATCGCTTCCCTGGGAAGAGACCCCGTAAAAGAGAAGATGACCGAGAAGTTCATCCCCTCCGCTCACCGTGCCCGCGCGATTTCCGGTGTCTATACAGAGGCCGGCGAGGAGACAATCCTGAAGGCACTGAAGAGCTTTGTCGGCTTTCACAAAATCCTGTACTGCCCGGGGAACCTGAAGCGGAACTTCCTTTTTACGGGCCTTCGCCTGATCGGAAAATATGAGAGCCTCCACGGGCATATCACGAACAAAACTCCCGACGTCAGATGCGAAGAGAGCAGCCGCGTCCTGATACACATGCTGAATGAAGCCGTGCCCGCAGCCGCCGGGATGGCGGACGCCTTTGCGGCCTGCAGGAACGAAGCTCCGGACACAGCCCTTGCGGAAATGGCAAAGGCCGCCGCAGCCTGCGGCGTAAAAGATCTCCTGGAGCGTGACTACAACGGAATCACGAAATCTGTTCCGGTATAACCCGGAGCCCTGGTCATTATTCTCGCCAACATTCTGGCAGTTGTGATAGGTGCCGGATTATAATGGATTTACAAGCCTAAAATACTCTTCCCCTGCACCCATACATCGTGCCTGCACGAATGCATGGGTGCAGGGAAGTGCACTTGAGGCACCTCTACATGAGCAAGTAGCGGGGCGGGGGCCCCGCGGAGCGAAAGGAGTGACGGATGATTATTGAAAAAAGCGCAGCGGCGGGGACACTTGAATCCAGCGACTGCCTGGTGACAGTTGAGCCGCATGAGAACGGAATCGAGCTGGAGATCAGCTCCGTAGTGCTGGAGCAGTACGGGGATGAAATTCGCAGCACTGTACTGGACACACTGAAGGAGCTGGACGTGCAGTCTGCCCATGTGCATGTACAGGACAGGGGCGCCATGAACTGCGTTATCGCAGCAAGGGTAGAGACGGCCGTCATGCGGGCACAGGACTGAAGGGGAGGAAAACAACATGATCAGGACACTGACCTTTTTGCCCGGCAATACGCCGAACATGCTGATCAACGGCGACGCCTTCGGCGCGGATGCAATGATTCTCGATCTGGAGGACGCGGTTTCCCCCGCTGAGAAGGATTCTGCAAGGATCCTTGTCCGCAATTACCTTCGAAGGCACGCAAAAAGAAATACCTTTCTGATCGTTCGCATCAATGCGACCGATACAGAGTACTGGAAGGATGATCTTGCGATGATTCTTCCGGAAAGACCGGACGCCGTCATGCCGACAAAGGTCAGCGGCGCCGCAATGCTCCGCACCCTGACGCAGGAGATGGAGCGCGTGGAGCAGAAGGCGGGGCTGGAAAAGCCCATAAGCCTCGTTCCGCTTATCGAGACTGCGATGGGCGTTGAAAACGCGATGGAGATCGCATCCTTCTCGCCGAGGATCATCGGCATGGCCCTTGGCGGCGAGGACCTCACGGCGGATCTTCACTGCAAACGCACAAAGGAGGGGCAGGAAATCTTCTATGCCCGCACAAGGCTGGTCTGCGCGGGACGCGCGGCAGGCGTGGAAATCTTCGACACACCCTTTACCGATGTCGATGACATGGAAGGACTTGAAAAGGACGCGCAGTTTGCCAAGGGACTCGGCTTCGGAGGAAAGCTGGTTATTTCCCCCAGACACATCGATACGGTCAATGCGGTATTCAGTCCCACGAGGGAAGAAATCGAATACGCCGAGCAGGTCCTTGAGTGCATCCGCCTCGCCAAAATCCAGGGCAAGGGCGTTGTCTCCTTCCGCGGAAAGATGATCGACGCGCCGATCGTGGCAAGGGCACAGTTTGTTGTTGATGCGGCAAAACAGATTTTCGAGAGAGGAGGAGACGCAGATGAATAAGCTGGTCAGTTCACTTAAGGAAGCTCTGGCCCTGGCAGGACTCAGGGACGGAATGACGGTCTCCTTCCACCACCATCTGCGCAACGGGGACCATGTGATCAACATGGCCGTAGCGGCAATGCAGGAGCTCGGCGTGCATGATATCACATTGAGCGCAAGCTCGCTTTTCCAGGTGCATACGCCGATCCTTTCAGCGTTTGATGACGAGACAATAACCGGAGTTGAGTCGGACTATGTCGGCGGTGATGTCGGCAGGGCGATCAGCGAAGGAAGACTTAAAAAGAAGGCAGTATTCCGCTCCCACGGACACCGCCCCGCGGATATCGAGAGCGGGAAGATGCACATCGATATCGCCGTTATCGCGGCGCCTTCCTCCGATGCGGCGGGAAACTGCACGGGTAAATACGGAGAATCCGCCTGCGGCTCGCTCGGCTACGCCATGCCGGATGCGCGCTGCGCGGACAGGGTAATCGTTGTTACGGACAATCTTGTCGCTTATCCCCTGTGTGATTTTTCCATTCCGGAAACACAGGTGGACTACGTCGTCACGGTGGATTCCATCGGGGATCCGGCGGGAATTGTCTCCAGCACGACCAGGATAACCAGAGATCCCGTAGGACTTAAAATCGCGGATTATGCAGCACAGAGCATCCTGCACTCGGGCCTTTTAAAGGACGGCTTCTCGTTCCAGACAGGCGCGGGCGGGGCATCGCTTGCGGCAGCGATGTATCTGAAGGACATCATGTTAAGGCAGAACATTCACGGGAGCTTCTGTATGGGCGGAATCACCGGTTATCTTGTGGACATGCTGGAAGCCGGCTGCTTTGAGGAACTGATGGATGTGCAGTGCTTTGACCTGAAGGCAGTGGAATCGATCCGCACAAACCCCCGGCACAAGGAGGTCTCGGCGTCTCACTATGCCGCGCCGGGAAAAAGAGGCTGCATAGCCGATCATCTGGATGCGGTCATTCTCGGGGCAACCGAGGTGGATCTTGATTTTAACGTCAACGTCCACACAAATTCGCAAGGCGTTATCATGGGCGGCTCCGGAGGACACTCCGACGTCGCGGCAGGCGCAAAGCTTGCGATTATCGTAGCGCCCCTGATCAGAGCGCGCCTTCCCCTCATCGTGGACCGCGCGGGTACCATCTCGACGCCCGGAAAGACAATCGACCTTGTCGTTACCCAGTACGGACTTGCCGTCAACCCGGCGAGCCCCCGCGGCGCGGAGCTTCGCGAAAGACTGAAGGAAGCAAGGCTCCCCGTGACAAGCCTCGAAGCGCTTAAAAAGAAGGCGGAAGACCTGTCCGGAGTTCCGGCCTCCGTAAAGAGAGGCGAACGCGTCGTCGCGGACGTCCTCTACAGAGACGGAACACTGCTCGATCAGATTTACAGTATTTGCTGATGCATGCTGGTCCTGTTTTAACGTCAGTCGGGAGTTCCCGACTGACATGAAGCCTCCGGCAGATCGCAGCCGCGCTCAGCGGAAGGAACCGTTCAGGTTCCGAGCGCGGCGCGGCAAGAACGCCATAGGCGTTCTTGGACTACTGCGTCAGAAGCGGACCCCCATAAGAAGACAGGACCGGTGCATTATCCCCCGGCGGCAGAGTATTCTGCTCCGGGGGATTGATTATATAATGAGAACGACGAAAGATATACGGAGCAGGGTGACATGAACGTGACCATACAGGATATATCCGCCGCCAGGGAACACAGGGCCGTGCGGCAAAGAGAGCTCCTTGACAGGTGCGGGGGGACTCTTATCAGCTTTACGATGAATATCGCGGGACCGGAAAAGGACTCGGCGCTGATCCGGGAAGGAATGAGGATCGGGGAGCGCCTTCTTGAAGAGCGCCTTAAGGCGGAGAAGATTGCCGTCCTGCTCAGGGAAAAGGAGCAGGCGTTTACCGGAGGCACCTGCTATTACCTGGTTGATGCGGACCCCGCCCGCGTAAAGAGGATAACGGTAGATATAGAGGATGAGAGTCCCGCGGGCAGGCTCTATGACATGGACGTCCTTGCAAAAGACGGCAAAAAGACGGGCCGCGCGGAGCTTGGACTCCCGGACAGACAGTGTCTTATCTGCGGAAAGAGAGCGCAGATCTGTGCCCGCTCCCGCGCGCACTCTCTTGAAGAGCTCCGGCAAAAGACGGCGGACCTTCTGCGGGATGCCGCAGCAAAGGACAGAGCGGTGACAATTGCCTCTTCCGCCTGCGAGGCTATTCTGGATGAGGTGCTGACAAGCCCGAAGCCAGGCCTCGTGGACCGGTTTAATAACGGAAGCCACAGAGACATGGATACGTTTACCTTTGCTTCGAGCACTGCGGCGCTGTATCCGTATTTTTACACCTGCGCCCTGACCGGTGCGAAGACGGCGGATGAGAGCGCAAAGGTGACCTTTGAGAAAATACGGAAGGAAGGAAAGCTTGCCGAAGAGAGGATGCTGCAGGCAACCGGCGGCGTCAACACCCACCGCGGAGCCATCTTCTCCATGGGGGTTTTATGCGCCGCCGCGGGACGCCTGAGCCGCGCCGATTGGAGCGCAGACAGGCTCAGGAAGGAGTGCGCGGATATGGCTGCCGGCATCGTCTCTTCGGACTTCGCGGAAGCCGAAAAGCGGGAGCCTCTGACATACGGAGAAAGGCTCTATTGTGAGTGCAGTGTCACGGGAGTGCGGGGCGAGGCAGAGGCGGGCTTCCCCCTCGTCTTTGAGACCGGATACCCGAGACTCCTTGAGGGGCTCGCCGCGGGGCTTTCCTTAAATGATGCCGGGTGCGCAGCGCTTCTTGCCATCATGGCCGGGAATACGGACACCAACGTGATTCACAGGAGCAGCATGGAATCGCTGCGGGAGCTTCAGGAGAGGATCATAGCCCTTCTTAAGGACAATCCGTACCCCGCAAGGGAGGAGCTGGAAAAGCTCGATGCGGAGGTGACGCGCCGGAACATTTCCCCCGGCGGCAGCGCAGACCTCCTTGCGATGTGCTACATGGTGCGTCTTTTGGAAACAGCAGGTGAACCGGATGTGGAATGAGTTTTATATATCGGAAATATTGCCCGGGGACAATGCGGCGCTTAAGAGCGTGGTCGCGCTTCTTGAGAAGGAGGGCCTTAAGAGGGATCCGAACCTGGATTATATCTGCGGCCTGTACGACGAAGAGGGACACCTTGCTGCGACGGGGAGCTGTTTCAGGTACATGCTCCGCTGCCTTGCCGTGGACAGCCGGTATCAGGGAGAGGGCCTTATGAGCCGCATCGTCTCCCACCTCGTGCAGGTCCAGGCACTAAGGGGCAGCACGCACCTTTTCCTTCACACGAAGCCATCGTCGGCAGTCTATTTCCGGGATCTCGGCTTTTATGAGATTGCGGCGACGGAAAGCGTTGTCTTTATGGAAAACCGGCGGCGGGGCTTTGCGGACTATCTGGAAAAGGTCCGGCGCGAAACGCGGGAGACGCAGGAAGCTCTTGAAACCCGCGAAATGCAGGAAACGAAGGAGACAGGAAGCGGCGCGAAGGAGGCAGCCATTGTCATGAACGCAAACCCCTTTACCCTGGGGCATCAGTTCCTTGTGCAGACCGCAGCCGCGCAGTGTGATCTTCTGCATGTATTTGTCGTCAGCGAGGACGCCGGTCAGATCCCCGCAAAACTGAGAAAACAGATGGTCCGGGAAGGCACGGCCCATATCCCGAACGTCGTCCTCCACGACTGCGGTCCCTACATGATATCCTTTGCCACCTTTCCGGGTTATTTCCTGAAAGGCGAGGACGCAGTCATCCTCGGCCAGGCCGGACTCGATATGCAGATTTTTATCCGGATCGCCAGGGCACACGGAATTTCTGCCCGCTTTGCAGGAGAAGAGCCGCTCAGTCACGTGACGGACCTGTATAACCGTGTGATGAGACAGGACCTGGAGAAGGCGGGAATCGAATGCCACATTATCCCGCGGCTGGAACTTGACGGGGAGCCCGTCAGCGCGTCCGGAGCAAGGAAGGCCCTCCTTGAGGGAGATACGGGAACCTTTCGAAAGCTCGTCCCGGATACCACGGCCGCACTGATGCTGCATGAAAATCCCGGCGCCGCCCGGTAATACTATCAAAATCATTCGTCCGTGGTATAATAATCGCACTGTTTTGTGCTATCATAGTTGGACTGAACGCAGATATTGCGGAAGACACTACTGAAAAATAACTGAAGAAACGGAGAATACCATGAAAGTAATCAGCACACCGAATGCACCCGCAGCGATCGGCCCTTATTCCCAGGCATATGTCACGAACGGACTCCTGTTCACATCCGGACAGATCCCGATCGATCCTGCGACGGGAGAGCTTAAAAAGACTGTGGAGGAGCAGGCCGAGCAGAGCTGCCGCAACGTCCTCGCAATTCTCGAGGCTGCCGGCACCAGCGCGGACAAGGTTGTAAAGACCGTCTGCTATATTTCCGATATGAACCAGTTCGGGGCCTTCAACGCCGTCTATGAGAAGTTCTTTACCTCAAAGCCGGCCAGGAGCTGCGTCGAGGTGGCAAGACTCCCCAAGGATGTTTTCTGCGAAATCGAGGCGGTCGCAGAGGTATAACTTAAGCCGGTGCCCTGAGCAGAATAAAGAGAGGTAACTATGACCGAACTGACATTGGACAGTTTTGAAAGAGCCTGTGAAATCGTAGATAAGGTGACAGCAAAGACAGAACTGGTCTTTTCTGATTACTACAGCGAGCAGACAGGCGCAAAAGTCTGGCTGAAGCCGGAAAACATGCAGCGCACCGGCGCATATAAGGTGCGCGGCGCTTACTATAAGATCAGCACGCTCTCGCAGGAGGAGCGCGACAGGGGACTGATCACCGCATCCGCGGGAAACCATGCGCAGGGCGTAGCGTACGCGGCAAAGCAGTACGGCGTCAAGGCTGTCATTGTCATGCCGACGACAACCCCGCTGATCAAGGTCAACCGCACAAAGGCGCTCGGCGCCGAGGTTGTCCTCTACGGCGACGTCTATGACGAGGCGGCAGGGTACGCGGCAAAGCTTGCCGAGGAGAAGGGCTATACCTTTGTCCATCCCTTCGATGATCCCGCGGTCGCTACCGGCCAGGGAACCATCGCGATGGAGATCATCCGCGAGATTCCGCTGGTTGACATCATCATCGTTCCGGTCGGCGGCGGCGGACTGGCCACGGGCGTATCGACACTGGCAAAGCTTTTAAAGCCCAATATCAAGGTGATCGGCGTTGAGCCGGCAGGCGCGGCCTGCCTTACCGCTTCCCTTGAGGCGGGTAAGGTGACAACGCTCCCCACCGTCAATACCATTGCGGACGGCACGGCAGTAAAGACCCCCGGCGAGCATATTTTCCCTTATCTTCAGGAAAACCTGGATCAGGTGGTCACGGTACCGGACGAGGAAATCGTCGAAGCCTTCCTGGATATGGTTGAAAATCACAAAATGGTGGTCGAGAACTCCGGACTTTTGTCCGTAGCGGCGCTCCGCCACATCGACTGCAGGGGCAAAAAGGTGGCCTGCGTCCTTTCGGGCGGCAACATGGACGTCATCACGATGTCATCGGTTGTAAGACAGGGATTGATTTTAAGGGACAGGATCTTTACCGTTTCCGTACTTCTGCCGGACAGACCGGGCGAGCTCTCCCGCGTATCGCATGTGATCGCAGAGCAGAACGGCAACGTTATCAAGCTGGAGCACAACCAGTTCGCTTCCATCAACCGCAACGCGGCCGTGGAGCTGGTGATAACGCTCGAAGCCTTCGGAACGCAGCACAAGCAGGAAATCGTAAAAGCGCTTGAAGACGCAGGCTTTAAGCCGCGCCTTAAGAGAACAAAGTCGGAGTAATAACCCGGCACAGCAGAATACAGGCATCCAAGCGGCGCAGTCCGGTCCCATGCTTTACAGGGCACCGGACGCGCCGCCTGTCACTTGATGAACATATCGATTGCTTCGTTCATCCTGGCGATCGCGTCCGTGTCATTCTCGGCGATTGCATCCACGATGCAGTGCTCCATATGCTCCTTTAAAAGGAGCTTGCCTGCGTTATTGATCTCCGAGCGCACGGCGGCCAGCTGGATCAGGACCTCGGTGCAGTCCCTCTCGTCCTCCAGCATATGCTTTACATGCTCGAGATGCCCGATGGACCTCGCGAGCCGGTTGATGATCGCCTTCATGTGCTTCGGATCATGCGTATGGGAGTGCGTGTGCGCGCCGGTTTCTTCCGGATGGCTGTGCGGATGCGTGTGAGTGTGGCTGCTTTTGGCTGCGTGGGAAGCGTTTACTTCTGACATGAAATTGCCTCGAATACTCTTATAATACTGACAGTGGGTTTACATAACCGTTGGAGGTATTCCTGATTATAGATTAGCCGGAGTGATTTGTAAAAGTCCGGCATGGCGGAGGGAGAAATGACAATAGCCGCATATTTTGTCGATTTTATTGCATTTAGTTTTATCGGATGGATTTACGAGTGCATCTACTGCACGGTTAAGACAAAGCACTGGCAGAACCGGGGATTTCTTTTCGGTCCCATCTGCCCGATCTACGGATCCGGCGCGGTCGCGGCGATGTATCTTTTCGGCTCTGCCGGAAACGCCGGCCTGCAGGGAGCGCCGTTATGGAAAATATTCCTTATCTGTGCGGCCGGAAGCGCCATCCTCGAATATGTCACCTCTTGGGTTCTGGAAAAATGCTTCCATGCCGTGTGGTGGGAGTATTCTGACGTTCCGCTGAATCTGAACGGACGGATTTCCCTTCCCACATCCTGCGGCTTCGGAGCGGCGGGAATCCTGGTTGTCCGGGTTCTTGTCCCTCTTGTGGCGGGCCTTCATCAGGAAGCGCATCCCGTATTAAATGAATTCCTGGCACTTCTGTTTATGCTGCTCCTTGGCGCGGATCTTGCGCTTACGGTATCATCGCTTACAAGGCTGCTGTCCAGGATCGAAGAAATCCAGAACGACTTCAACAACAGGCTGGAGGCCGGCGTGGAGATTGCCCAGCAGGGACCCCGCGCCATCGCGGCCGCAGCTGTCAGCGCAGGCGGAAAGGCAAAGGAGAAAGCGGTTGCAGCTGCTGCCGGCAGGGTAGCGGAGGTAAAGGAATTCGCCGGTATGACCAGGCAGGAAATAACCGCGCGGCTCCGGAAGAGAGGCTGGAAGCCCGGCCTTCGTGATATGCACCATGTCAATGCGATCCGGATGATCCGAAACGGAATCCACCGCCCGCTCGCCCTGATTCTGTACGAGCGCATGCATAAGCTGGAAGAGAAGCTTTTATCCCCTCTGGACAGGGCGGTTTTAAGAGATCCCGAAGACAGGGCAGAGTATCCGGCAGCCGCTGAGAGCGGCCCGGAGAAGGCACCTGACAGGGAGCCGGCAGCAGGCAGCGACATTCAGGAGAGCACAAAGGACAGCGGGTCAGTAACAAAGGACAGCGAGACAATAATCAAAGACAGCGGAGCGGGGACAGCAGATGAACAGGAAAGATGAAGAGGAGTTCGAGAAGCTGATCGCAAGGCTTCGCGACGATCCGCGAACCCAGGAGATGAAGAAATATATCCAGCACGGGGCAGTGACGACCTACGATCATTGCATGGACGTGGCGAGAATGGCCTTTGTGCTTAACCGAAGGCTCCGGGTCGGCGCCGCCGAGGAGGACGTGGTGGCAGCAGGGTTTCTCCACGACTACTATCTGTATGACTGGCACGTGCACGGCGACCGCCTCCACGGCTATCATCACCCGAAAATCGCCGCAGAGAATGCGGCCAGGGATTTCGGCCTGAGCCCGGATGCCGCAAAAGCGATAGAGAGCCACATGTGGCCGCTGACGCTCTTTCATGCGCCGTCCTCCCGCGTCGCGTGGGTCGTGACGCTCGCGGACAAGATCTGCTCCGCGAAGGAGACACTGTTTAAGAGATCCGCCGGATGAGAGAGCCTTAAGGTGCAGCAGGCAGCCGGCCTGCGCGGCAAAGCAGATGAACACCGCAAAAAGAAAAGGACAGGAAAGAAGATGCCGATCGACAGGAAAGAACTGTTTTCGATATCACACTATGAATACGGCCAGGCGTACTTTGGCTCCTGCGACGGGATGCGCTACAGAGTGGCAAGGAATCCGCTGGCAAATGTCATTTTCGAACCCGCCGAAAAGCGCGTGGGTGAGATGCTGCGCGCCAGCATATGGCCGGAGCCGTACGGATATGCCCACACCGACCCGGAACTGATAAAGGAAGAGGACTTCCCGTTCTCGGCGGAGGGCCTCGATGACGCCGTCCGGTGGCTGAACGGGGAGCTCGAGAAGCGCGCATGAAGAAGGAATCCCTTCGGCGCCTGCCTTCTTGAAACGGCATGAGGGCTGTGGAATAATGGAACTGTTCATTAATGAACTTGCAGAAGGAGGAACTGCATATGAATTATACAATCAGTAACGACACGCTGACCGCGGTGATTTCCGATACCGGCGCGGAGATTCAGTCCCTTTCCATGGACGGACACGAGTATTTCTGGAACGGTGATCCGGCCTTCTGGGCAAAGCACGGGCCGAACCTCTTCCCCTTCGTAGGAAGATTTACCGACGGAAAATACTGCCTGGACGGCAAGACCTATGAGATGGAGATTCACGGATTTGCCCCGAAGAGCCTCTTTACTGTCCTCGACCAGTCGGACAGCAGCATCACCTTTGAGCTGAAGGACAATGAGAAGACACTGAGCCAGTATCCCTTCCACTTCAGCTTCCGCGTAACCTATACACTGATGAAGAACACGATGGAGGTTCTCTACAGCGTACTCAACGAATCCGGCGATACCATGTATTTCGGACTGGGCGCACACCCGGGCTTTATGGTTCCCATGGAGGACGGCCTTGCGTTCGAGGACTATTATCTGGAGTTTTCAAGACCCAGCAGGGCAGACCAGGTCGAGATGTCCGATACCGTGTTCGTTACGGGACACACACATCCGTATCCGCTCGTTGACGGCACAAAGATTCCGTTAAGGCACGACCTTTTCGATCATGACGCGGTCGTACTGCAGAACATGCCCGACACCGTAGCCATCCGCTCCGACAAGGGAACAAGAAGCGTTACGGTCAGCTATCCCGGAATGCCTTACATCGGCTTCTGGCACGCAGTAAAAAAGGAAGCGCCCTACGTCTGCATTGAGCCGTGGGTTACGCTCCCTTCAAGAGACGGTGTAATCGAAGACTTTGCGAACCGCTCGGATCTGATTCGTCTGCAGCCCGGAAAGGTCTACGAGAATCTCTGGACCGTTACACTGACATAATTTATACTACAGTACCACCGAAAGAATACTTGCGCCGGCCAGGATGCCGCTGACTGCGATCAGGATACCCGTGATCAGGACAACCGGGCTGGCGTGTTTTTCCAGCACATTTCCCGAAGCCGGGTCAAGATAAAGCTTCATCTTTTCACCGATCTTAAACGAATCCTCTCTGCTCGAATTGACGGCACAGCGCCGGATATTCTCTTTCCCGCCGGCATTAAAACGGACAATCGGATAATAGGTAAATTTCGAGCCGCGCAGGATCTTTGTCTCCTTTGAGATCTGCCGCTTGAAAACATCCGTGATCTCGGCATCCACTTCCTGAAGCCCGAGCTTTTTAAGCTTAATGTAATTCCAGACCATCGCGATTCCCGCGCCCGCAAGAACGAGCGCAAGACAGGACATTGCGGGGACCTCTTTTCCCTGGTTTTCGAACAGGGCAAGAAGAATAAGGAGGGCGCCGCCCGCCATGGTCACCCACGGGTTAAACATGGATTCATCGCGGGACTCCGCAAGAACCGGCTCCGAGCTGCCCTTTTCCACATAGAGTGAAACACTCTGCCCCGGCGCGTATTCGACGGGTGATTTGACCGCGCGCCGCTCCTTGTGGTGCGTTGCGGGATCGGTGTATTCTACGGTGACGTCATAATAGTCATATGTGATGCGCCCGTTTTTGTCCTTTTTCTGGACATGATTGCAGCGCTGCACCTGCGCGCCGCGCTTTGCGCCGGGCCTTCGGAGGCGAAGGTATTCCCTGACTCTGCCGGATCCCACAAGGAAAATAATGATCCCCGGGATATATAAAAATAACTGAGAAAAATTCTCCATAACAGTCCTTAAATCCAATCTGAAATAAACGCCGGCCTGCAAAAGCCTCTTACAGAATAAACTTCTCTATGATCTCCGCAACCGCGTCGTGGTTATTGTCTCTTTCCGTGATATAGTCGGCGACGGCTTTGCACTCCGGAACCGCATTCGCGACCGCGCACCCCAGATGCGCCGCACGGATCATGGGGACGTCATTTTCGGCGTCGCCCGCGGAGATCGTGTTTTCCATTGGAATGTGGAGAAGGCCTGCCATCTGTTCCAAAGCACTTCCCTTGTCGAGACCCTTGCTCACGATTTCCAGATACGCGCTGCTTGAAAAGAATCCGTCGAGGTCGCCCCCGTGCTTTTCGATGATCCACTGCCGCAGGGGCTCTGTGTGGTCGCGGCTCTCAAGGTCGATCAGGAGCATCTTCACCGGTTCCTTCTCGAGGTGCCGAATGTCGTCGATGACCCTGTGCGTCATGCCGATCCTTCCGCAGTAGAAGCGGACAATATCATTGTCGCAGCGCGGCTCGACCACCACGTCCGTATCGTCATAGGTCTGGATGTGGACACCGCGGGCATTGGCCTCGTCGAATACGTCGTATACGAGAGGGAGGGGGATCGTCTTTTCAAAGATGACCTTCCTGTTCGCGGTGTCGTACAGAAGACCGCCGTTGTAAGCGATAAGGTAACACCCTTCGCCGGTAAGGCCGAGCTCCCCGGCCTCGAGAAGAGCGCTCGAAAGAGGGCGCCCCGTCGTTATGATCACGCTGTGGCCGGCGGCCAGCATCTGCTCCAGCGCTCTCCGGTTGCCCTCCGGAATCTTCTTGTCATCGGTCAGAAGTGTCCCGTCCAGATCGAGAAAAAGTGCCTTTTTTGCTTCAGAAATCATACTATTACCTGTTATCTTTCCTGCCCGCTCACGGGAACAATGACGATCTCAATTCCTTTTTCCCGCAGATGCTCGATGATCTGCGGATCCGATTTGTCGTCCGTTATCAGCGTCACGGGTCTTTCGTAAGTGCAGCTCCCGTAGACATTGTTGCGCTCGCCGCGGTGATGAAGCTTTGTGTGATCGGCGAGGATGTAGATGCTGCCGCTGGTCCTTCCGATCATTGATTCGTTGATGCCGATCTCCGTGGGAATATCGTAGCGGAATTCACCGTCGTCGTAAACGGCCGCGCACCCGAGGAACGTCTTGTCGGCGTTCATCTCCAGGAGATTGCGCATCGTGTAATTGCCGACCATGACCCGGTCGCGGATTTCCCCGCCGACGAGGCGGATCTGTACGCCCTTCGGATAGGAGGCTCCGATGGCCCAGCCGTTGTTGGTGCAGACAAAGACCTTTTTGTCCTCCGCATATTTGAGCATATTCAGCGCCGTGCGGCTCCCGTTGATAAAAAGCGAGTCGCCGCTCTCCACATACCGGGCTGCGAAGCGGGAAATCTGCTCCCTGCAGGCCAGGATATCGGAACTGATATCCCTCCCGATATGGACATTTTCGATCGACTGCGCGCCGCCGTGGGTCCTGTGAAGAAGCCCCTGCTCCTCCAGCATCTGGAGATCCCTGCGGACGGTCATCATGGAAATGCCGTATTCGCGGGCGATATCCTCGGAACGTATTTCGCCCTTATCCCGCACTCTGCGCAGTATGGCGAGCTGTCTTGCATCCATTTCTTTGCGGTTTGTTCTCATAATGTTGTCCTGTTCCTGACCTGTCACCTTCCGGCAATCAGGCCGGGAAGCTGTGAAAACTCAGTAAAAACAGTGATGTCCGCGGCATGTTCTTCCGGGATCTTTACGGGCTCCCCCGCGGGATTAAAAAGGTAAGGGACAAGTCCTGCACGAAGCGCTCCGAGGGCATCTCCCTCGAGGCTGTCCCCGACAAAAGCGCACTCACCGGCGCTGCATCCTGCCTTTTCGACGCACAGGTCAAAGAGCGCAGCAGCCGGCTTTTCCGCGCAGGCTTCCTCGCTCGATACGACAAAATCCGTGTAAGGAAGAATCCCCAGGCTTGTCAGCTTCCGGAACTGGATATGCGCTGTCATATTCGTTCCGATCCCGACCGTATAGCCCGCCTCTTTTAAGGCGCGCATGGCCTGAACCTCTCCGGGGAAGGGAGAGGATACACGGATCAGTGTGTCCCAGTAGGTATTGTACATGGTAAGGGCGTGCGGATAAAGCGGAAGAGATGCCTGCTCCAGTATGAGCTGGTAGCGGATCATCCGGTTGTGTACGGCCGCAAGACCCATTCCGATACGCTTTTTCATTGTATCAAAGGCGCGCTGATGGCGCTGCATGAACTCTTCCTGTGTCCATCCGAAGTGCTCTTTTGCATAGCCCGCAAGTGCTGCGAGCGCTGCCTTATTTCCGCTTTTGTAATCGTAAAGTGTTCCGTCTATATCGAGAATTACTGCTTTGATCATACATCCAGACCCGGGCTATACAAAAGAGCACGGGGATTACAGCTGCCTGATGACGGCTGTCCGTGACCCGTGCTCTGCTTATGTGATCCTATCATCCTGCCGGGCGCTTTTGAAGCGCCGTCCCGGCAATGATCAGTTCATCAGTCAAGAAGACCGGCTTCCTTAAGACCAGCCTCGATCTCCTTGTCGGACATAACGTTCTTAAGAGGAATCAGTACGGTACCGTTCTTTGTGACATCTTCAAAATTCTTAACAAAGGTGCGTGCGCAGAAAACAACGTCATAGTTGCGGGCAGCGCTCTTGCCTTCGGATACTGCGCAGTGACGCAGTTCGCCGGGCTTAATGTCATATTTCTTCAGAACCTTTTTGATAGCGTTCTCCATCATAAGAGAAGAGCCTGCGCCATTTGCGCAGCACGCGAGTAACCTTTTTCCATCAAGCTGTGCCATGATATACCTCCATATGACTGAAATCAAGTAAATATGCGGCACTTACATGCCTGGGACATTGTGCGTCCCTCGCTGCAGCGGCCGGAGACGCTTCGCGTCCCGGCCGCGCCGGATATTTAATACTATAACACGCAAATGCCTTTAAGAACACCTTCCGGGATGTGCTTATGCAGCCTTTCCGGCTTTCTTTGCCTTGTGCTCAACATAGGCATCGTAATCCTCGGTGATAAGGAAATATCCCTCGGGATCCATGCGGTACTCGATCTGCGGGATTGCCAGCAGTACGATAACGACAAGGGCAACGCCGACATAGCCGAGATAGTGCATAGCGACTGTGAACATGGGCCATACGGTATCCCAGTCGAACATTCCGAGATATCCGCCGTAATCCGCAAGACCAACCCATCCGGAGATCAGAGCAGCGCCGAAGACCTGGATCAGACCGGAGCAGAACGGGATGACAAGGCAGGCCTTGAGGCCGCCCTTTTCGTTCGCAACCAGACCGATGGTGGCGTTGTCGAAGAATACCGGAACGAATCCGCAGATGATGATGGTGGGAGAACCCATAACGATCAGAGCAAGGATAGCAATGATCTGACCTGTCAGACCTGCAAGGAAACCGAAGGTAACAGCGTTGGAATCGCCGAAGCCGTAGCAGACTGCGCAGTCGACGCCGGGTACGGACGAAGGAAGGAGCTTGTCTGCAATTCCCTGGAAGGAAGCGGTCAGCTCAGTAACGAATGTGCGGACGCCGAGCTGCAGGATTGCAAGATAAACCGCGAACTGCAGGGATGTGTTGAAAATGTAGAAAGCGAAGTTCTCGGTTTCCTTTGTAGCGCCGGAAGCAACGAAGAAAGGCTTTCCGATGATCGCCATGATGATGCCGAAGAATACGGTCATCAGGATAGCGGTACAAACCATGTTCTCATTAAAGATTGAGAAGAAGCCGGGCATTTCCATCTCGCCGACCTTCTTGACCTTGCGCTTGCCGCCCTTGTCGCCGAAGAGCTTCTCAGCAAGGAAGGAGCCGAGACGGATACCGAACATCTGCTGGTGAGCGATGGCAAAGCCCGCGCCCTCTGTCAGCTCCTGCATGGGCTTTACGGTGAGGTTGGAGCCGACAGCCCAGTAAGCGCCGAGGATGACGGACATGACGATCATCAGCGCGACGTTATTGTCACGCAGTGAAGGCAGCGCGAACAGGATCAGCCAGTAAGCCGTGGCGGCCTGCTGGACCTGGACGTGGCCCGTCGTGAACAGCGTGCGGCATTTTGTAATCTTGTTGAAACGTACCAGCAGGATATTGACGATGAATGCGATCAGCAGCAGCGTCATAACCTGCGAAAAGCCCTTTCCGAATACCTCTTCGACACCGGCTGTAACGGCGTTCTGGCCGTAGTAGGGGTCGATGACGGCAGCGGTCAGGTTGAATCTGTCCTTCAGACCCGCAAGGATCGGACGGAAGTTGCTTGTCAGTCCGCCGGAACCTGCATTCAGGATCAGCATACCGATGATGGCCTTCAGTGTGCCGGCAAGTGTGTCATACCATTTCTTTCCCATCAGGCAGTAGCCCAGAAGGGTCAGGAAACCTACCATGTAGGGAGCCTTTTGCAGAATGTAAGTCGCAAAGAAACTCCAGATTGCGCTTAAGATTGACATTTTCCCTTTTCTCCTTTACCTCTTCATAAGATAATGAATCTTATCTTATTCCTCCTCGCACGGATATTTAGCTTCCGCTGCGAGAATATCCTCCGGCGTCCTGGCCGCTGCGAGCGCGTCCAGCAGATCGTCATTCATGAAAATATTCGAGAGCTGCTGAATGTTGTTCATGTGCTCGTCCGGGTTGACGGATGAGAGAGTGAAGAACAGATTGGCCTCCTTCTTCTCACCGTCCTCGTCCACGCCGAAATCAATCATCTTTTCGGAAACCATGAACCCGATGCCGGTTTTGAAAGCGCCCGTGGCGTTCTCTGTCGTATGCGGCATTGCGACATTGTGATCAAATACTACATACGGACCATACTTCTCGATGCAGGCGATGATCTGTTTGTAGTAATCACTGCTGACGCTTCCGTCCTCAACAAGAGATTCGGCAGACAGTCGGACTGCCTCCTGCCAGGTGACGCCTTCACCGTCGATAAAGCGATAGTGCTTTTTCTCGACGATTGTTTGTAAAACAGTTGCCATAGCGAAACCTCCTTTGGAGAATATCCTATGACACAAGCGGTTGAAAAGCAATTGCTTTTTTGTGCGTTCGAAAGCGGAAAACATGTGAATCTAACATAATTTCGTCATTTTCACAACGGGTGAAAAGTGAAGAAAACGGCTTAAAACAGGCATGTTCAGAGGAGGACGGCCGCGAATGAGCGGTTTTATGTGCGGATTATTTGTAAAAAGTGATGAAAAGTGTGCATTCGTAATGACAGCAGAGTTTTCTGCATATTCAATATTGACCGGATATCGTATGTGTGTTTATTATATTAGAGAAAGTTGCACAAACTTTCATCCCGCGCGGCAGGAATGCCGGAGAAAGAGCCGGGAGGCATTGATTTTTACAATGTTCGTTTTAATGATCGTTTCATAAGGAGGAAGAATGAGCAAAATCAGTGAAATGACTAGGGAAAAATGGGTCATGAGCACATTCCCGGAATGGGGTACATGGCTGACTGAAGAGATCGAGGGATGGGATGTAAAGCCCGGTACCGTGGCCATGTGGTGGCTCGGCTGCGTCGGCATGTGGTTCAAGACTCCCGGCGGCGCCAACATTACGGTTGACCTCTGGGCAGGAAACGGCAAACGCACACACGGCGACGGCTTCATGAAGGTAGGCCACCAGATGGCGAATATGGCCGGCGTACGCGCCATGCAGCCCAATCTGCGCAATGTTCCGTTTGTGATCGATCCTTTCTCAATCAATCACCTGGATGCGGTCCTGGCAACTCATTATCATCAGGATCATATGAGCGCGGAGCTCGCCGCCCATGTCGTCAACAGCAACATGACAACGACAGACGCTGACGGCAACGAGATCCCGGTTCCCTTCATCGGCGCGCAGAAGTGCGTTGACTACTGGGTAAAATGGGGCGTTCCGGAAGACCGCTGCATCGTCGTAAAGCCCGGCGACCACATTAAGATTAAGGATATTGAAATTATTGCCGTTGATTCCTTTGACAGAACCTGCATTGTTACCACGGATTCCACAGGCCCCGACAGAGAAGAGCTGTACGGAAAGTGCCCTACGGACATGGATGAGAAGGCAGTCAACTATATTATTAAGACTCCCGGCGGCAACATCTACCACAGCGGCGACTCTCACTATTCCATCTACTTCGCAAAGCACGGCAAGGACTACGACATTGATGTCGCGACCGCTGCCTACGGCCTGAACCCCGTCGGTATCCAGGACAAGATGGAAGCAACAGACGTCCTTCGCATGGCGGAAGCCCTGAACTGCAAGGTTGTCATCCCGATCCATCACGATGTTTGGACAAACTTCCAGGCAGACGTCAACGAGATCAAGGTTCTCTGGGAAATGAGAAAAGACAGACTGGATTACAAGTTCCATCCCTTCTTCTGGGAAGTCGGCGGACACTATGTATATCCGGATGACAAGGACCGCATGGCATATCACCACGACAGGGGCTTCCACGACTGCTTCGAGCATGAGCCGAACGTCCCGTTCCGCTCGGTTCTGTAATAGGAAGGCCTGTATTTCAGACCGAATAAACCGCACCGTACAGGCCGTCAAAAGCATATTTTGGCGGCCTGTTCAACTGATATAATGAAAGAAACAATTCAGGAGGAATTCCATGAAAGCGCAGAAGAAAGTTATAGCGAATCTGAACAAGTGCTACGCTGTTGCCGAATTTGATTACGACGGTGAGCGCCACCTGATCTGTGCCGCAGAAAAGCATGATCCCTGCTATATATTCAATATGGACGGAGAGAAGATTGATACACTCTGGGAAGGCCCGGGAGGCGTCATGACCCTCCTGCAGTATCCCCTCAGCACAGACGACGATCCCATCATGATGGCAACCCAGGAGTTTTATTCACCCAACGACTCCGCAAAGGCAAAGATCGTCTACTACACAAGAGAAAACGGCGCGTGGGTCTGCCATGTGCTCTGTGACCTTCCCTTCGTGCACCGCTTCGGAATCGTACAGAGAAACGGAAAATACTATCTGGTCGCCTGCTCGCTGAAGTCTGCGCACGCGTTCAAGAACGACTGGACCTGCCCCGGAAGAATCTGGATCGCTCCCCTTCCGGAGAACATCCGTGAATACAGCGCGGACAACCAGCTGGCCCTTACCCCTCTTGTCAGCGGCCTGTACAAGAACCACGGTTTCTGCAGATGCGAAGAGGACGGCTATACCTTCGTCCTTGTTGGAACACAGAACGGCGTCTATAAGATCACACCGCCCGCCGAGGAAGGCGGAGAGTGGGGAGCGGAGCAGCTCATCGACGTTCCCGCCAGCGACATGCTCTACCAGGACTATGACGGCGACGGCGTCCGCGAGCTTCTGATCCTCTCGCCCTTCCACGGCGATACGCTTTCCGTCTACAAGGATAACGGCGGCAAATTCGAATGTGTCTACACCTGCGACAAGAAGATGCCTTTCCTGCACGCCATCTGGGGAGCGAAGGTCGGTGGAAAGGAAACCGCCTTTATCGGCAACCGCGAGGAAGACAGAGAGCTTTTTGCACTGACCTGGAACGGCTCGGAATATGTCAGGGACATCCTCGACCATGGCGCGGGCCCCGCAAACTGCATGTACTATAAGGACGGCGACAAGGACATGATCATCGCCTCCAACCGCGAGACGGACGAGGTTGCTCTCTATACACTGTGCGACTGAACAGGTCGGGAAAGATACGGAGACAAAGATATATGAAATATTCACTCGGACTTTACGAAAAGGCCATCCCGGTCGGCTTCGATTTCCCTAAGATGTTCACCATCACAAGGGAATGCGGGTTTGACCGGCTGGAGATTAGCATCGACGAGACGGACTGGAGACAGGAGCGTCTTGACTGGGACGAGGCAAAACAAAGAGAGCTCGGCCATATTTCCCGCTCCATGGGAACGCCGCTCCTTACCATGTGCCTGTCCGGACACAGAAAATACCCCTTCGGCTCCCATGATCCTGCGGTGAGAGAAAAGTCTCTTGAGATCATGGAAAAGGCCATCCGGTTTTCCGTAAATACCGGAATTTCCGTCATTCAGCTCGCAGGTTATGATGTATACTATGAGGAAGGAGATGCCGATACCCGCGCATGGTTTCTGGAAAACCTGTGCAGGGCAGCGGAGATGGCGGCCGGAAGCGGAGTAGTCCTTGCCTTTGAGACAATGGAAACACCCTTCATGGATACCGTTGAGAAATCCATGGAGTATGTAAAGAAAGTGGGTTCTCCCTGGCTCGGTGTCTACCCGGATATCGGCAACCTGAAGAATGCTTCCGTGATTTACGGAAATGATGTCGTTGCGGACATGCTCCTCGGAGAAGGACACACCTTTGCGGTGCATCTCAAGGAGACAAAGCCCGGACTCTACAGAGACATGAATTTCGGAGATCCCGAAGGCCACACCGAATATGTCCGCTGCATCGAGGCGGCGCTCCACATGGGCGTCAGGATGTTTACGGGCGAATTCTGGTACCAGAAGGGCCAGGATTATGTAAAGACGATATCCGATGCCGCTGTATTCCTTCGCGCAAAGATTGAAGAAGCCGCGGAGCATATCTGAAAGTATAAAGGAGGAGATTTAAATCATGCTTGAGCAACTGAAGAAAGAAGTATACGAAGCGAATATGCTGCTTCCGAAGTACGGCCTTGTCACATTTACATGGGGCAATGTTTCCGGAATCGACAAAGAGAGCGGCCTGTTTGTCATCAAGCCCAGCGGCGTTGAATATGACAGGCTTTCTCCCGATGACATGGTTGTCGTCGACCTGAACGGAAAGGTCGTTGAAGGAAAGCTCAATCCCTCTTCCGATACAGCAACTCACTTAGAGCTTTACAAGGCATGGCCGAACATCGGCGGTATCGTCCACACACATTCCCCCTATGCGACCAGCTGGGCGCAGGCGGGAAGAGACATCCCCTGCTACGGCACGACACACGCGGACTACTACTACGGACCCGTTCCCTGCCTCCGCTGCCTTACCGCAGAGGAGATCGAGGACGCCTATGAAGAGAACACAGGCCACCTGATTGTCAACGAATTCGCAAGACTCGGCAAGGATGTCGAGGCTGTTTCCGCATGCCTGTGCAAGAACCATGGCCCCTTCGCGTGGGGCAAGAACCCGGAGGATGCGGTCCACAGCGCGGTCGTACTCGAGGAGTGCGCAAAGATGGCGTACTGGACAGAGGTAATTAACCCGAAGGTCGCTCCGGCTCCCCAGTGCCTGCAGGACAAGCACTATTTCAGAAAACATGGTGAAAATGCATATTACGGACAGGGAAATTAAGATATAATAGTTCTGGTCTGATCAGCTTGCTGCCGGCAGGGTTCATACTGCCGGCAGCTTATCCGTATAAGGAGAATGATCCGACAGGGAGCGGTTGTATTAACAGAAAGTGAAAGGGTTGAAATGGACAATTTAGCACTGAAAAAAATCGCCAATGAAGTTCGCAAGGGTGTTGTCACGGCTGTCTATTCCGCACAGGCAGGACATCCCGGCGGATCGTTATCAGCAACGGACATCGACACCTTCCTCTTCTTCGAGGAGATGAATGTCGATCCTGCAAAGCCCGACGATCCCGACAGAGACAGATTCGTTCTCTCCAAGGGACACACGGCGCCCGCCCTCTATTCGGTCATGGCACAGAAGGGCTACCTTCCGGTTGAGGAACTCAAGACCTTCCGTCATCTCGGAGCAAGACTCCAGGGACATCCCTCCATGCAGTACCTGCCCGGCCTTGACATGAGCAGCGGTTCTCTCGGACAGGGAATCTCCGCAGCCTGCGGCATGGCTCTTGCAGCAAAGATCGACAAGAAGGACTACCGCGTTTATACGCTTCTTGGCGATGGCGAGCTTGAAGAAGGACAGGTTTGGGAAGCTGCCATGTTCGCGGGAGCAAAGAAGCTCGACAACCTGGTTGTCATCGTGGACAACAACAACCTCCAGATCGACGGCAATATCGAAGATGTCAATAACCCCAAGCCGATCGACAAGAAGTTCGAAGCATTCAATTTCCATGTAATCTGCATCGACGGACATGATTTCGACCAGATCCGCGCTGCTTTCGCAGAGGCCAGGAACACCAAGGGCATGCCGACCGCAATCATCGCGGCGACGACCAAGGGCAAGGGCGTATCCTACATGGAGAACAACGCCGGCTGGCACGGCAAGGCACCCAACGACGAGCAGTATGCAACGGCCATGGAGGACCTGGACGCAATCGGCGCGGCGCTTGAGGCATAAGCCGGAGCACGGACCGGAGCCTTAATGAATAGTAAGGAGATAATTGACATGGGAGATATTAAGAAAGTTGCAACACGCGAAAGCTACGGCCACGCACTCGAAGAGCTCGGCGCCGTCAATTCCAATATCGTTGTGCTGGACGCCGATCTGAAAGAATCCACCAGGACATGCTATTTTGCAAAACAGTTCCCCGAGCGCTTCTATGACTGCGGAATCGCAGAGGGCAATATGATGGGCATCGCCGCGGGTCTTGCGGCTGCCGGCAAGATTCCCTTTGCCAGCACCTTCGCAATGTTTGCCGCAGGCAGAGCCTACGAGCAGGTGCGCAACTCCATCGGCTACCCTCACCTGAACGTCAAGATCGGTGCGACCCACGCGGGCATCACCGTCGGTGAGGACGGCGCGAGCCACCAGTGCAATGAGGATATGGCCCTGATGCGCACAATTCCGGGCATGGTTGTCCTGAACCCCTCCGATGATATCGAGGCAAGAGCAGCAGTAAAGGCAGCCGCGGAATATGTCGGACCCGTCTACATGCGCTTCGGAAGATATGCTGTTCCGGTATTCAATGATCCGGACATGAAGTTTGAGATCGGCAAGGGCAGCGTTGTTAAGGAAGGTAAGGACGTCACCATCGTCGCGACCGGCATCTGCGTCGCATCCGCACTGGATGCAGCCGAGGCCTTAAAGGGCGAGGGTATTGACGCTGAGGTTATCAACATCTGCACGATCAAGCCCATCGACGAGGAGATCCTGATCGCTTCCGCACAGAAGACCGGAAAGGTCGTTACAGCGGAAGAGCACAGCATCATCGGCGGTCTCGGCGGCGCGGTCGCTGAGGTTCTCTCCGAGAAGTGCCCCGTAAAGATGTGCAGGATCGGTATCGAAGACCGCTTCGGCGAGTCCGGAACCGCAGGACAGCTCGTTGAGAAATACGGCCTTGACGGCAAGGGCATCGCTGCAAAGGTTCGTGCCTTTGTAAAGGCATAAGCCGCAGAGCTTTAATAGAGCTTCAGCACCGATTCAATAGCAATAATTCGTACAGGAAGCCGGTTCCCGTTCAGCGGGGACCGGCTTTTTTCCGCATTTTTTCCCATTTTTATTCAAATGTCCGTTTTTTTCTCCCCCGATGAGTGATAAATTTTGCTGTTATAATTAAGATATTCAGGCCATCGAAACAAATTATAAAGACGGCTTATGGGAGGGAAGGACCATGGGCGAAGACAGACAGGCTGCACGGACAACCGGCAGCTCAGTTATGATTAAAATCGCATCCTTTATCGTGGACAAGAGGATGCTCTTTTTCCTTTTGTATATCATAGCAATCCTCTTTTCATTCTTTTCAAGAAACTGGACCGGCGTAGAAAATGATATCTCAAAATATCTGAGCGAGGAGACCCAGACCCGGCAGGGCATGGATCTGATGGAGCGAGAGTTCATCACCTACGGAAGCGCGAAGGTGATGGCCGCGAACGTAACCTTTGACGAGGCAGAGGAGATAAAGAGCGTCATTGAGAAAACGGACGGCGTACAGAGCGTCGACTTTACCGACCCCGATGTTCCTGAAGATGAGTTTGTAAGACACTACAACAACGGAAGCGCCCTCTTTAATGTCACCTTCCGCTATGACGAAAACGACGACAGGGCGCTCGAAGCCCTGCAGGCAGTAAAGGACGAGCTTTCCTCCTATGACCTGTACATCTCAACGACACTGGGAAACCAGCAGGCGGAAATCATCGCTGAGGAAATGAAGACGATCATTGCCCTGGTTGCCGTCGTGGTCGTCCTGGTTCTTACGCTGACAAGCGGATCCTTCGGCGAGGTCCCGGTTCTGGGCCTGACATTCCTGATCTCCATGGTCCTGAACAGCGGAACCAACTTCCTCTTCGGAACGATCTCGTTTGTGTCCAACTCCGTCTCCTCAATTCTTCAGCTCGCATTGTCTGTAGACTACGCGATCATCCTGATCAACCATTATAAGGAAGACCTGGAGACACACGATGTCAGGGACGCGGTTATCCTGTCCCTCTCCAAATCCATTCCCGAGATCATGTCGAGTTCCCTGACGACCATATCCGGCCTGTTCGCCCTGGTCTTCATGCAGTTCAGAATCGGACAGGACATGGGCACAATCCTGATCAAGGCCATTCTGTTAAGCCTTCTGACCGTGTTTACCCTGATGCCGGGCCTGATCGTCATATTTTCCGGAATCATGGAGAAAACAAAGCACCGGAATCTTCTGCCGAAGATCACTGCGGTCGGAAAATTCGCCTATGCGACAAGACATGTCATGCCGATCCTTTTCGCGGTCCTGTTCGCCGGAGCTGCCGTGCTCTCCCAGCAGTGCCCCTATGTCTACGGCTATTCCACGCTGTCCACGCCGATCCTCAACGACACACAGATCGCGGACAACATGATAGGCGATAATTTCGGCAAGGATAACTTTGCCGCCATCGTCGTCCCCGGCCACAGCTACCGCACGGAGGCAAGACTGATCCGTTCACTCGAGGGCAGGAGCGAGGTCAGGTATTGCCAGGGCCTTGCCAACACCGAGGCGCTCGGAGGATATACTCTGACGGATGATCTCACCCCGCGGCAGTTCTCCGAGCTCACGAACATGGATTACGAGCTCATTGAACTTCTCTACAGCGCTTATGCTGCGCAGCAGGGCGAGTACGGAAGAATCATCGGCGGAACGCAGAACTACAGGATACCGCTGATGGATATGTTCCTGTTCCTCAGTGAGAAGGTGGATGAGGGCTACGTAAATCTGGATGAAGATACTGTCGATATGCTGCAGAGCGCGTCCGAAAAGATCCGCTTCGGAAGAAACCAGCTCGAGGGTGATAATTACGACCGGATTCTGGTCTATCTGGATCTTCCCGAGGAAAGCCAGGAGACCTTCGACTTTCTGGATGAGATCCACAGGATTGCCTCGAACTATTACGAGGGTGAGAGCGTCTATGTGGTGGGTCAGTCGACCAGCGAGATGGACCTGAAGACCTCCTTTGAAAAGGATAACATCATCGTCAGCATCGTCTCCGTCCTGTTCGTACTCGTCATCCTGCTGTTTACCTTTAAATCCGCCGGAATGCCGGTGCTGCTGATTGCGATTATCGAGGGTGCCATCTTTATCAACTTTTCCTGGCCGACAATCATGCACCGGAACCTCTTCTTCATGGGCTACCTGATCGTCAGCTCCATCCAGATGGGCGCGAACATCGACTACGCGATCGTCATATCCAGCAGATACGTCGAGGTGAGGAAAACAAGCGGCAGAAAGGAGTCGATCATCGAGGCGCTGAACTTTGCCTTCCCGACCATCGTGACCTCTGGGACAATGATGATCCTCTCCGGCTTTGCGATCGGCAGGATGACCTCCGAGCCCTGCATCGTCGGCATCGGAGAGTGCCTTGGAAGAGGAACGACGATCTCCGTTATCCTGGTTATGTTCGTCCTGCCGCAGATTCTTCTGATCGGCGACAGAATCATCCAGAAGACAGCCTTCGACATCAGCCGGCCGATCCACATGCGCGAGGAGAGCGGAACCATCCTCGTCAACGGGACAATCCGGGGCACTGTAAACGGCACCGTGATCGGCACCATGAACGCCGTGGTAAGAGGCGACGTCAAGGCAGTGATCGTCTCCGGCAGCATCGAGAACGCAGGCCCTGCGGACGGATCCGGTGAGGACAGAAAGCTGATCGGGGTAAACACGGACGATACAGAGACGGCAGCTCCGGGCAGAGATGATACAGAGACGACGGCCCCGGGCAGGGATGCCGGCATAGAGTTTTACAATATTTAAAGAGCGGGAAAATGATAAAAAGAAAGATACAGATAAAGGCGGCTGCACTGACTGCTGCGGCCGCGATACTTATCGCAGGATCCGGCGCGGAGCTTCTGTCCATGCCGGTATACGCGGCAGAGGAGAATACGGAAACCGCAGCCGTTATAGAAGATATGGAAACCACAGCCGTTACGGATGCTGTGAGTCCGGATGCTGCGGGGACGGACGCCGTGGTGCATATACGGAGCCTGGAGGACTACATCGCCTTCGCGCAGAACTGCCGGTACGATGCGTGGTCCGAGGGAAAGACCGTGTATCTCGATACCGACCTTGCCTTCAGGCCGGGAGAGAGTGTGGTCATCCGGTCCTTCGGAGGAAACTTCGAGGGCGGCGGTCACACTATCAGCGGCTTCGTCATCGACGGTTATGACGCAGGGACAGGGCTTTTCGGGACGATCCGCGAGAACGGGACCGTGAGGGGGCTTAAGGTCAGCGGCGCGGTTAAGCCTGCCGGCATCCAGACAAGGCTCGGCGGCATCGCGGGCAGCAATTACGGCCTCATCGAGGACTGCACCTTCAACGGCACCGTCAGCGCGCATGCGGAGGCGGGCGGCATTGCCGGCAGGAACATGCAGACCGGAGAAATCCGCTCCTGCTCGTCGGAGGGCTCGGTTCAGGGAGATTCCTACACCGGCGGCATCGCCGGCTACAACGAGGGCGTGATCACCTCCTGCAAGAACGGAGCCATGGTCAATACCGTCTATCGCGACGTTCCCTTCACGACCGACCAGCTGACCAGCACGATCGAGAACATACTCATGACCGGAAAGCTTAACAATCCGGAGAACATCGACGCGAGGACAGACTCCGGCGGAATTGCCGGCATCTCGTCCGGAATGATCACCTCCTGCATCAACGCGGGAGACATCGGCTATGAACATGTCGGCTACAACACCGGCGGCATCGCCGGCAGATCCTCCGGCTTTATCAGAGACTGCACAAATGAGGGGAAAATCCTCGGAAGAAAGGACGTCGGCGGGATCGCGGGACAGCTCCAGCCGTTCCTTGAGATGGACTTTTCCAAGAGCCTTCTGGGCGACCTCGATGAAAAGCTGGACGTGCTGGACGGAAGGATCAACAGCGCCATCGATTCCGCCCAGTTCTACAGGAGCGATACCAACGCAAGGCTCGGGAGACTTTCAAACCTTGCGGGCAGCGCGAAGGACAGCATAAAGGTTCTTTCCGATGAGGCCGACTCCGCCGTCCAAAGCGCTGCCGGCAGAGTCAATGCGGCGGGACAGACCATTCAGGAGAGCCTTTCGGTGCTCTCCGGCGTAACCCGTGAAATCGGGAATTATATCAGGGATATGGAGGAGCAGGTCTCCTCGCTCGAAAAAAGAATTGACATTATTTTGGACGACGCATCCCTTTCCGATGAGGACAAGGAGACGCTCCGGAGCGCCCTGAAGAAATTCCGCGAAGGGCTCGACCTTATCTCCGGCGCGGACAAAAACCTTGAAAACATCGTCCTTGGCGGCCCGGAGATCGACACCGCGAGTACAAAGGACGTGACAGACGCCTACCGGGACATCCGCTCCGGATACCGCAAAATGTCGGAGGCCGCACAGGAGATACAGACCATCCTCGGCGTCAATGGACCAGAAGGCGGTGCGGCGCAGGACAGCCCGTTCTATCAGGACGCAAGACTGGTCCGCGAGGCCGCCGGCGAAATGATAAGACAGATCGAAGAGGAAGAGGACAGCCTTCTTGCGATTATAAAAGAGAGAACCCCGGACCTGGATCCGGCCGGAACCAAGCCTTCACAGGAGGGCGAGGAAGGCGCCGTCGGAAATACAGACGCAGCGCAGCAGAAGGACCCGGGCACACCCACGGCAGGAGAGCTGACCCGCGTGATCAGTATCGTGGAAGGCGCACAGGGCGGCATTGAAAAGATTGTCTATGGGAGCGGTGAGGGCAGCAGGAGCCTTCGGCAGGAGCTCGACGAATACATCGGCAGCACGGACGATTCGGACAGTCCTCTCGGCGAGAATGACAAGACGAGACTCAGGGATGACGTAACAAAGATCGAAAACGCCTGCATCAGCATCGACTCCGCGGTGGACAGACTCAAGGGAATCCGCGACGAGGCTGTGCAGAATCAGGACGCCGTTCGGGACTGGATGGACAAGGCCATGCCCGTCATCTCTGAGATCACGGCGGACCTGAACACCATTGTCACAGCCTTTGCCGATATCAGCCGTGTCCTCTCCGGATACGCAGTGAGCCTCCCCTCACTGGACGATACCGGTATCCGCGGCGCATTCCAGAGCCTCATCCACAAGGTATCCGCCATGCCGGACATTGACAGGGACCTCTCCGGAGTCCTGGACCGCCTTGCCGGCATGGACATAAAGATGTCCGGCGTCAGCGAGACGGCAAGGAGCGCGGGAAACCGGCTGTACGATACCATGAATTCGATGCTGAGCGAGGTGAACGGCCTCAACGCCAGTATGGGTGAGCAGTCCTCTGAAGCGATCGGCGACCTCCGCGGGATTACCGGCCAGTTCGACAGCATCGTCGATACACTCGAGGAGATCGCAAAAGCGCAGATGGGCGGCGGCGAATCCCCCGAGGACAGGATCCAGGATGTGTCCGCCGAGGATATCGATTCCGCGACGAGCGGCAGAACCAGCGAGTGCAGGAACACCGGAAGCGTCTGCGCGGATTCCTCCGTCGGGGGAATTGTGGGCACTATCGGCGTGGAATACGACCTGGACCCGGAGCAGGACATCCGCAGGATCGGCAGCACCTCGTTTGACTATATTTTCCGCGCAAAATGCATTGTCGACCGCTCGGAAAACGCCGGCAGAGTCGAGAGCCGCAACAACTACTGCGGAGGCATCGTCGGCAACATGCAGATGGGCGTTATCCACGCCTGCGACAACCTTGGCAGGATCCGCTCGGAGGGAGACTACACCGGCGGCATCGCGGGCTACAGCGCCTCCGACATACAGGACTGCCGCGTCAAGGCGGAGCTCGAGGGCGTCAGCTATGTCGGCGGAGTGGCAGGCTACGGTGAAAAGCTCTTCCGGAACGCCGCCATGGTCAACATTACTGACGCGAGACAGTTCTACGGCGCCGTGGCGGGAGAAGTCAAAGAAAACGACGGATCGAAAATATCGGACAACGTATACTATTCCGACACCGCCTGCGGCATCAACGGCGTCGCTTACCGGCAGGCCGCGGAGGAAATATCGTATGAGAGCTTAAGAGAGTACGGAGGCAGCCGCACCGCTGCCGGAGCAGACGGATTCTTTGACACCTTAAGTCTCCGGTTTACCGACGGCGATGAAGTCGTGGACACCATTTACTGCGCCTTCGGCGACTCCGTTCCGGAGAGCCGAATTCCTCCCGTTCCGGAAAAGGAAGGCTTCAGGGGTTCCTGGAGCAGGACCGATTTTTCCAACATAGAGAGGGACGAGACGATCCGTGCACAGTTTTCCAGAATCTGCACGCTCATTGCGGCGAAGGAAAAAAGAGGGAGCGGTCTCGATATCCTGCAGGCGGACGGCTCCTTTGATGATTCCGATGAGCTGATCCTTATGCGCGAGGAACCGGAGGAGGACGAAATCGAGAGATGGAACGTAACTCTGCCGGAGACGGACGCGCAGGCTCCCGTAACCCTGCGCTTCCTGCCGCCGGAGAATGTCCGGAACATAAAGATCTTCACCATGGAGAACGGGACTCCGACAGAAATTGAGACCGGAAGCAGCGGAAAATACATCACCTTCCCCGCAGGGAGCACAAATTTGACATTTTCCGTGAAACAGGCAGAATATAACTGGAAAAAATATATTCCCGCAGCTGCCGCTGCAGTATTCCTTGCAGGGGTCCTTGCCGCCGTTAAAAACGCTGCCCGCCGGCGCAGACACCGCCGCGGCGCAGGCAGAAGGCAATGAGAATCAAATTATTGAATAGTATCCGGAGGAAAAAATGACACAGGAACTGATTGCACAGTACAACTATATTAACGACATCCTGAAGCAGCAGGAGATTTATACACATGCATGCCATGTCCTTCAGTACGACCAGGAGACCATCTGCCCGCCGAAGGCAATGGAGGAGCAGGGCGAGGTGAGCGCAGCGCTCGGCAACATGGCGTTCAAGCTCACGAAGGACCCGAAATTCATCGAAGCCGCCGAGAATCTCTACGCGCACCGCGGGGAGCTGAACTCCTTCGACCGTGCTCTGATCGACGACCTTCACCGGAACTACCTCAAGACAAAGAACATCACTCCGGAGATGAACCACGAGTTTTCACTGGTTTACAACCGCGCCTTTGTCACCTGGCTTGAAGCAAAGCAGAAGTCGGATTTTTCCATTTTTGCCCCGAGCCTCAGGGAAGTAATCGAAATCAACAAAAAGGACGTTTCCCTTCGCGAGCAGGCACTGCCCGTGCTTTATGACAACCTTCTCGGGGACTATGAGAGGGGCCTTACAAGTGCTTCTCTCGATGAGTGCTTCGGAAAGTGCAAGGAACGCCTCCTTCCCCTTTTGGAGAAGATTAAAAACAGCAAAAAAGTGATCCGCACCGATTTCCTCTCCCGCCATGCGGACGAGGACAAACAAAGGAAGTTCGCCCGGTATCTCCTCGAGCTCATGCGCTTTGACTTTGAGAGAGGCTCCTTTACGACCAGCGAGCACCCCTTTACCGACGGCCTTGCAAGAAACGATGTCCGCATTACCACACATTACCATGAGGACATGTTCTACGCCAACATGTACACCGTAACCCACGAAGGAGGCCACGCCCTCTTCGAACTTCTCCAGCCGCAGGAAAACTACGACCATCACATTAACGGCCTGAAGTCCATGAGCATGCACGAGTCCGTCTCCCGCTTCTACGAGAACCGCATCGCGCGCTCGGAAAGCTTCATACGCCTTGTTTACCCGAAGCTTAAGGAGCTCTTCCCCGATGTGCTTGGCGATGTCACGGAGCGCGAGCTGTACGAAGCAATGAACCTTGTCCAGCCCTCCCTTATCCGCACGGAGGCAGACGAGTTCACCTACACCTTCCACATCATCATCCGCTATGAGATCGAGAAGGAAATGCTGGCAGGGACAGTGAAGGTCGAAGACCTCCCCGCCCTCTGGAATGAAAAATACAGACAGTACCTCGGCGTCATAGTGCCGAGTGACAGAGAGGGAATCCTGCAGGACGTCCACTGGACCTTCGGCATGGGATACTTCCCGACCTACGCCCTCGGCAACATGTATAACGCGATGTACTACAACCGGCTGAAAAACGAGCTGGACATCGACGCCCTTGTGGCAGCAGGCGATTTCGATACTATCAACGGCTGGATGGCAAAGAACGTCTTCGCAAAGGCAGACCGCCTGTCCGCTTCCGAGTGGATCCGCGACATCACAGGACGTGACTTTACTCCCGACGACTTCCTGGATTACCTCGAGGCCAAATACTCCGCGATCTACGAGCTGTAATAACTCTGCAATCCTTCTATTCCACAGGCTGGAAGCAGCTGTTCGGCTATTAAAAATGCTTTGAAAAGCCTCACCTTTACGGGAGGCTTTCATTAACAACCAGAGTTAGTTATAACAAATATCAGGAGGGAGTATTGTATGAAATTAAGCGAATTCAAGGCGAAATCCTCGGGAGTGGTCCGGTCACTGGGCGATGACAGAAAGTTCATCAGCCGGATCACCTCCATCGGCATGAGCGAAGGAGCCGGATTTGAAATGAAAGCATTTAATGCAAGATAATCATCGACAGCCCCATGAAAATTATGATGCTCAATATATGATACAATGAGTATTGATTCCCGATAAGCCTTGAGGCAGTGGAGATTAGGCAGGCCGCCGGCGGTACGAACGGATCGTCAGACATTGAGGGCGAATGGGGCGGTGACGGACCGGAAACGGTTGCAGTAAACGAGATGCATCGCATGGTACGGGATCCGATAACCGGAGAGGAATAAGGATGAAAGAGAAAAAGTTCAAAAAGTATGCAGCCTGGGGGATGATGCTGGCGGCGGCTGTTCTCATAACCTCCTGTGCGGACATCAGCAGCTATTCAGCCGCCGGTTATGCCGGCAGCAGCGCAACTCCTGCTGAGACGGAAAATACGGACAAAAACACGGACAGCAGCCCTGAAAACAGGGATGTGATCAATCAGGTATCTCTCCTGCAGGGGCTTACCTTCGGCGACTACAACGGCAGCATTCCCGTCAGCAGGCTTAAGGAGCTCGGAGATACCGGAATCGGTACTTTTCATGCGCTTAACGGTGAGCTGATCATGCTCGAGGGCACTGTTTACAGGGCGGCGTCGGATGGCTCAATACGCACCAGTATCTGATGATGGCCGAGGCCTTCGGCTGTGAACAGACAATCGAGGGATACCTCAGATTCATCAGGGAGACATTCGAAAAGGATGTAGCCGAGGTACAGGAATATGTCCCGGTCGTCGTCGGCGAGTGGTGCATCTTCAATTCCCTTGCGGTCGGCATGGATACCAGGGGAGGCCAGACCTCCTTAAACGGCGTTGACTTCTCGGACAGCAAGGCGCCCGATGAGGAAGAGAAGAGGAACATCTACCTCAGCATAGCAAAAGCCCAGCTGGCCGCATGGGAAAAGGGAAGAGGCTATTTCTACTGGACCTACAAGATGCTGCTCGACCCCGCAAACGAGCCTGCCTGGCGCGGCTGGGACTGCTGGGATGTCGCAAAGAGTGCTGACCTGGGCTGGTTCCCGGACAAGATTTAAAGAAGCAGGCTGGCAGCACCGGGACA
Organism: uncultured Lachnospiraceae bacterium; assembly: GCA_902796425.1. Classification (GTDB taxonomy): domain Bacteria; phylum Bacillota; class Clostridia; order Lachnospirales; family Lachnospiraceae; genus CAG-791. The sequence continues at coordinate 47,775 of CADBPC010000101.1, forward strand.
AGAAAAAGGAGAACTTTCCATGAAACATACTGTAACCGCCCTGCTGCTGTTATCCCTGACGGCGCTGCTCATATCAGGCTGCGCCGGCCTGTCCGCACGGACAGGAAACAAGAATCTGAAAACAGGCGGAGAATGCGGCGAAAACATTCGCTGGGAATATGATAAAAAGACCCGGAAACTTACGATTACGGGAACCGGGAAGATGGTCACGCCCGAACGCTTCATGTGGGGAGACTATCCGATCAGCTCTCTGGAGATCTCGGAGGGTATAACCTCCATTTCCGAGAGTGCATTTTATTCCAACCATCAGCTCACCGGCGAGCTGAAGCTCCCCGAGAGCCTTGAGACGATCGGAGAATTTGCCTTTTACGGGTGTGATGGCCTGACCGGGCCCCTGGTCATTCCTGATCATGTAAAGACGGTGGAGCAGTACGCCTTTACCCGCTGCAGCGGGTTCGACTCCATCCGCCTCTCCGGGTCACTCGTCAGTATCGGGGATGAGGCCTTCTCGGATTTTACCGCGGCAAAGGGAACGCTGGAGATTCCCGGGACTCTTGAAAAGATCGGACGCTGCGCCTTCCTTCGCTGTGAAAATTTAAGCGGAGACCTCCTGCTGCCGGACAGCCTGACGCAGATCAGCAGTTACGCCTTCTCCGGCTGCGGCTTTGACGGACAGCTTAGAATTTCTGAAAATCTTTCTGACATTCCTGACAACTGTTTCTCCGGCTGTCCGTTCTCGGGGGACCTTGTGATTCCTGCTTCCGTTGTAAAAATCGGGCACGGGGCCTTTTCCGACTGCGGCTTTGACGGGCGGCTTGTTTTCAGCGAAGGTCTCAAATTCATTGACGGCTACGCTTTCGCCTATTGTAGAAAGATATCGGGGCCGCTGGAATTGCCGGACAGCCTCGACCTGATCGGAGAAAACGCGTTCTCGAGCGATGAATCCATTTCTTCCCTGAAGCTCCCTGCAGGCCTGACCCTGCTCTGCAGGCAGACGTTCTACGGCTGCAAAAGCCTTTCCGGGGAACTTATCCTGCCGGAGTCGCTCCTTGTGATCGGGGACGGCGCCTTTTCCTCAGCGGGAATCGAGGGCAGGCTGAAGCTTCCTGACGGGCTAATTTCTCTCGGGGAAAGCAGCTTTTCCAGCTGTGAAAACCTGACAGGCCTCGCACCGCTTCCCGACTCTCTGGAGCACATCAAGGCAAGTGCCTTTTCCAACTGCCGGAACCTGGGAGGAACTGTTACAGTCGGAGAAAAAGTTACCTCCATCGGCGGATATGCATTCTATCGCTGCAGCGCCCTGGACGAGGTGCAGCTTGGCGCCTCCGTCCGCAGTATCGGCGAAGCGGCCTTCGCTGAATGCGACAGTTTAAAGAAAGCAGTCTTCAAAGGCGCCCCTGACTATTACACCAAGGAAGAAAAGTACCCCAGCTTTCCCGAAGGCTGTGCCGTTCCGGAGCCCGGCGAAAAGAACTTCCGCGCGCAGTGTGAATCGGCAAAAAAAGAACTGAAAGAACAATTAAAGGAACAGGAACCGGAAGGCGGAAAAGGATCGGAAGCTTCAGCGGACCGGGAAGAGCCTTATCTGTGGACCATGGGCCTTACCGGAAGAGAATTTTACGGCGCCGGAGAAAACTACGATCTGTTCCTGATGTTTGACGGCGGTTCGGTCAGGATGATGCTGAACGGCCGCGATTTCGATAAAGTCTTCTGCAGCGCCGATCCCTATGATTTTGACAATAAGGTCGTCATCATTGAAGATCTCTCCTGCGGGATCGGAACACTAAAGCAGCTGTCTTTTGAAGACATCTACAATCGTGATTCGAAGCTGAGCGGCGAGCTGATTACTCCGGAAGGAATGACAGAAACGATTGTTTTCCACAGCGGTTCGGAGGAAAATCTGTATATCGACCCTGAGCATCTGCCTTAAGGAGGCTGTCAAAAACGGTAATAAACAATGGAAACAAAGAAGAATTATAAAAAAACACAGCTTGCATGCTACCTTGGATTTGTAACGCAGGCTATATGTGCGAATTATGTCCCCCTGCTGTTTATAACATTTCACAATGACTATGACATATCTTTCGGAATGCTCGCACTTGTATCAACCTGCTTTTTCGTCACACAGCTGACTGTTGATTTCCTGTGTGCCGGGATTGTGGACAGGCTGGGATACAGGGCATGTATTATCGCTGCAGAGATTACTTCGGGGATGGGGCTTGCGGGACTTGCCTTTTTACCTGATTTACTGCCGGTACCGTTTTGGGGAATCCTTATATGCGTCATTATTTATGCTGTAGGGAGCGGTTTGGCGGAGGTCCTGGTCAGCCCGATTATCGAAGCCTGTCCTTTTGAAAACAAGGAATCGATGATGAGCCTTCTGCATTCCTTTTACTGCTGGGGATGGGTGGGCGTCGTATTATGCTCCACAATTTTCTTTACGGTCTTTGGCATAGAGCACTGGAGAATCATGGCGCTCATATGGTCGGTCATACCGCTTTATAACATCTACAATTTTGCGACCTGTCCGATAGAACCGCTGGTAGAAGACGGCAAAAGCATGACGATGCTTGAGCTTTTCAAAACAAAAGCATTCTGGGTTTTTATCGTCCTGATGGTCTGCGCCGGTTCCTCGGAAATCGCGATGGGTCAATGGGCGTCTGCATTTGCCGAGTCGGCACTGCATGTTTCCAAAACGGTCGGCGACCTGGCAGGCCCCTGCGGCTTTGCCGTATGCATGGGAATCAGCAGACTGCTTTATGGAAAATTCGGTGAAAAAGTCGACTTGACCATATTTATGATGGCTTCGGGAACAATGTGCCTGGCATGCTATCTGGTTGCCGGACTGGCGGAAATTCCGCTGGCAGGATTGGCAGGCTGTGCCCTGTGCGGTTTTTCCGTAGGTATTATGTGGCCCGGATCCATCAGTATTTCATCCCAGATACTGCCGACCGGCGGCACGGCAATGTTTGCTCTTCTTGCACTTGCAGGCGATTTAGGCGGAGCGGCAGGACCGGCAATTGTTGGAAATGTATCACAGAAAGCGGCAAACAATCTGCAGGCAGGAGTTTTAGCCGGAATAGGGTTTCCTATCGTTCTGGTACTGGCCGTTTTCTATATTCGAAGAAGGTATAAATAGTTGGATGAACATATCATCGAGAACGCCATAGCATATATTGCGGAGCTCTTCAGGGCGAATGCAGGCGGGCATGATGCGGAGCACACACTGCGGGTGTATCACAATGCCATTCAGATAGCGGAAAATGAACCTGACTGCGATGTTCAGATCGCTGCCTTAGCTGCACTGCTTCATGACGCAGATGACCATAAGCTGTTTGATACAGAGAATAACGCAAACGCGAGAGCGTTCCTTTCTGCAAACCGGGTGCCGGAGGAAATGGCAAACCAGATATGCAAAATTATAAATGCTGTATCCTTCAGCCGGAATAGAAATAGAAGACCGGAATCCATTGAGGCCAAAGTAGTTCAGGATGCAGATCGGCTGGATGCCATGGGTGCCGTCGGTATCGCCAGAACGTTTGCCTATGGCGGCGAGCACGGGAGACCGATACGTGAATCCGTGCAGCATTTTCATGACAAGCTTCTCCTGCTGAAGGAGTTGATGAACACAGAAACGGGCAGGCGGATTGCAGAGCACCGGCATGCTTTCCTGGAGGAGTTTCTAAAGGAGTATCAGGAGGAAACAGGCAGAGAATGAAGACACTTATCGTTTACTATTCTCTTGAGGGGAATACAGAATATGTTGTAAACAAAATCGCGAAAGCCTGCGGATTTGATACACTGCGGCTGGAGCCGGTCAAAAAGTATCCGGACAGCGGTTTTAGAAAGTTTTTCTGGGGCGGGAAAAGCGCTGTGATGGCTGAGACACCGGAGCTGGAGCCATATACATTTGATTCAGACTCCTATGATCGTATTGTATTCGGCTTCCCTGTATGGGCAGGAAATGTGACGCCGCCAATCAGAACCTTTGTGAAGGACAACGACCTTAAGGGAAAACGGATCGCAGCCTTTGCCTGCCAGAGCGGTTCCGGGGCGGAGAAGGCATTCGGCAAGCTGAAGGCAGCTGCCGGTATTGATCATCTGGATGCGGAACTGGTGCTGATCGACCCGAAGGCAAAGCAGAGCGCGGAAAACGAGCGGAAGATCGAGGACTTCTGCAGAAAGCTGCAGGATATTGAACGGAACATCACATGAAGAAAACCGAAAGATATTCAGGACCAAAGAAGCGATTTACAACTGGGAACATATGAAGACTTACGTCAAGACGACGGCAAGAAACTTTCAGATGTCCGATACCCTCAGGGCTGTCGATTTCGCCTCCCGGGCACATGAGGATCAAAGGAGGAAGAAATCTGACGTACCATACATATATCACCCGCTCAACATGGCTTGTCACGCCCTTTCCATGGGGATCAGGGAGGATGCTGTCATCGCGGCGATCCTGCTCCACGATGTGATTGAAGACTGCCAAATGACTGCTGATGAGCTTCCTGTCAGTGACGAAGCAAAGCGAATCGTCCTGCTGGTGTCGCATGTGAAGACAGATGAGGCCAACAGGGAAAAGATCATGGATGCATACTATGACGCGATCGGAAAGGACCCCAAAGCGGCACTGGTCAAGTGCATCGACCGCTGCAACAATCTGACTACGATGTCGTGGGGACTCAGCAGGGACCGCATCTACAGGATGATCTCGGAAACGGAGAAATACTATCCCCGGCTTCTGAAGACCATCAAATCAACCGTTGAGTACGATGACGCCGCCTGGCTTCTGCAGTATCAGATAGAAAGCATGCTCGACATCTACAAAAGGCTGATGTAATCGACAAATCGGCGATGCGGGCAGCCGCTTCTCCATATCAAAGAAGTGATTTTGTGCTGAAGGAATTCTAGATTTCGCAACCAGCTTTAACATTTCAGACATATAAATGTTCGGTTTGGTTGGTAGACATGGGTATGCCTTGCAATTATGATAATGTTAAAAATAATTGCAAAGGTGAGATTAATA
>CADBPC010000102.1 GCA_902796425.1 uncultured Lachnospiraceae bacterium
CAGCCCCGATGTACTTGTTCAGCTCGGTCATGAAGCTCTGGCAGAATGCCATGACCTCACGGTCGGACTTGCCCTTCGGGTCGAAGTTGGAGCCGCCCTTGCCGCCGCCGATCGGAAGACCGGTCAGAGAATTCTTGAAGATCTGCTCGAAGCCGAGGAACTTCAGGATGCTCTGGTTAACGGAGGGATGGAAACGAAGTCCGCCCTTGTAGGGTCCGATAGCGGAATTGAACTGAATTCTGTAGCCGAGGTTGACATGATTGACACCCTTGTCGTCTGTCCACGGAACGCGGAAAGTGATAATTCTCTCGGGCTCAACGAGTCTCTCCAGAAGAGCGTTCTTTCTGTATACCTCTTCATTCGCGGCTACGATCGGTGCCAGGGAATCCAGTACGCGCTTTGCGGCTTCAAGGAACTCGGGTTCGTAGGGGTGCTTTGCCTGCAGTCCCGCATAAATTTCATCTACATATGACATGATTCCTTCCTCCTGATAAAATGACTGCGAAATTTTTGTATAACTGTATACAAAAATGAATTATAAAGTCTGTACCCCTGCAGTACAAGTATTTTTTTAAAAAAGTTTTTGCAGAGGTACGGACCATGAAGGCGGATCAGAGGAGGTGTACTCCCTTTGCCTCACATTCGCTTACGGTTTCCTCCGGCCACAGCGAGCACTGTACCTCGCCGATGTGCGCCTTGCGGAGGAAGAACATACAGATACGCGACTGGCCGATACCTCCGCCGATCGTGTAGGGGAGCTGTTTTTCCAGAATTGCCTTCTGGAACGGAAGATCTGCGCGCTCGGGGCAGCCCGCCTTTTCAAGCTGGGCGGCCAGTGAGGTTTCGTCCACGCGGATACCCATGGAGGAGAGCTCGAGCGCGATGTCCAGGACCGGATAGTATACCAGGATATCGGCGTTGAGCGCCCAGTCGTCATAGTCGGGGGCACGTCCGTCATGCGGCTCTCCGCATGCGAGCTTATCGCCGATCTGCATGAGACAGACAGCTCCTTTTTCCTTAGTAATAATATATTCCCTTTCCTTGGGCGTTTTGTCCGGATACATCTCCTCGAGCTGACTTGTTGTTATAAAGAAGATGTCGTGGGGCAGGATCTCCTCGATGTAGTCATATCGGATGGACATGTACTTTTCCGTCTTGCGAAGCACGCGGTAGACGTTCTTTACGACCTCCTGCAGGGTGTCCAGGGTGCGGTCCTCTTTTGCGATGATCTTTTCCCAGTCCCACTGATCGACAAAGATCGAGTGAATATTGTCGGTGACCTCGTCGCGCCGGATCGCGTTCATATCGGTATAGAGGCCCTCGCCGACAGTAAAGCCGTACTTTTTCAGGGCATAGCGCTTCCACTTTGCAAGGGACTGCACGACTTCTGCATTGCGTGCATCCTGTTCCTTGATATCGAAATTAACGGGGCGTTCAACGCCGTTGAGGTTATCGTTCAGGCCGGACGCGGGGTCGACAAAGAGCGGCGCGGACACGCGCAGAAGATTCAGACGCTCGGCGAGCAGATTCTGAAAGAAGTCCTTTACGGTTTTGATGGCGACCTGCGTCTCATGAAGTCCGAGAGCAGCCCTGTAACCATCGGGAATATAGAGTTGTTCCATGGCATATACCTCCTGCCTTACGATATTTGATTTTTTATTTAACAGCAACTGGAAATGAATTGCAAGCAGACTTTGTGCTAGAATAGCGGTATGTTTTCAGAACTGACTATATCGGTGCGCTCTCTGGTGGAATTCCTTCTGCGCTCCGGTGATCTTGAATCGGGCAGCGCCGGCGGGGCGGACATCATGCAGGAAGGCTCAAAGATGCACCGCATGATCCAGAAGGCAGCAGGGCCGGAATATCTGGCAGAGGTGCCTCTGGAAATAGCCTACCGGTTTCCTGCAAGGCAGGACGCGCTGAGCGCGACGGGCCCGGCATGGCTTGACGGCGTCACTGTCATCGTCCAGGGAAGGGCGGACGGGATCCTTACCGGCAGTATTCCTCCGGACGCGATTGTCATCACACAGACGCCTCCTGCTTTGGAAGCTGCGCAGGAAGAGGGCGGAGAGCCCGGCTGGATCATCGATGAGATCAAATCCTCCTACAGGAATCTTCGGAGCATTAAGGAGCCGGAGCCTGTCCACCTTGCGCAGGCCAAAGTCTATGCCTACATCTACGCAGCCCAAAACGGGCTGGAGCAGATCACGGTCCGCATGACCTATGCGAACCTTCTGACAAAAGGCACGAAATATTTCTATGGGAGTTATACCTTTGACGAGCTCGAAACCTGGTTTACCGGCCTGATGGAGGAATACCGGAAGTGGGCGGAGTATACATTTGAGTGGCGCGAGAAAAGAACCGCTTCGGTCAAAAACCTGCCTTTTCCTTATCCTTACAGGGATGGCCAGAAGGATCTGGCCGCGGGGGTCTACCGGACGATCGTGCACGGCAGAAAACTCTTCCTGGAGGCGCCGACCGGAACAGGAAAGACGATCAGTACTCTTTTCCCCGCCGTAAAGGCGATGGGAGAGGGTAAGGCGGAAAAGATCTTCTACCTCACAGCCAAGACCATCACCCGGACAGCCGCGGAGAACACTATCGCAGACATGCGGGAGAAGGGACTCCTTCTGAAAAGCGTCGTCCTGACGGCGAAGGAGAAAATGTGCATCCTGGAGAAGCCCTCCTGCAATCCGGAGGAGTGTCCGAGGGCAAAAGGGCACTATGACAGGGTAAATGAAGCACTCTACGCGCTGTTGACCGAATCGGATAATTTCTCGAGAAATCAAATACTTTCCTATGCTGAGCGCTTTAATGTGTGTCCTTTCGAGCTGGGGCTGGACGCATCCCTTTTTGCCGACACGGTAATCGGCGATTACAACTATCTCTTTGACCCGCACGCCTACCTGAGACGCTTTTTCGGGGAGGGCGTCAGCACGAAGAACGACTATATTTTCCTGATTGACGAGGCTCATAACCTTGTCGAGCGAGGAAGGGACATGTACAGCGCCGAGATCTGCAAGGAGGATATCCTCGCGCAGAAAAAGGCCGTAAAGGAGCTCTATCCGAACCTGGAGAAGGCGCTGTCAAAGTGCAACAAGGTTCTTCTTTCGATGAAAAAGGAGGCGCTCCTTCCGGATCCGGGAGGAGAGGTGCCGGAACTGACCGTTTTTCCGGACGGCGGGTGCAGAGTCCTTCCGGAAATCGACCGCCTTGCGGACAGCCTGTATGAGATCCAGGCAGTCTGCGAGGGCATCCTTTATGAGGAGAGGATAAACGAGCAGGCCGGCAGGAAGAAGTCTGAGGAAGAAATCCGAAAGAGAAAGGAAATCTGGAGTGATTTCCTGAACTTTTACTTTGACATCAGGCACTTCATCCAGATGAACGAAAAGAGGGACGATCATTTCGTCATTTATGAGGAGGAGCGGCCCGGCGGCAGGTTCGTGGTCAAGCTCTACTGCGTGGATCCCTCGAGGCTTTTGAAGGAATGTATGGATAGGGGAAGGGCTTCCATCCTGTTTTCCGCAACCCTCCTTCCTATCACCTATTACAAGTCGCTTCTCGGGGGAACCGCCGAGGATTATGAGGTCTACGCAAAGTCGGTATTCCGCCCGGAAAAGCAGGGCGTCTTTATTGTCAGGGACCTGACGAGCAGATACAAACGGCGCGGACAGGAGGAATACAGCAGGATCGCCGGCTGTATCCGCGCGGTTACCGGGCAGCGCCACGGCAACTACATGGTCTTCTTTCCGTCGTTCCTCTTTATGAAGAACGTGGCAGACATCCTGGAGGAAGAACTCCTGGTGGAGGAGTGCGAAGACGTCACTTTGATCCGCCAGGAATCAAGGATGGATGAGAGCAGGAGAGAAGAGTTCCTAAGGCGGTTTGAGGATGTATCCGATGAGAAGAGCCTTATCGGCCTCTGCGTCCTCGGCGGGATCTTCAGCGAAGGGATTGATCTTAAAAATGACTCCCTTATCGGCGTTGTCATTGTGGGAACCGGCATTCCGCAGGTCTGCAGCGAGCGGGAGCTCCTGATGAAGCACTTTGAGGGGGACAGCACGAACGGCTATGATTATGCCTACCGGTTCCCCGGAATGAACAAGGTCCTGCAGGCGGCGGGGAGAGTGATCCGGACGTCGGAGGATGTCGGCATCGTAGCGCTTTTGGACGAGCGGTTTGTTACGCCCTCCTACAGAAGGATGTTTCCGAGGGAATGGCAGAACCTGAAGATCCTTGAGAGCAGGGATGCGCCCCGCGCGGTGGAGCGGTTCTGGGATGAATGGCTGTGAAAACAGGGGAGCAATTATTCGGATGGCAAGTACTCTGATATTTCAGAAATAACTCACTGTTTACAGGCAATAAAATGGTCTAAAAAACGTTAATGACACAAGTGTCATATGTGGATAACTCTGTGGTTTCTGGGGATTTCCACGGTGGGTATATGCGAAAACCACTGAAAATGCGCGGAAAAACGACCGTGTGTTCTTTTGACGGCTTTGTCAGCACTTCGGAAGATTTGAAACCAAACCGGTCAACGAAACTCGGATGCGAAAAATTGCTGAAAGACAGGTGAAAACAGTACGCGTCCCGTACACTGCGGGACGAAATAAGGAGATAAAGGAATATGTGGCTTGATGAGAGTGTAATGTATCAGATTTATCCGCTGGGCATGTGCGGGGCGCCGTTTGAGAACGACGGCGTCCTTCAGCACAGGATATTGAAGGTGAAGGACTGGACCGCACATCTTGAAAAGCTCGGCGTCACGGCGGTTTATTTCAGCCCGCTGTTCGAGTCGGATACGCACGGCTACAATACAAGGGATTTCCGGAAGGTGGATGTGCGCCTCGGCACGAATGAGGACTTTAAGGAGGTCTGTGAGGATCTTCACAGCCACGGAATCCGTGTCCTTCTGGACGGAGTGTTCAACCATGCCGGAAGAGGGTTCGGTCCGTTCAGGGATGTTCAGGAGAAAAAGTGGGACAGCCCGTACAGGGACTGGTTCTACATTAACTTTGACGGGAATTCGGGCTATAACGACGGCTTCTGGTATGAGGGCTGGGAGGGCAATTATGACCTCGTAAAGCTCAACCTGGACAACCCTGCGGTCTGCGACTATCTTATCGACAGCGTCCGGTACTGGGTGCAGGAGTTCGGGATCGACGGCCTCCGCCTTGACGTCGCATACATGGTCAACCGGAATTTCCTTAAGAGACTCAGATGGGAAACACAGCAGATGAAGGAGGATTTTGCACTGGTCGGTGAAATCCTGGGAGGAGATTACCGGCAGATCGTCAATCCGGAAATGTGCCATTCCGCGACGAACTACGAGTGCTACAAGGGACTCTTTTCCAGCTTCAACAGTATGAACATGTTCGAGATTGTCCACTCTCTTATCAGACAGTTCGGCTCCGACCCCTGGACACTGTACCGGGGCATGCACCTGATGAGCTTTGTGGATAACCACGATGTGACAAGAGTTGCGAGCATACTGGCAAATCCCCGCCACCTGCCGCTGATCTACGCCATGGCTTTCGGTATGCCGGGGTATCCCTGCATTTACTATGGAAGCGAGTGGGGCGTAAAGGGCAGGAAGGAGGAAGGCGATCCGGCGCTTCGTCCCGCGATCGACCGTCCCGAATGGAATGAGCTGACGGACTGGATTGCCAAGCTCTCAAAGGCAAAGACCGGCTCGCCCGCCCTCTGCTATGGAGAGTTCAGGAGTGTTGTCCTGACCAACAGGCAGTGCATTTTTGAGAGAAAGTGCGAGGGAGAGCGCGTCCTTGTTGCCGTCAACGCGGATGAGAATGAGTATACGGCGCATTTCGACGCGGGCTGCGGACAGGCGGTCGACCTGATCACAGG
>CADBPC010000103.1 GCA_902796425.1 uncultured Lachnospiraceae bacterium
CGAGGCGGCCGGCAGCCGGATGATACGGAGGAAATTGTAAATGGAGAAGAAAAATCTTGACTGGAAAAATCTGGGCTTCAGTTATCATGTAACTGACAAACGCTACGTCGCGAATTACAGAAACGACGCGTGGGAAGAGGGCGAACTGATTGAAGACCCCATGATTGTCATGAGCGAGGACGCAGGAGTCCTGCAGTATTCACAGTCCGTTTTCGAGGGCCTGAAGGCATATGAGACGGTCGACGGCCATATCGTTACATTCCGGCCGGACCTGAACGCATCCAGAATGTATGATTCTGCGCTGCGCCTGGAAATGCCTCCGTATCCTGTCGACAAATTTGTTGATGCCGTCATTGCGACCGTAAGGGCAAATGAAGCATGGGTTCCGCCGTACGGAACGGATGCGACCCTGTATATCCGCCCGTACATGTTCGGCATCAGCCCCGTTATCGGAGTTAACCCCGCAAAGGATTATCAGTTCCGTATTTTCACGACGCCCGTCGGCCCTTACTTTAAGGGCGGCGCAAAGCCGATCGTCGTCAAAATCAGTGATTTCGACCGCGCGGCACCGCACGGAACCGGCAACATCAAGGCCGGCCTGAACTATGCAATGAGCCTGCACGCGATCGTTACCGCCCACAAGGAAGGCTTTGCCGAGAATATCTACCTCGACGCGGCGACACGGACGAAGATCGAAGAGACCGGCGGAGCAAACATCCTTCTGTACGACGGCGACAACACGCTGGTCGTTCCGACCTCCGACAGCATCCTGCCCTCCATCACAAGAAGGAGCCTGGTCTATGTCGCAAAGAACTATCTCGGCATGAACGTCGAGGAGAGACCGGTTTACTGGTCCGAGGTAAAGGAAGGGAACTTTGCAGAGTGCGGACTGTGCGGCACGGCTGCGGTCATCTCCCCCATCGGCCGGATCAACGACCATGGAACGGAAATCGACTTCGCGAGCGGAATGGAAACAATGGGCCCCTGCATGACAAAGCTGCGTGAGACCCTGACCGGCATCCAGATGGGCAGCATCGAGGCGCCCGAAGGCTGGATCTACAGAATCGACTGAGAATATAACTGAGCGTAAGGCCGCCGGACATACACTGTCCAGGCGGCCTTCTTTGTAAAGCAGAAGGGAGGCACTGTATGACAAATGAAGAAAAAATCGCAAAACTGAAGGACCTGACGGACAACAGCTCCAACATCGTATTTTTCGGCGGCGCCGGAGTATCGACCGAGAGCGGAATCCCGGATTTCCGAAGCACAGACGGCCTCTACAGCATGCACTACAAGTATCCACCGGAGACCATCCTCAGCCATACCTTCTATCAGCGCATGCCGGGAGAGTTCTTCCGCTTCTACAGGGATAAGATCCTTCGCCCCGGCGCAGGGGCAAAACCCAACAAGGCGCACTTAAAGCTCGCCGAGTGGGAGAGACAGGGCAAACTGAAGGCGGTCATCACACAGAATATCGACGGCCTGCACCAGGCGGCCGGCAGCAAAAACGTCCTTGAGCTCCACGGAAGCGTGCTGCGCAACTACTGCGAGCGCTGCGGCGAGTTCCATGACGTCGAATACATGCTCGAAGACGGCGGCGACAGCACAATGGTCCCCCGCTGCAGAAAGTGCGGAGGCCGCGTAAAGCCCGACGTCGTCCTCTACGAGGAAGGCCTTGACATGAACATCATGACCAACGCCATCCGTGCAATCAGCAATGCCGACGTCCTGATCATCGGAGGAACCTCCCTTGTCGTATATCCCGCCGCCGGCCTCATCGACTACTACACCGGAAACAAGCTCATCCTTATCAACAAGAGCAGTACCGGCAGAGACTCCCAGGCAGACCTCGTCATCAACGACAGCATCGGCGAAGTCCTCGGCAGCCTGTAGGAATATATGCACCCCGGGGTGTCCGCCGGCACTTATCGAAGGCTGCGTGAGTCACGGGGCAGTCCCTGACTCTTTCTCCGGCTCATCGGACCGTCCGATGGCGCAGGGCAATGCCTGCCGAACATTCCGGCAGATTGCGCAGGAGGCGCGAGCATAGCGCCGCCGGCGAAGGACTGTCCGAAGCGCACTTTGCGGATAACCTTTCGGATCAGACATCTGCAAAAACAAAGTGCGCAAGTTTCCGAAGCCGGCGGCAGACAGGCGGCGCAGCGCCGACAAGCAGTCCCGGGTGAGCAGGCGTGCCCTGCGCCCGGACGGCTGTATAGTGAATTTGAGAGGGTCTGACCCTGCGATTTCCCGCAACCGATTGCGCAAGCGGACATCCGCCGGAAAACCAGATATTAATATTGCACAAATTTTTGCCCCGCATTTCGGTAATTGTGCCAAGTTGACACAAAACCGGTGCGGGGCTATCCTTTTATTGTGAGCAACCGGTTGTCTTGATGACCGGAAAGTGCGCACCTTTTTCCTGAAGGGGTGCAAGGTCATCGGGACGGCTGCAAAAGGGAAGGTCACTTCCCGATATAGAGTTAATCAAGAAGAGGAGGATAATATGAAGAAGAAAGTAATTTCCGCACTGATTGCAAGTGTCATGACAGCTTCTGTTCTGGCTGGCTGCGGCGGCACGGCAGCAGCTCCGGCAGCTGCTCCCGCGGCTGAAGAGAAGACGGAGGAGGCAGCTCCCGCAGAGGAGGCAGCTCCCGCTGAGGAGGCAGAGGCAGCTGAGGCGCCTGCAGTTAATCCGGATGCTACCGGCGATATCAAGATCTGGGTTGCAGATAATGTTGTTGAGTTCACGAACGGCCGTGTTGCTTCCTTTATGGAAGAGCATCCCGAATTCTCCGGCTTTAACGTAACCGTCGAGCCCGTAGGCGAAGGCGATGCAGCCGGCAACATGATCACAGACGTTGAGGCGGGCGCTGATATTTACGCATTCGCTCAGGACCAGATCGCACGTCTTGTTTCCGCAGGCGCTCTCGAAGAGGTCGCTCCGGAGAACGTTGAAGCGGTTAAGAGCAACAACGATGCAGGCTCTGTTGCGGCGGCAACCGTCGGCGACACACTGTATGCTTATCCGCTGACATCCGATAACGGCTATTTCCTGTATTATGACAGCAGCGTTATCACAGATCCTTCGGATCTCGACGCGATCCTTGCGGACTGCGAGGCAGCAGGCAAGAACTTCTACATGGAGATCAACTCCGGCTGGTATCAGACCGCGTTCTTCTTCGGCACAGGCTGCACACTCGAGTATGAGACAGACGATGCCGGCAATTTCACGGCTGCCAATGTTGACTATGCATCCGACAAGGGTGTCGTAGCAATGAGAGAGATGATCCACCTGAATGCTTCCCCTGCATTCCAGAACGGCTCCGCAGCAGGCGAGGCAACCAACGTCGCGGCAATCGTTGACGGCACATGGGATTCCGGCACTGTCCAGGAACTCTTCGGCGACAACTATGCCTGCGCTAAGCTTCCTTCCTTCAAGGGATCCGACGGCAACACCTATCAGCTCTCCGGCTTCGGCGGATTCAAGCTCCTTGGCGTAAAGCCTCAGACAGACGAAGACAAGCTGATTGCCTGCGATGCTCTTGCAGCATACCTTGCAGACGAAGCTTCCCAGCTCGCCCGTTACGAAGCAGTAGGCTGGGGCCCTTCGAACCTGAACGCACAGCAGTCTGATACGGTTAAGGCAGACGTTGCACTGTCAGCTCTGGCTGAGCAGCTGGCTTACACAATCCCTCAGGGACAGTATCCCGGCGACTACTGGTCACTGGCAACCGGCCTTGGCGATGATGTCAGACAGGGCAACCTCACAGAGGACAGCAGCGATGAGGATATCCTCGCAGTTCTGCAGACATTCCAGGATACCTGCATCTCCTATGCGAAATAAGGATTGCTGAGACTTAGCACAATACATCTACACTGATTAACCCGACAGAGCCGGCCTGGATCTCCATGCCGGCTCTGCCTGTAAGAAGGACTTGGCTCCTTAGAGGCGCAGGGAGCGCCGGAAGGGTGGTTTAAAATATGTCGCAGAATAAAAAGAAATCCGCAGCCGCATCCTTTATGAGTGCGTGCGCACAGAACATAGCGGAAATCGGGTCGACCTTTGTCCGCGGCGACTGGAAAACAAAGGTCTCCTATCTGATCCTCGGATTCGGACCGCTGATGCGCGGACAGATTGTAAAGGGAATCGCGCTCATCGCATCGGAAATCCTGTTCTTTATTTACATGGCGGGATTCGGCGCAAAGTATCTGAGTAAGTTTTCGACACTGGGTACGGTGGCGACACAGAAGGTCGGACGAAAGACCGTCTACGGTGACAACAGCTTCCTGATCCTGCTGTTCGGCATACTGACGATTATCATCATCGCCGCGTTTATTGTAATCTGGAGGATGAATATC
This sequence comes from uncultured Lachnospiraceae bacterium, assembly GCA_902796425.1. Taxonomy (GTDB): domain Bacteria; phylum Bacillota; class Clostridia; order Lachnospirales; family Lachnospiraceae; genus CAG-791. The sequence continues at coordinate 4,363 of CADBPC010000103.1, forward strand.
CACGAGAACCTGGTCGAGGAGACAGCGCTTAAAAATAACAAGCCGCTCCCCTCCAACGCGAAATTCCTCTCCTCCTTCCTGGATGAGAACTTTGACAAAACACTGCTGACGCTTCCGTGTCTGGGAATCTTCATATTTACGGTCCTGCCGATCATATTCATGATCTGCGTCGCGTTTACCAACTATGACGCGAATCACCAGTCCCCCACCAACCTGTTTACCTGGGTGGGACTTGAAAACTTCAGGAACCTCTTCTCCTTCGGCTCCCAGGGCTTTGGCGGAACCTTTGTCACAGTCCTTATCTGGACCTTGGTGTGGGCGTTCTTTGCAACCTTCATCGACTATTTCCTCGGCCTTGCGGTTGCAATGCTGATCAATAAAAAGGGCATACGCTTCAAGAAACTCTGGAGAACAATCCTTGTCCTTACGATCGCGGTTCCGCAGTTCGTATCGCTCCTTTACATCATGAAGATGTTCGGAAACGACGGCATTGTCAACGGATACCTGATGAAATGGGGATGGATTTCAAGCCCGATCCCGTTCTGGACCAATCCGACACTTGCCCGCATCATGATCATCGTGATCAATATCTGGGTCGGTATTCCCTACCTGATGCTGATCGCCACGGGCCTTTTGATGAATATTCCGGAGGATCTGTACGAGAGCGCAAGGATCGACGGCGCGAACAGCTTCCAGATGTTCTGGAAAATAACGCTCCCCTACATGCTTTTCGTAACGGGACCGTTCCTTCTGACACAGTTTACGGGCAACCTTAACAACTTCAACGTTATTTACCTTCTGACACAGGGCAGGCCGCAGTCCATGAAGCTGACAGGAAATGCCGGCTATACGGACCTTCTGGTCACCTGGCTGTATAAGATGACCGTCAATGACACGAACTATAAGATGGCAGCGGTCATCGGTATCATGGTATTCATAGTAACGGCAGTGGTATCGCTGGTGGTATATAACATGCTGCCGTCGGTCAAGGATGAGGAGGGCTTCCAGTAATGAAAGAGAAAAATTATGCTTCCATGTCCAGAAGACGGACGATCGGCAATATTATTTCCTATATTATCCTGATACTGATCAGCATCATCTGGCTGTTTCCGTTCTACGGGCTGATCATGCAGAGCTTCCGCTCCTACTCCTCGGAATACGGCGGAATGGTGGATTATATCATCCCGAAGCGCTTCTCGCTTGATAACTACAGATTCCTGTTTTCCGGCGAGACCAACTTCCTGCGCTGGTACAAAAACACCGTTATCATCGCGATTGTCGTCGCAATCCTGCAGACAATCATCGTGCTGTGCGTCAGCTACGCGCTCTCGAGAATGCGCTTCAAATTAAGAAAGTTCCTCATGAACTTCTGGCTGATCCTCGGAATGTTCCCGGGATTCCTGACGATGATCTGCATGTATTTCCTCTTAAAGCAGTTCGGACTGACACAGGCCGGCGCGGTACCGGGACTGATCCTGGTCTATATCGCGAGCTGCGGCATGGGCTACTATGTCTGCAAGGGCTATTTTGACACGATTCCGAAGGCCCTCGATGAGGCGGCAAAGATCGACGGCGCGACCAGGGCACAGATCTTCTTCCAGATGATCCTGCCTCTTTCAAAGCCGATTGTTATCTACACGGCTCTGGTTGCCTTCATGGCTCCCTGGTGTGATTACATCTTCGCCTCCTATGTGGCGTTCGGCAACGATAAGACCTACAACGTTGCGGTTGCCATGACCAGATGGGTATGGACAAACGACTATCAGGGCTATTTTACAAGATTCTGCGCCGGCGGCATTCTGGTAGCCATCCCGGTCACAATCCTGTTTATGTGCCTGCAGAAATACTATGTGGAAGGCGTTACGGGCGGATCCGTCAAGGGGTGATCATGGCGTATCCGTCAGGGCTGATACCGCGGGGCGCGGCTGCGCTCCCGGTATTTTATGCGGGGCCTGAGCTATGATTAAGACAACAATAGACGATATAGCTGCTGAACTAGGCCTTTCAAAATCCACTGTCTCCAGGGCAATCTCCGGTAAAGGCAGGATCAGCGAGGCGACAAGGCAGCGGGTTCAGCAGTGTATCGAACAGTACAATTACACACCGAGCGCGGTTGCGCGAGGCCTTGCGCAGAAGAGGACGTTTAACATCGGGGTTGTCTGCCCGATTGATTATGAGATCTTCGACCTGCAGTATTTTCACCGGTGCCTTCACGGCATCAGCGACGTCGCCAGTCTCGGCGGATATGATATACTGATCAGCATGATCGGCGACAGGGATATCTCCAATCTGCGGCGCGTGATAGAAAATCACAAGGCGGACGGCATCATCCTGACAAGGACGCTCTTTGACGATGCGGCGGCGGCCTATCTGAAACAGTCGGGGCTTCCGGTCGTCGTAATCGGCTCCAGCCCGGATAAGGATCTGGTCCAGGTTGACAATGACCATCTGAACGGCTGCTGCGAGCTGACCTCCGTCCTGATTGCGAAAGGGTGCCGCAAGATCGCGCTGATCGGCGGCGATAACACGCACACCGTGACCGCGGTGCGCAGGAGAGGCTTCGAGCTGGCTTTTGAACAGATGGGGCTTCCTCTTGATCCTTCGCTGATCTATATGGATACGCAGGACGAGAGGGCAGTCGGCGCGGCGCTGGAGGATATCGTAAGGAAAAAGGCGGACTGCGTGATCTGCATGGACGAGAAGCTGACAAGCTATGCCGTCACGGAGTGCAGACACCTGAAAATCCGGATTCCGGCCGATATCAAGATGGCATCCTTTTATAACAGCGCCTTTCTGGAAACAACCACGCCGGCAATCACCGCACTGGACATCGACGACAGGAAGCTCGGCGCGGCGGCGGCAAGGCACCTGCTCACCATGATTGAGGGCCAGCCCTCCTCGGGAGAGCTCCTTCGCAGCTACCAGGTGATCCTGCGGGAGAGCACGACGCTTCCCAGCGCAGCCGGCAGGTAAATAGTGTAAAAATATGCCGATGCTGCGGCATGGAGATTTATATGAAAAGACGAATCTTCAGATGTTTTACAGGGATCCTTACAGCGGCAGCACTGACTGCCTGTGCTTCGGGCGCCGGTGCGGGGACCGCTGCAAAGGCACCGGAAGAGGCCGCTGCGGAAGCCCCCGCAGAAGCGTCTGCGGAAACCACAGTGCAGCCGGTCGCAGCGGCCGGTGAATCGGAGTCTGAAGAGACAGCCCAGCCGGAAGAGGCCGCTGCTTACGCAGGGCAGGATTCCGGCGTCACCTACGAGATATTTGTTTACAGCTTCTGCGACAGTGACGGCGACGGGATCGGGGATCTTGGCGGCGTCCGGCAAAAGCTCGGCTATATCGCGAATGACCTGGGGTGCAGCGCCATCTGGCTCACTCCTGTTTTCCCTTCGCCGACCTATCACAAATACGACGCATTGGATTATTATTCCATCGACCCGCAGTTCGGCTCGATGGAGGACTTCGAAGGCCTTGTCAGTGACTGTCATGAGAAGGGCCTTCGCCTTTACATGGACCTTGCCGTCAATCACACCTCTGACGCGCATCCCTGGTTTCTGAAGGCGGCGGATGAGATCAGAAATTCAGGTGCTGCTGACGGAGAGGCCGCATCGATGTATAATTTCTCTCCGGAGCAGAAGACGGGCTATGCGCCGCTTTCCGGTTCCGACTGGTTCTACGAGGCCAGGTTCTGGTCGGGGATGCCGGATCTGAACCTTTCCAATGAGAAGGTCCGGCAGGAGATCAAAAATATCACCGATTTCTGGCTGGATAAGGGCGTGGACGGCTTCCGTCTCGATGCCGTCACATCCTATTACACAGACAGCAGTGACGAATCTGAGGAGTTTCTTTCCTGGCTGACGAAGACCGTCAAAGAAAAGAACCCGGACGCGTACCTTGTCGGCGAAATTTGGACGGACCAGAACACCTATGCGAGGTACTATGGCACGGGAATCGATTCCGTATTTGATTTTGCCTTCGCCGGGCCGGACGGGATCATCGCTTCTGTCGTAAAAGGCAGCAGGGGCGCAGCTGTTTACCCTGAGGCTCTTGCCGCGGAGGAGGCGCTGTATGCCGGGTACAATCCGGAGTACATCAATGCGCCGTTTTATACAAACCATGATATGGCGCGCAGCGCCGGATACTATGCATATGACGACGGCAGCAGGACAAAGCTTGCCGGTGCGCTGAACCTTCTGATGCCGGGCAATGTGTTCATCTATTACGGTGAAGAGATTGGCATGAAGGGCTCCGGAAAGGATGAAAACAAGCGCGCGCCGATGCAGTGGAAGGAAGGCGCCCCGGGGTCGGACGGCATGTGCCAGGGACCGCCGGATATGGACGCGGTTTCCATGAAGTTCGCGCCGCTTGAGGAGCAGATGGCGGATCCGCAGTCCGTGTGGACGTATTACAGGGACGCGGTTCTCCTTCGAAAGCAGTATCCCGTGATCGCGCAGGGAAGAACGAGGGCGATCCCGGACTGGCCGGAAGACAGGAACCTGTGTGCCTTTGTGCGGGAGCCGGCAGGGGATGAGAAAGACGGCGCTTCCCCGCTTATGATCATTATCAATACCGGGGAGGAGGCTGCGGAAATTGACATTAATTCCTGCCCGGAGGACATGAAATCCATCTGTGCGCAACTGAACGTTTCCGGTGAAAAGGCATCTCTGGACGGCGGTATTCTGCGCCTTCCTGCCTTTGGCATAGTAGTATTGAAGTAACAGTTTTTCAGCGAGGTAGTTTAGTATGAGAGGGTGCGGTATTTTGTTTCCTGTTTCATCGCTTCCTTCGAAATACGGCATCGGCTGTTTTTCGAAGGAAGCTTACGATTTTATCGATTTTCTTAAAGAATCGGGACAGGGGTACTGGCAGATACTGCCGGTCGGCCCGACCGGCTTCGGGGATTCGCCTTATCAGCCGTTTTCGGCATTCGCGGGCAATCCCTATTTTATTTGTCTCGAGACCCTGGCCGAGGACGGCCTGCTGACTCCGCAGGAGTGTGAGCGCGACTGGGGAAGCGACCAGGAAAGAGTCGATTACGGCGCCCTCTATAACGGACGCTTTGCCGTCCTGCGGATCGCGTGCGACCGGTTCAGGGAAAAATATCTGGAATCCGGTGATCCGAAGGCCGCGGAAGTGAAAGAAGCCTACGAAAAGTTCCTGGAAGAGGAAGCCTTCTGGCTGGAGGATTATGCACTGTTCATGGCGGTTAAATCTGCCCAGGGCGGCAGGAGCTGGCTGGACTGGGACGAGCCGCTCCGCACAAGGAAAGAGGATGCGCTCCGAGAGGCGAAGGCTGAGCTCTCCGATGAAATCCGGTTCTTCTGCATCCAGCAGTTTTTGTTCAACAGCCAGTGGAAAAAGCTGAGGGCCTATGCAAACAAGAACAATATCAAGATTATAGGAGACCTTCCCTTCTATGTCGCAATCGACAGCGCCGACGCCTGGTCCCATCCGGAGGCATTCCAGATGGATAAGGACCTTGTGCCCTCCGTTGTTGCAGGCTGCCCTCCGGATGCATTTTCTGCGACCGGCCAGCTCTGGGGAAATCCTGTCTATGACTGGAAGGAACTGAAAAAGAACGGGTACGACTGGTGGATCAGACGTATCGAAAGAAACCGTGAATTCTACGACGTGATCAGGATCGATCACTTCCATGGCTTTGAGTCCTATTTTGCCGTGCCCTACGGCGATAAGACCGCCGAAAACGGTGAAAGACACAAGGGACCCGGCATTGATTTCTTCCGTGTCCTTAAAAAGAAACTCGGCGACATTCCCATGATCGCGGAGGACCTCGGAACCGTAACTCCGGAAAATGTAAAGCTTCTCGAGGACACCGGCCTGCCCGGGATGAAGGTTCTCCAGTTTGCCTTCACCAGCTGGAACAGCTCCTACGTGAATCACAGGCATATCCGCAACTGCGTGGTATATACCGGAACCCATGACAATACGACGGCCAGGGCGTGGATTGAAGAGATCACGGACGGTGAGAGAAGCTATGTCCGCAGGTATATCAATTCCGAGAATACCGATTATGGCAGATTTACATGGGACTTCATAAGAGAGGCTTACCGCTCTGTTGCAGACCTTTGCATCATTCCCCTGCAGGATTACCTCGTAAAGGGCAAAGAAGCCAGGATCAACAGCCCCGGCGTTCCGGACGGAAACTGGCAGTGGAGACTAAAGCCCAACTTCCTGTCTTCGGATCTGTCCAGGAGTATCTACGGACTCTCCGAGCTCTATGGAAGACTGCCTGTACCGGAACAGGAGCCCGCGTCAGAGGAAGAGGATGCGTAAATACCGCGGAACGGGTTTTGCGGAACAGATACCACGGAACAGTTGAAAACAATCTGACAGCACGCAATTAAATACATAATTATATAAAATAATACAAGATACAGTCTCCTGAAACAGGGAACATACAAAATATTCCAAATGCGGATTATCCGGCGAAAATCGCTGAATAATCCGCATTATCAGTTATGCACAAAATAATACTGCACAACTTTGTATATATTTTTCTTAAATGGAATATTGCTTTTCCTAATCAATTGTAACTATAATATTTCTGTAATATTTACATAATATGAAAGTGTGTTATGCGAATATTGCGGTCGACATGTTGGCGGGGTGGTTATGGAAATGAGTGAGGCAGGCCGGGACATACAGTTCCCGTACAGCCCGGAAAGGATTATCGGTATGAGAAAAACAAACAGTATGGCCGGAATGGAGATAATCAGCAAGCTCTATAACTATGAGGAAGTGAAGGACAAACTGATACTGCGGCCGCTTAATTATCCGGATCATGCGTTTGAACTGCAGAATAATGTTTACAGAAGACTGGGAGATATCGCGCTGGTTCTGTACGGCCTGATCAGCGACAACGGCGACGAGGGTGTGACGACATTCCGGATTCCCCGCGGAATCTTTGAGAGATGGGGACTTGAAGAGGATATAGTGATTGACCAGGCGCTGATGATGACGGCTTTGAAGGCTCCTGCCCGGCTGTTCTTTACGCCGATGGAGATGCTCTCCGCGGGGACGATGACCGGTGCATTCATGACATCGGCCGGCCAGGCAGGCCAGATCGGGAAATGGGATGTTCCGATTGTGACGACAACCAGAAGAATCAACGGCGCGATTGCGGTATTCTATCCGGGCGTCTTCGAGCGCATCTCCCAGATGTACGGGAAGAAGAACTATTTCATTGTTTTTACCAGCATTCACGAAGCAAGACTTCACTGCGAGGATTCGGTTCCTCCCGTTTATATGGCGGACAGCCTCTCCGAGATAAACAGATCCTTCGAGGCGGACGAGATCCTGTCAAGAAAGATCTTCTATTATGACATGCTGGAAAAGCGGCTCCGTGTTTTCAATCCGCTGGCAAATATGGCATAGTGCTGCACTGACAGGTTTTTCGCTGTGATCCGCTGACAAATTCTGCGTTCTGCCAAAAATTTTCTTCACATAGCTCCATAATCTGGTATTATACTTTGAAAGATTTTTAAAGTACTTCACTATAAACTTCACTATGGAGGTAATATGGCTGAGAATGTAAGACCGGAAACAATGGAACGTATTACAACTGAGCAGCTGGCACAGCAGTTCATTGATGAGCAGCTCACAGCGCTGAGACAGCAGATCGGCGATAAGAAGGTTCTGCTCGCTCTTTCGGGCGGCGTGGATTCATCGGTTGTCGCGGCACTGCTGATTAAGGCGATCGGACAGAATCTTGTCTGTGTGCATGTCAATCACGGCCTGCTCAGAAAGGGTGAGCCGGAGCAGGTTATCCAGGTATTCAGGAACGAACTGAACGCAAACCTGATTTATGTTGATGCTACTGACAGATTTCTTGACAAGCTTGCCGGAGTATCTGATCCGGAAGCAAAGCGCAAGATCATCGGCGGTGAGTTTATCGACGTATTCGCAGAAGAAGCCCGCAAGCTTGACGGGGTTGCCTTCCTTGCACAGGGAACAATCTATCCTGATATTCTTGAGAGCGGCCCGGTTAAGTCACACCACAACGTCGGAGGACTTCCGGCAGACATCGCCGAGAGATTTGAACTGGTTGAGCCGATCAAATTCCTGTTCAAGGATGAGGTCCGCGTCGTAGGAAAGCAGCTCGGCCTTCCCGATAACATGGTTTACCGTCAGCCCTTCCCGGGCCCCGGCCTTGGCGTCCGCTGCCCCGGCGCGATCACAAGAGACCGCCTCGAAGCAGTCCGTGAGTCCGATGCGATCCTTCGCGAGGAATTTGCAAAGAACGGCCTTGAAGGAAAAGTCTGGCAGTACTTCACAGTCGTTCCGGACTTCAAGTCAACCGGCGTGCGCGACGGCCAGCGCAGCTTTGACTGGCCCGTCATCATCCGTGCCGTCAATACGCGCGATGCCATGCAGGCCTCGATCGAGCCGATTCCCTATGAGCTGCTTGCTCACATCACTGCCCGCATCACATCCGAAGTTAAGGGCGTGAACAGAGTGCTGTACGATGTGACACCCAAGCCCACAGGAACGATCGAGTACGAATAAGAAAATGCCCAAAAAGAAGTCAGTATTTATGCGGTTTCCAAACAAATTCCGTTA
>CADBPC010000104.1 GCA_902796425.1 uncultured Lachnospiraceae bacterium
CCTCGATCTTCAGTGTAAGGCCGAGCTTCTCAGCTACTGCAGCCGCGATCTCCGCATCGATACCGACAATGGCATCGCCCTCATAATACTCATAGGGCGGGAAATATGCGTTGGTTGCCATTGTAAGGACGCCCGGCTCAACCGTCGTCACTTCCGCGCTTTCAGCGGCCGCTTCTTCAGCGACTTCTTCTGCAGCTTCCTCTGCTGCTGCCTCTGCTTCTTCCGCCGCTTCTTCTACAGTTTCCTCAGCTGCTTCCTGTGCTGCGGGAGCGGGAGCTGCTGCAGGAGCTGCCTGTGCGCACGCTGCAAGGCAGACGCCCATGGAAGCTGTCAGCAGTACAGATACCATTTTTTTCATCATAATATATATCCTCCTCTTTGACGGCCGCGGGATGAAACTGCCGTCCGTCTTCCCGGCTCTTCCGGGGTTTTGATTTGTATACATAAATACATCCCGATATCCTCAGTAGTATAATGCATGTTTATACATAAAATCAATCCCGCAGCAAAAAAACCGGATTGTTTCAGCGGAAGATCCGGACCCGCACAATCTGCCGTCCCTTCCTGGTTCCTCCAAGGACGCCCTCATAGATAAACTTTCCGTGGCCGCGGACCGACACGCGTGCTCCCTCCTTCAGCTCATATCCCGGACTTGAAACGATCCTGCCTCCGACGGTCACCGCTTCCCTCTCGACAAGCTCCTGCGCCCTCGAGCGGGACAGCCGGTACACGAGGGCGAGTACGCCGTCAAGCCGGGCGGACGCCACGCTCCCCTCCAGGACATCGAACTTCGGCACGATCGCGCACTCCCCCGCGCGGACAGTCCGGGCAGTGACCGTAGTGTGCTTTACAGAGGAGACCTCTGAGCAGATGTATTCTGCATTTTCCCGAAGGACAAAGACATATGCTCCTTTTGCCGGATCATCCGAATCCGTCAGGATATCGCCGATTCTGTCCCTTTCGATCCCAAGGTTCATAAGGGCGCCGAGATAGTCTCTGTGCGTAAGGACATCCGTAAACTTTGCGCTGACGGGCTTAATATGCACGCACCGGATCACTTCCTCCTGCATGTCGGAGCTGGCGAGAAAATCCTCCGCGGAGGTGTAGCCCGGAAGAAAACACACGACGTTTCTTTCGGCATCCTCATGCCCTCCGATAACCGCAAAGGAGGTTCCCTGGGTCGTACCGGAATTCCCGGAGCCAAAGTGCCGGACTCCGGGAAGCGCATAAAAATCTGCCAGCCCGGAGGCTGACAGAAATCCTGTGTGTGTCAGGTAATCATTATTCCATGCTCTGCCCGCCAGTTCTTTTATGCGGGCGGACAAAAGTGTATTTTCATCCATAAAATCTGATATTTATACGTTTTACAGCCTGCTTTTACGCTTCACGGTCGGCAGCTTCGTAGACGCTGCGCACTCTGTAGGGACCCGCGGGTGGCGTCAGATCGGTGGTAAAATCTCTTCCCTCAAGGATGCGGAAGGTTCTTGTTCCCGCCTCCATGTCGACAAAGTTGTCGTCCAGTCTGAGAACGCCGTCCTCTGCTTCAATGCACACGGACCTTGCGAACTTGTCCGCAGTGACCGTCACGGTATCGCCGTCGGTTTCCACCTTCAGGTTCGGATCCTCGAAGCGATAGTGCTTGGGCGCGCAGAACAGGGCCGTACCGCAGGATACCTGATTCCCGGCATCGTCATACAGCTCATAGGCAAGATGGACATTCAGCGGGTCCTCGCCGTTAAAATCAAGGTGAGGAAGCCACTGGCCGCTGTATGCGGGAACCTGTACCCCGAACTCCCCTTCTCTTACGACGGAAGAATCCGGGTTTCTGAGCGACCATCTGACCGTCCCGCAGAAGGTTTTGTCCGTCTCGTTGGCCACATGGAGGTCAGCGCTGATGTCCACGGGCTGCGGCATGGAATTCGGGAACGGCTTCTGGTCCACCTCTCCATGCTCCTCGCAGGAAAGAAGGACCGGCGCGAACATGCGCTTTTCCGCATACTGCAGGGCCTTCCAGTTGCCGTAATAGTCAACGCTCGCCCAGGATGCCACCGGCCAGCAGTCATCAAGCTGCCACACGACCGTGCCCATGCACGTTCCGCGGAATCTCCGGAAATGCTCCACGCCGTAGCGGATCGCATCGGCCTGCAGAAGCTGCGAGCAGTAGATCAGCTCGTCGAAGTTCTTCGGATACAGATAGGTCTGCGAAATATACTGCAGGATTTTGCCGTTGGCCGCAGAATTCCTCTGGTGCATCTCCATGACGCGGGAGAATACGTTCCTGTCTTCCTTCTCGGTAAATCTCCGGATTGTCTGGAGCGAAGGGAAGGACTGGAAGCCGAACTCCGACAGGAATCTGTAATGATGCTTCCTGTACGCGGTGAAAGGCTCCGATCCGTGCCAGACACCCCAGTAGTGCATGTCTCCGCGGTTCTCGGCATTCGTGTTCTCGAAATTGCCGCCGCTCGACTGGGATGAAGGCCAGTAGAACGCCTCCGGATGTTCCTTCTTTACAAGAGAAGGAATCAGGTATTCATACATCCGGATGTAATCGTAAAACTGCTTCTGCGTCTTCGGCCATACATAGAACTCAAACTGGCCCTCATTTTCATTATTCCCGCACCAGAGTCCGATGCAGGGATGATGGCGCAGTCTTCTCAGCTGCTGGCGGATTTCAAAGGTGATATTCTCTTCGAATTCCTCTGTCAGCTCATAGGCTGCACAGGCGAACATGAAGTCCTGCCAGATGACAAGTCCCTTCTCATCGCAGACATCATAGAAGAAATCATCAAGGTAATATCCGCCGCCCCATACACGGATGGAATTAAAGTGCGACTCCCTTGCGCTTTCCAGAAGGAGTGCCGTTCTTTCTCTGTTCTGCCTTGTGAGCAGATTGTCCTCCGGGATATAATCCGCGCCCATGGCGAAAATCTGGAGGCCGTTCACCTCTATCGCAAAGTTGCGTCCCTCCAGGGGCTTTGCTTCCTTATCGGTAATGATCACCTTGCTGTTTCCCTGGGATGAGACCATGGTGCGCCCGTCGTCAAGATCCGGCATCTGATCCTTCAGATGCGGGTCATGCTTTTCATCCGGAATGGGATCGGTGTTGACCGTCATGGTCCGCAGGCCGATGCGGCGCCTTACCGCGTCGAGGACCCTGCTGCCGTCTTCTTCCGCCTCATCCGCAATCAGTATCGCGTCCACTGTATACATCGGCTGGCTGCCGTATCCGTTCGGCCACCAGAGCTCGGGATCCTCAATCGTAAGCTTTGCGGAAAGGTCAAGGCTCTTTAGGAAGGGAAGTCCGGTCAGGTTATTCCCCGCTGCGGCGTTCCTCGGATCCGCAGGCCTTGTCTCCACCGACCAGGTTTTCTCTCCGTCAGGGCTTGTTACGGTAAAGACTGCTCTGACCCGGCTCTTTGGCGTCTCCTGCATCCACTCCACATTCGCGTGAAGGTCAAGGTCCACGGAACTGACGATATTGCCGTGCACATCCTTTCCGGTTACCTTGTGGTTCTGGGCATAATAGACGCTCTCGATTCTTGCCGTATCCACGGAAATGACGGATACCGGGCGGAAAAGGCCGGCATCGGGAAGGCGCGGGCCCCAGTCCCAGCCGAACATGCACGCCGCCTTGCGAAGATGCGGGAAACCGTCCATCGCGTCGGATGATCCGCCGATCGGATCCTTTTCATAGGCCTCTTTAATAAACTTTGTGGGCGAATGCAGGACAACTTTCAGCACATACTGCGCCGATTCATCATCTCCGGACACCAGCGCCGTGATATCGTATTCGTAGACGCGGTTCATATTTTCGGCAGTGCCGATTTTCTGATCATTCAGGTATACATCCGCCAGCGTGTCAATGCCTTCAAAGCGCAGAAGGATCCTGTCGCCCGCGCGCTCCTCATCAGACAGTGTAAATACCGTCTCATAGGCAAAGTCATTGTCCATCAGCTTTGTTGCCTGAAGCTCGTTGTCGCGCACGAAGGGATCAGGTATGAGGTTCTTCTCAAGGAGTGTCGAGTAAACGCTTGAGGGGACCGTTGTCCCAATCGGCGTTTCGGGAATATTATAGACATTCTGTCCTATTACGGTCAGTGTCCAGCTGCTTTCCAGTTTTTTCGCAATCATGCAGTTCCTCCAAAAAGGAGGCATTAAAGCGATGCCTCCCAAATGATTTTTACTCATTGACCACTGTGTCCAGATCCCATTTCTCATAGATCTTCGGGACATCGCTGATCAGTCTCTTTGTGTACGGACTCTTCGGGTGAATAATGCATTCCTCCGCAGTTCCGCTCTCAACGAATTTACCGTGCTCCATAATATATACCTTATCGGATATATAATATGCAAGACCGATATCGTGCGTAATGAAGATAACCGTCATGTTGATCTCATCGCGGAGCTTCAGCAGCATGTCAAGGATCGTCGCTCTGGAGCAGGCATCGATCATGGATGTCGGCTCATCCGCCATCAGGATCTTCGGCTTGAGCAGGAAAATACGTGCGATCATAAGCCGCTGCATCTGGCCGCCGGAGAGCTCGAAGGGATACTTGTTTGTCAGCTCGGCATACTTCAGGTTGACGAAGCTGCAGGCTTCCGTCTTCAGCGCGATCTTCTCTTCCTCCGAAGCGTTTCCCTTTCCTCTCATCCTGAGACAGTCATCGAGGACCGCGTCGATCTTGTAAAAAATATTATAGGAAGAGAACGGATCCTGGAATATCGGCTGGATATTTTTCCAATATTCCTTTTTCTTTGCGGCGGAACTGATATCACGGGGCTTTCCCTGATACTCAATTGTACCCTCTGTGACGCTGATCAGACCGAGCAGCATCTTGGACAGTGTCGTTTTGCCGGAACCGGACTCACCGACGATCGAGATGATCTCACCCTCGTTGAAATCAAAATCAACGTGATCCACCGCTGTCATCGCCTGTTTGCCGATTCCGAAAACCTTTGTCACGCCTCTTCCGGAGAGGCAGGGCTTTTTCTCAGTCAAATTCTGTTTCGAATTCTGGTCTTGTGCCATTTTCGTATACCTCCCTCAGTTTTCTGACAGACATAAGGCATCTGTACATTCTGTGTTCTTCAAATTCCTTCGGCTCGGGCGCCAGCGCCTGACATGTGGGAACCGCGTAAGGGCATCTGTCCGCAAAACGGCATCCCTTGGGCGGGTTCTTCAGGTTGGGCGGCGTTCCTTTAAGAGCCGTCAGCGCATGCGTCTTCATTCCCTCCTCGGGAACGATGATGGATCCCATAAGTCCCTTTGCGTAGGGATGTATCGGGTCAAAGACCATTTCCTTTGCAGTTCCCCACTCAACGATCTGGCCTGCGTACATAACCATGATGTCATCGGTTACGTTGTACAGAAGAGGCAGCTCGTGGGTGATGAAAATCATGGACTTGATGTAGCCCTTCTCCATGAGCTGGCGCATCATACGGATAACCATCTTCTGGCTCGTAACGTCCAGAGCTGAGGAGGGCTCATCCGCGATCAGTACCTTCGGTGAGAGAATCGTGGAGATCGCGATGACGGTTCTCTGCTTCATACCGCCGGAGAGCTCAACGGCGTGCTTCTGAAGCACTTCTTCCGGAAGTCCGAGCTCGGCAAAGCGCTCCCTTGCCATGTCGTAGATTTCCTTCTTTGTCATCTTGATCCCGTGGGCCTGGAAGACATCCTCGATAAAGCGGATGATCTTCTGCGTGGGGTTAAGAGCGTTCATGGCTGCCTGCGGAATGTAGGCAACATCACTGCCAAGAACCGTCTTTCGGACATCATCGGGATTCATTCCGGAAATATTCTTTCCGTCAACGATGATGTCGCCGCTGATGTAGTGAAGCGGCGCAAAATAGTATCCCATAAGGGACAGTGCGAGCGTCGACTTGCCGCATCCGGACTCACCGGCGATGCCAAGGCTCTTTCCTTCCTCGACAACCAGGGAGACATCGTCTACCGCATATACGTCTTCATGAAATCTTGTAACATATTTTGTTTTGAGGTGCTTGACCTCCAGCATAGGCTTTCCCATAATCCGACTCCTTTCTCAGTCTCTGAGCTGAGGATTGAATACCTGATCCAGTCCAGTGTTCATCAGATTCAGAGAGAATGAGATCAGTGCAATTATTACAACAACCGGGAAATATGCCCACCAGGAGCCGTTCAGATGTGCGGAATAGGTCATAGCCCACTGCATCATCAGACCCAGGGTAGCCGTCGTTGTGGTTGCGGGTCCCAGGCCGATCATGGACAGCTGTGCCTCCGCAAGGATTCCGGAGGAAATCTGCAGGATCATTGCCATCACGACATAGCTCGCGATATAGGGAAGGATATCCGTGAAAATAATCCTGAACATACTGTGCCCGGACAGCTTCGACAGATTGACATGGTCACGGTTTCTTAAGGAGATAACCTGGCTTCGCACCGATCTTGTCGTCCACGGCCAGCTGGTGATACCGATAATGACGGCAACTACCATAATTCCCCTTGCCTTATCACCGACCGAGTAGGAAATCAGGATCAGGATAACGAAACTGGGAATAACCGTGAACAGGTTCGTGACAAAGGTAATCAGGTTATCGACGATGCCGCCCATATAGCCGGCAAGAAGTCCCAGTACAAGACCGATCGCCGTAGCGACAAGACCTGCAATAAGACCGATCTTAAGGGAGGACTTTGTGGCGGCTACAAGCTCTGTGAGAACGTCACGGCCAAAGTTATCGGTTCCGAGGATAAAGGTCCTGGTCTGGACATCCTTTGTATTGACGAAATCCGTATCCTTGATGGTCTTTGACTTTTCCAGTCCGTCTTCGCCTTCCTCGGCAATGATAACGCCTGTGTCTCTCTGCGCGGCAATGATCTCATTGTTAAGGCGCCGGAAGGACTTTCTCTTTGCACTGGTCATTCCGGAATATTTGACATCCGGATCGTAGTTTGCTTTCCAGAGCTGTACGAGACCTTCCGCATTCGTGACATCGATATCCGCTTCCGGAATCTCGGCATACTTGATCAGGAACTGCTGGATCTGTGAACGCGTATCCATGTCGAGAACCATCTCAAGCTTGGAGAATTCTCTCGGAAGCTTTAATGTATAGGATTTTTCAAGCGCAACCTCTTCCTGGGACACATAGGTGCCCGGCTTGAAGAAATTGCCCTGTCCGAGCATAGCCAGCGGATCATCCTTTACAAACAGCGGATAAATGATGCAGGTAAGAAGGATCGTGATAAAGATTACGAAGCCGACTACAAATTTGCCGGAATGGAATACCTGTTTGATCGTATTTTTCATCTGTATCCACCTCCCTTAGTCCTGCTGGTTGGCCTTGACGCGGGGGTCAATGATACCATACAGAATCTCAACGACGAGGTTTGCGATCAGCACCATGATCGTTATGATCAGAGTGCAGGCCGACAGCAGCGGGTAATCCTGGCCGTTGACTGCCGACAGAAGTGTTGTTCCGAGTCCCGGATAGGAGAAAATCATCTCGGCAACCAGAGCGCCGCCCATCATCGTACCAAGCGAAAGAGCAAGGCCGGTGATCTGCGGAAGCATAGCGTTGCGGAATACATATCCGACAATCTTTCTGTCCTTAATTCCGAGGAACCGGGAATATTTGACATAATCCGCATTCAGCTCATAAATCGACATTGAACGCATGCCGATTGCCTGGCCGCCGATCGTGATAAGGACGATTGACCAGAACGGAAGCTGATAGTGGGAAATAATCGATTTAAAAAATGTCCAGCTTGCATTCGGGATCAGGTCAAATCCGTAACCGCCGCTGGCAGGCGCGACACGAAGCTTGATTGCGAAGATATACATAAGGATCGTCGCCATTCCGAATGCCGGGAAGTTGCCGATAAACAGAAACAGCGGAAGAATTGCCTTGTCGAAAACGCCCCTGATATAGGCAGCGATCGCTCCGAGGATATTACCCAGTATCCATCCTACGATAATTGCGGGAAGCTGGAGCGCGATGGTCCACCACACGGCAGACTTGATGATGTCGCTGACGGTTCTGGGATACTGGCTGAACGATATACCGAAATCGCCGCGGATTGCATTTTTAAACCAGCGGAAAAACTGCTGGTACATCGGAAGATTGACGCCGAATTTCTCGGCATACTCGTTGTAAACCTTCTGGATAGCTGAAGCGTCTGTCATACCGGACGCAGCCCTGGAAGCTATCGCGCTGACCGGGTTGCCGGGCATAAGGCGGGGCAGTACAAAGTTCAGTATGACAGCAAAAATCAGCGTCAGAATATACCAGAAGATCTTCTGGCCATAGTATTTTCTTACACCTTTCATGAAGACCCCCTAAACGGAAAGAAGTGGCTGAAATCTCTTTCAGCCACTTCCACAATGCCAAACGTAATCACAGTAGCTTACGTTATCCTGCAGCGGCCGCTGCTATGCAGTGCACAGCGTGCGGTTTACGCCGCAATACCTCTCCTTAAGAAGAATTACTCTTCTACCAGCTCGAGCTCATACAGAGCCGCGATGCCGTAACCGTCCGTGCAGTCGGTCGGAGGAATATCTCTTCCGTCATCAGCTGCGGGATAGTTGGTCCATACGCTCTCGTTTACAGCGTAGAACAGGGAAGGACGATACATAAGAGCTACGCTCGGGACATCCTCAAGCCAGATCTCTGTAAGTCTTGTGTAGTACTCGGTCAGCTTGGCTTCATCTGTTTCAAGCGGGATCGCCTGAAGGATTTCTTCTGCTTCATCGTTCATGTAAGCGCCGAAGTTGCCGCTCCAGTTGCCGGACTCGATTGCGCCGTACTGCTCTGAGAAGTAGAACATAGCCTTGCTCCAGGGGCTCATGACAGATGCGCCCGGTGCGGACCACATGCAGATATCGAACTTGCCGTTTGTGAAGTCATCATAATACTGAGGTGCATCCGGGAAGTATGTTGTGATATCGATACCGATATTCTTTCCGGCTGCAGCAATGATTTCCATGGAAGCATTCCAGTCAGACCAGCCGCTCGGGCACTCAGCCTTGAAGGAAAGGTTCTTTCCGTTGTACTCTCTGATGCCGTCTCCGTCGGAGTCAACGATTCCGGCTTCGTCAAGGAGCGCATTTGCGCCTTCAACATCGGCGTTCTTCCAGTTCAGATCCGCAAGCTTATCGAAATCGATATACTTTCTCTCGGATTCAAGGGGTCCTACGATTGCTCTCGGAAGATCGTCAAAGGTCTGGGACTGTCCGGACATAGCGGAGGAGATGATCTGCTCATAGTCAACCGCCATAGCGATAGCCTTGCGGACTTCCTTCTGGTCAAGACCTTCAACTCTTGTGTTGAAGAATGCGGAAGGCATTGTTGCGGTCATGCCGTAAGGAGCATCTTCGAACCATGTGGAAATCGGCAGATCCTGCTCGAGCCACAGATCCTGGACATCTGTGATGAACTGCTGGCAGACGTCAACTTCGCCCTGGGAAAGAGCAACCTGGCCTGCTGCGTTGTCCTTGTAGATGGTGTGTGCGATATACTTCGGAACCGGAAGCTTGCCCCACATGGACTCAGCCTGTCCCCAGTAATTGTCGTCGCGGATAAGAACTACCTTCTGGTCGTTCGCGATGAAATCTCTGTAAGGTCCGGAATAAGCGCCTTCCTCGCCGAAATCCTTCATATCGTCGGTCTTGAACGCATCCTTGTCCTCATTGTTTCTGGCTTCAACCTTCTGCAGATATTCCTTGTCGAGGATGTACATCTGGCCGAGGATGTTTGTAACCTTCAGAGGATTGACCGCGACGCCGTCATCGTTGAGTTTCGCAGTGATAACGATGGTCTCGTCATCGGGAGCTTCCATGGACTCAATGTATGTAGGGAAGTCCATGCCGATGCTGTCTTCATACTTAACATGAGTGTTGTAAGTATAAACATAATCCTCAGCAACGATCTGTCTGCCGTTTGCCCACTTCGCATCCGGATTGAGCTTGACAGTCAGGACGGTGTTGTCTTCGTTCCACTCATAGCTGGAACCGACCAGCGGTCTTAAAGAACCGTCAACCTGATTGAACATGAAGAGCGTCTCATAAACGAGAACACGGGCATCATCCTTCTGGGTCTGAGCCATCGCGTTGTTGGAGTTCGCGGAGAAGGGATTCCAGTCGTTGATTGTGCCCCACTGCTGACCTGCGAAATACAGGGTCTCATTACGGGGAGTGGAATCTGTTGCGACAGCTTCCTCAACTGCTTCCTCAGCCTCTTCGACTACTTCCTCGGCAGCCTCTTCGCCTTCTTCAGCGGCTTCTTCAGCTTCTTCGACTGTTTCCTCGGCAGCCTCTTCGACTTCCTCGGCAGCCTCTTCGACTACTTCCTCAGCGGCCTCTGCAGCGGGCTCTGCCGGAGCAGCGGGAGCGGCTGCGGGCTGGGAACTGCCGCAGGCAGCCAGAACTGAGATTGACATAGCTGAAGCAGCCAGCAGCGCAATCAGTTTCTTGTTTCTTTCTTTCATAATATAACCTCCATGGTTAATGTTAAGAAGTTCCTTAAACGTAAAAGGAACTTCCGGGTACCAAAAAAATAATAGATTCTAATTCCGATTATGTATATAATATATTCCATATTGATATCAAATATTCCCTTTAACTTGTGCAATTTGTTTCTACTATAACGTTTCCGTTCCCGCATTTTGCGGCAAATCGGTTACTAAAAAAGGAGTCTTTCATGGCGGAATCCGCAAAAACTACCGATGAACTGGCCATATTTGCATCCGAGCAAATAGATGTTTCCGTAATGCAGACACTGGAGGCGTCGCTGGAAGTCATGATTCAGACAGGTGACACGGACGGGCTTCGAAAACTTGCTGAGCGCGCTGCAGGCGAGAGGACGCCGTTTGCGGGCCGCGACACACAGCTGTGGCGGATTTATTTCATCGAGCTTCTGACGATCGCGCGCAAGGCCTGTATCGCGGGCGGCTCCGGCCTTTCCTGGAGCTACAGTCTTTATTACACTGCCGTAAACTCGCTGGCTATGACCAGGACAAAGGCAGAGATCCGCCAGCTCCTGCTCTCCACCCTTCTCACCTTTGCCGCCTCCTCGGGGCGCAATGCCCGCTACAGGAGCACCGGCTATTCTCCTGTTGTCAACGCCTGCATCGGCCGCATTATCGACCACATGCCCGGGCGGATCAGCCTGGAAAAGATCGCGGGCGAAATGCATCTTTCAGCCAAATATCTTTCGGCCGTTTTCAAAAAGGAAACCGGGATGACCATGACCCAGTTTGTAATGGAACTTCGCATTGAGGATGCACAGAAAATGCTCAGTTATACGGATACCTCGTATTCTGATATCGCAGATACGCTCGGTTTCTGCTCGCAGAGCCATTTCACTTCCATCTTCCGCAGAATGACCGGAACCACCCCGAAGGCCTTCCGGCTTCAGAG
>CADBPC010000105.1 GCA_902796425.1 uncultured Lachnospiraceae bacterium
GCGCTCCGTACTCCGCGGCAGCTTCGGATAACGGCGTCCAGGTTCTTGATACTACAGTTCTTAAGAACAGCGTTTCGTTTGAAACGGAAAGCTTTTCGATCTATGCGATCGTGGGCACAATCATAGAGAAGAGGATCCTGGCCTCCGACGGCAATGCCTACAGAGTCACCGTGACGTACGGAGCGGACGCAGGGCTTCCTTCCGGCGCACAGCTGGATGTGCGGGAAATCGTCCAGGAGCAGGAGGCAACCGACGGCGCGACAGAATATGAAGAATACGTTTCAAGGACAGAGGAAGCACTTGGTCTGGAGGCCGGTTCGGTCAGTTATGTCCGTCTTTTTGACATCAGCATCGTTGATGAGTTCGGGGAAAAGATCCAGCCTGCGGAGGGCAGCCTTGTCAGCGTGGTGATCCGTCTTGACGATAAGGAAGAAAGCCCTGAGACGCAGGTTGTGCACTTCCCGGAGGAGGAAGAGGAACCGGAAATCCTGGAGGTACAGGCCGTAGAAGATACGGTCTCCTTTGAGACGGGCGGATTTTCCGTCTACGCGATCGTGGACGCTCCGGAGCCTGTTCCGGAGAGCGGATGGAACAAGGTCGGGTCAGTAGAGGAGATCGCGCAAAGAGGCGGCACCGGTCTCTACATGCGCAATCCTTCCGGGTTTTATTTTACAAATAAGCAGTACACAGTCAGCGGCACTCGCACAGGCATCCTGAAAACCCCGAAGGCTTCCGACGCGGATAGTACGGACGGGGGCGCGGCGCTGTACTATTTCGACCTGGTCGATGGAACACAGGACCAGTTCCTCGTTTACTGTTATGACGGCGATGAGAAGAGGTATATCAGACAGTCGGCGAACAGCCTTTCGCTGACAGACGAGGGGAGTGCCGATGTATTTACCATCAGCGCCTTCCCGAACACGGAGAATACGTTCCGGGCCCTGGGTACCGACGACTATTACTGGAATATGCAGGGCGGCGATAACGGCAAGGGCTTTGCCGCGTATAACAATGCGACAGATACGAATGCAAGGATCCAGCTGGAGTTCTATTCCATGCAGGAGGATGATCCGTATGACCTGAACGGCAAAACCTTCGGCATTGCCTATCACAACGACACCGCTGCGGCAGGCGCGCTTATGGCAGAGGTGAAGGACGCATCGCACCTTGCGGCGAAGGACATGCTGATGCAGCCGGATGTCCTGAGCAACGACGGGATTTTTCTTGTTGCCGCCAATGCGGAAATAACGGAATGGACCTTTGAAAATGTTAGCGGGGACAATTACTACATCACCGCCGTGGTGGACGGCGCGGTGAAGTATCTCACGATCGGAAAACAGTCGCTGACCCTGGCAGATGCCCCCTCGGACGGATCCCTGATCCAGGTCAGGCCGGGAACCGGCGAGAACAGCGGTAAGTACAGGCTGATCAATGACGGGAATTTAGTGGAGCTTAACCTGGACGGTAATAACACCGGCAAAGGATACTGGTCAACGACCTCGAAGCAGGCCGCCAGCTGGCTGAATTTTGTCGAACGCTCTGTCCTGAATGACGACGATTTCAACCTATATTCGGCAAAGAAGGTCAGCGTCTCCGATACCGATAATGTTTATAACGGCCAGCAGGTCATTATCTACACCCGTGTATGGAACGATACGACCAAGCGCTATGAGTTCTATGCCGTGGATCACGACGGGTCTCTCGTCCGCTGCTATGACGCCGGAGATACCGTGGAATGGATCGGCAGCAAGGTCAACACGGCGCTCTGGAGCTTTACGGAATACACCGGCACGGACGGTCAGCCCAGCAATTACTATGAGCTGCAGAATGCGCAGTATGACAGATATATCGCGCCGCAGATTACAGACGGCCAGGTGCTCTCTGACAGCACCATCGGCATCAACCTGAACGGAAGGCGCTACGGGCAGAACTATACCACCATCATAGCGTGGGATGACGCCCATTATGAATATGTCGGCCTGAAAGCGGAGAACGGCCGCGTTGTCGCCTGCCCGCTTTCGGAGGCGGATGATTTCTATTTTGCCATTGTGAACCCGGTGGACGAAACGGATGAGCTTACTACTGTGCGTACAGTGGACAATTCGCAGTACGGGATCACCATGAGGATGATAGACTTCAATAATCCTCTGAAAAACGAGAGAGACTCCGTGCAGCACGGGTTCTTCGGAGCCCATCCGGGCAGCGGCACGAATCCGGAAAGGGGACTTCTTACAACGAACCTTGTGGACGGATATCCGTGGACGACGCCCTCGACGGGTCATGAGGCACCGCTCTCAGACCTGTTCAGCGGAATGTCGGACGTCAACCACCTGTTTATTGAGAGTATCTATAACGAGAGCGGATATTTTGAATATAACAGTACATCAAACTTCGCGCACCTGAACGATGACGGCAGCTTTACCGTCTATGACCAGATCGCCGCGATCGGCCAGCCGACCGGAAAAACCAGGGTACACGGACAGTTCATGCCTTATAACACCATCGAGGCAGGCAAGTATGCGTATAACGGCGCGGGGCAGCTGATCACAAACACGACAGATGTCATGGGAAATGAACTTCCCGATACAGATCCCCGGAAGGGAGAAAAGCTTTACCTGATTCCGCAGAAAGATGCGGACTACTTCTTCGGAATGGAGATGTCGGCGAGCTTTACGCAGACAGAGAATGGTCTGGACGCCTGGGGACATGACATCATCTTCGAGTTTTCCGGAGACGACGATTTCTGGCTCTATGTGGATGATGAGCTGGTTCTCGACCTTGGCGGCGTCAGATCCGCCCTCCAGGGCTCTGTTAATTTCCGGACGGGCGAGGTTGTGAGCGCCGGCGACAGATCGACTTTGTATGAGGTGTTCAGGAGTAATTACCGCGCAAGAGGCCTTTCGGAGGATGAGATCAGTCAGAAACTCGGCGAGATTTTTACGCTGAGTGCCGAAGGAAATTACGTATTCAAGGATTACAGCAATCACACGATGAAGATGTTCTACATGGAGCGCGGAGCCGGCGCTTCCAATCTTCACATGCGCTTTAACCTGGCTGCTGTAAAACCGGGCAGCTTCATGCTCAGGAAAAAGCTTTCCGGAGCGGAGATGCCGGACAATGATCTGATTGAGTTCCCGTACCAGATCTATTACTACACGCAGGACGACGGAGAGAGCCGGCCGCATCTGCTTGACAACAGCTCAGTGGTTATTTATGAGGGAACGAACCAGAATGTGAAATTCGCGCAGAGCTACACGCCTGCAGGCGGGACTGCTTCTTATGACAACGTGTTCTTCTTAAAGCCCGGTGAGTCTGCCGAGGTGGAGATGCCTGAGAATGCAACGCAGTACTTTGTGGTTGAGTGCGGTGTCAAGGACGCGGTTTATGACAGAGTCAGGGCGAACAGTATCGATCTGACCGGTACAGCAACAGCAAATCCGGGCAGGAGCGATTTTGCCACATCAGCGGAGACCCTTGCAGACAGAGCCAGTGTCGAATACGACAATCATGTCCGTGACGGGGCGTTCCGTACGCTTTCCTTTACAAAAAAGCTTTATGCAGAGAACGGTGCGGACATCCTGGCGTATCCGGAGGATCCCACTTTGTTCAGCTTCCGTCTGTATCTGGGCGATGAGGGAACAACGTTCGAGAATCTGCCCGCAGCGGATATGTATTCCTATCATGTGAAGGGACCGGACGGAAATTACAGCCGCTGGGATTCGGACAGCCAGACCTTTGTTTCTCTCGGAAAGAGCGTTTACAGGGACCTGACGGCGGAGGAGAGAAAGGCCGCTACCTTTACGACGTCCATGAACGGCTCTATTTCCAAGATCCCCGCGGATCACACGGTAGAAATCCGCGACCTGATCATAGACACAAAGTACAAGGTGGAAGAACGGGAAGCAGAGATCCCGAAGGGCTATACACTGCGCCTTGAGGACGGCTATACCAGAGTGGATTTGATCCCCGAAGAGATGAACGGAACCGTCCCGATCGAGGGGACGCTTTCCCTGGATGAGGATCCTGAAATCGAGATCCGCAACCAGAAGGGCTGGGGTCTGACAGTCGAAAAGCTGTGGTCGGACAAAGACTTTATGGAGATTCACGGTCCGGTCTACTTTGCCGTCTACTATAAGGATGAGCAGGGCAATCCCGGAGAGCTTGTCGCAGACAGCCTTCGAAGGCTGGATTCGCCGGAGTCCTCTGTTTACTACTTCTTTGATCATCTTGACCCGGGCAGGAGATTCGGCGATTACGTCATCCGTGAGGTGACGATTCCGGTAGAGGACGAGCAGGCGATTATTGAGTACACGGACGGCACGCTTTCGGGCTATGATCCTTCGCATATTATCCCGATCGAAGAGGGCGGGACTCTCGAAACAGGCGGAAAGCCGACGGGAGGAGAGTACAGGCCTGACGGCTATATCTATGACGTGCATTATGATCCCGGCCAGCAGACTCTGCAGAACGAGAATGTCCGCATCGACAGGGTGACGAACTCCAGACCCGGCATTGAGCTGTACAAGACAGACTGGGCAGGGGTGAATCTTGCCGGAGCCGTATTTACTCTGACAGATGATTATACGGGTATGCCTGTTGCTGCTTCCTCCTACACGACAGGAGAGGACGGCCTTATCACAACAGCATATCTGTCCCAGGGAAGCTACACTCTGACTGAGACAGCTGTGCCGAGAGGATATGCTGCGATGGATGCGCCGATGGTCATCACTGTCGGTGAGGATTACGGGATTACTGTCAGCGGCGTTGACGAAAGCTTTTACACGATCAGCAATGAGAATACTGCCATGGCGGCGACCATTACGATCAGGAACCGCACAGCAGTCCTTGAGGCAGTCAAGGTTGACGCGGCAACCGGGGAGCGCATCGCCGATGTACATTTTGCGCTTTACCGGCAGGTGAAGGACAATCAGGGAAATAAGGTAAAGGATTATCTTCCGATTACAGGATATGAAGATATTGCCACAGATGAAAACGGCGTTATCGATAAGCTGACCCAGGAGCTTCCTGCCGGAACCTATTATCTGACGGAGACAAAGGCAGCCCCCGGCTATGAGAAGCTTAAGAGCGACCTGTGCTTTACGATCGGCGCGGACGGAAAGGTGTCGGTTGAAGGAGCGGAATACAAGAGCTGGCTCAGGGAAGAAAACGATGCTGAGAACGGAGTAATCCGCTACACACTGACGATCCCGAACGGAAAACAGAAGAATATCAGAATACTGAAGACAGGATCAGATACCGGAAGAGCTCTGAAGGATGCGGCATTTTTGCTCTATGCAGAGGATGCATATGACAGCGCCGCAGGGATGCTGAAGGCAGAAGCCGTGCCGATCCTGACCGGGGTAACGGGTGATGACGGTATACTGGTTCTCGGAAGTCTGTCTCTTGGGACCTATTATCTGATCGAGACTAAGGCGCCGGCAGGCTATAACGGGCTCACGGCACCGATAGCCATTCACCTGCTGGATACACCGGATGCTGCCAAAGCGGTCACAGCGATCGGCGAAGGCGGCAGACAGGCAGAAGTGACATATTATGCAGACGATGATTTATATGAAATCGGAGTTGTCAACAATCCCGGAGTAGAGCTTCCGGCAACGGGAGGCCCGGGCAGTGCCGGATTCAGGCTTATCGGAATTCTTCTGATGGCTGCCGGCGCAGGCCTGCTCTTTTTCCGGAGACCTGCCGGAGGGCAGTGAGAGAGCCTCAATGAACAGAAAGATATTACTTTTGACTGTTGTACTGACAGAATTATTCCTTTTATGGAGTAATCCTGTCAGTGTTGCTGCAAAGACGCAGCTGCCCTCCCTTACAGCGCTTCCGCCGTGTGTGGAAGAGCAGTACAGCAAGGTTCCGTGGGAAATCAGGGATACCTTTGAACAGATGGGCTGGACAGTCAGTGTTGTTGACCATGAATGGCTCTGCAGGCTGAACACGATGGGAACCCTTGCGGGATATGACACTACCGGAGTGACACATCTGGGGGCGGAAGCTATTTATCTCTCGGACAAGGGAAAATATGCCTGTGACGACATTAATCATGAGATCGGGCATTTTCTCGATGTAGTCATACTGGGAGATCTTTACGGGATCAATGCCTCAGCTGATCCGGTATTTATCGACATCTATTTTGATGAATGCGAATACAGTGATATGGATCCGTATTTTATCCAGGATTCACTGGAGTATTTTGCCGAGGCATTTAAGGAGTATGTAGAGAGTCCGCGCATCCTGAGAATGCTTTGTCCCAGGACATACAGATATATTGATGACGCGGTGTATTCCTATGCCGAGCAGTACCGCGCGGGAGAAGTGACTGTGATTCCGCGCAGCAGGATAGAGATCACGTACGGCATCCCGGCGGCGCAGGGTGTATTTTATCCGGATAACAGCGGAGTGTTTGACCGGGGGAACGAGGGCGTGTTTTTCTTTGGAAGCCGCAGCACGGAAACCCGAAGCGCGGAAACCGGATACGGACTAAGAGGCGTATTCGGCCCCGGGGCAGAAGGAGTGTTCTACAGATAACGTATTTCAGGCTGCAGCTTTCCCGAATCGCTCAGCTTTGCGACAATATAGCTCGGCCTTCTGCCGATCTGTCTCGGATAGGCAAGGCTTCCGGGGTTCATGATAAGAAGCCCTTCTTCCTGGCGTATGACCGGGCGGTGTGTGTGGCCGTAGATAAGAACCGAGGCGCCTCTTGCCCGGGCTTCTTCTTCGACATACTGCTCCGAGGTCGATACATAGTAGTGATGTCCGTGAGTCAGGAAGATTGTTTCCGAGCCCGTCCGGAAGGTAATGTCGAACGGCGCGTCGGTGAAGAAATCATTATTTCCCGCAACATAATAGAAAGGGGCATCCGTGAGTGCTTCAAAATAGTCCTCACTCCCCTCCGCGTCGCCTGCATGGATGATAAGATCCACGGGCGATTCTTTTTTTAATACCTCTGCAAATATATCGTCTTTTCTGTGAGTATCACTGACAATCAGAATCTTCATTCGTTAATTCGGGGAGGTCTCCCAGTTTTTCAAGCATAAGACGAAGCGCCTTTCCGCGGTGACTTAAGGCATTTTTTTCTTCGTCGGAGATTTCGGCGCTGGTCTTTTTAAGATCCGGAAGATAGAAGAAGGGATCATACCCGAAGCCGTTGCAGCCCTTGATATCATCTGCAATCAGCCCTTCCATTTCGCCCCGTACGGTCAGCAGGACGGGGTTCTTTTTTTCGGCGAGCACCTTCTTTGTAATTACGGCTGCGCTGACAGCGGCAACGAACCGGGCGCTCCTGTCCTCTCCGTGAACGTTCTCAAGAAGCTCCAGAATATGGCGCATCTTCAGTGTATAAGAGGTCTCATGTCCCATATACCTTGCGGAATAAATCCCGGGGGCTCCGTCAAGTGCGTCGATCACAAGGCCTGAATCATCGGACATCACCGCGACCGGTGCGGAAGGCTTTTTGTCATCCTCCGGCATGGAAGGAATCCGGTATCGCAGTGCCTCCCGGTTAACCCTTCCGGGCTCTTTGCAGATAAGGTCTGCCACGGCCAGTGCCTTGATTCGGGAATTCTCCTCGAAGCTTGAGCCGTTCTCATCCGGATCACAGGATACGCCCGCCTCCTTCATGGAAACGACATCGATTTCCGGATCGGTGATGATTTCCCGGATTTCCCGGATTTTATCTTTGTTTCCTGTCGCGAAAATTATCTGCAGCTTCATTCCGGCTCTTACTCCTTTGTGGGACGGGAGCTCCCTGAGGGCTTCGGTCCCGGAAACGTATAATAGCAGGTCTGGATCATTCCGTTATATACCTTGCGCTTTTTGGCCGCCTTTTTACCGATCAGCTTTTCAACGCCCGGATAGGAGGTTATGAGGTACAAAGACCAGGTATCCAGAAGCCTCATGCGATCGCCGAGGGTTTTATAAAGGGCGGAAATAATTTCGTCGTCTGCCCCGGCGTTCTCCTGCCTCTCCTGCTTCGGATGTACGGCAGTTGGATAGATGTCGCCTCCGTGCTCATCGTCTGTCAGGCGCTGTCCGTAGGGCGGGTTGGTGACAATAAATCCGTATTTCCCCGAATGGGAGAGGTCCTTTACGTCCCTCGCCTGGAAATGGATCAGCGAATCGACTCCCGCAAGCTTTGCGTTTTCGCGGGCCGCGCGGATTGCGGCGGGATCGATGTCATAGCCCTGAATATCACAGGAAGAGGGGAGGACGATCGCAGACTGTGCGTCGCTCTTTAAATCACCCCACAGATCCTTCGGGATGAGATTGGTCCAGGACTGTGCGGTGAACTGTCTTTTTAACCCCGGAGCGATATTCGCCGCGATCATGGCGGCTTCGATCAGGAATGTCCCGCTCCCGCAGAAGGGATCCACCAGGATCCTGTCCGGCTTCCAGGGCGTCAGCATAAGGAGAGCCGCTGCCAGGTTTTCCGCAATCGGCGCCTTGACGGGCGTCCGGCGGTATCCTCTTTTGTGCAGGGAGTCACCGCTCGTATCCAGGGCGACGCTCACCTCATCCTTTTTAAGAAAGACCCTGACGGGGTAGGAGGCTCCGGTCTCAGGGAAACGCTGCGTGTGCCAGCGCTGCTTCATGCGCTCGACCATTGCCTTCTTCATGACAGACTGAATGTCGGAAGGAGAGAAGAGCCTGCTCTTTACGCTGGCGGCCTTTGTAACCCAGAACCTGGCGTCGGAGGGAAGATACTCCTCCCAGGGAAGCGCCATAGTTCCCTGAAACAGGTCTTCGAAGGATTCGGCATGAAAAGAGCCGACCTTCAGCAGGATCCTTTCGGCGGTCCGAAGGTGCAGGTTGGAAAGAACGACAGCCTCCTCGTCTCCCGCGAAGGTGACGCGCCCGTCCTCGACAGAGGTTATTTCATACCCCAGATCATATATTTCATTTTTCAGTACGCTTTCCAGGCCGAAGTGGCAGGGGGCGATCAGTTCAAAGTTCATCCGGCGGTTTCCTTCCTGCATCTTAAAAGGAGGCAAAATAATACGCCATGCCGACATCTCGCGGCAGAGCCGCTTCGATGTCGCGGCATTCGCCGTATGTGTCCTCCGGCGTGTCCGCTGCCAATTGAGCAAGCTCTTGGCAGCGGACACGCTGTCGTCCACGCATGGCTCATTGCTTCGCGCAAAACGGGCAAGCAGGATTACCCTGCCTGCCCGCTATATTTTACCTGACATCAATGATTTGTCAATCAACCGATTTGTCAATCAACCGATTTGTCAATCAATCAGCAGAAAAGCTTTCCGATGATCAGTCGTTAACCTTGATGGTATCGTCTTCCTTCTCGGCAGCGAACTTGGATTCGTCAAGCTGGCTCGGATCCTGGCCGATATAAGCTGTGATACCGCCGTCGATGTAGATGACCTGTCCGTTGATGAAATCGGAAGCAGGGGATGCAAGGAAGATTGCAAGGCCCATCAGATCCTCTGTCTGGCCCCAGCGCTGAGCCGGTGTCTTGGAACGGATGAATCTGTCGAAAGGATGCATGGAGCCGTCAGCCTGGCGCTCACGAAGAGGAGCCGTCTGAGGAGTCGCAATGTAGCCGGGTCCGATAGCGTTGCACTGAATGTTGTACTTGCCATACTCGGAGCAGATGTTCCTTGTGAGCATCTTAAGGCCGCCCTTAGCTGCAGCATAAGCGGATACGGTCTCGCGGCCGAGCTCACTCATCATGGAGCAGGCGTTGATAATCTTGCCGCTGCCCTTCTTGATCATGGAAGGCAGAACAGCCTTGGAGCAGACGAACGGGCCGGTCAGGTCGACGTTGATAACCTGATCCCACTGAGCCTTTGTCATCTCGATCATAGGGATACGCTTGATGATGCCGGCGTTGTTGACGAGAATATCAATTGTTCCGATCTTCTCCTCGACATCCTTAACGAAAGCGTTGACCTGCTCTTCATTCGTTACGTCGCAGACAGCGCCGTAAACCTCGAGGCCGAGCTTTGCATACTCCGCAAGACCTCTGTCGACCAGCTCCTGGTTAATATCGTTGAAAACAATCTTCGCGCCGACGTCTGCCATTGCCTTTGCATATGCAAGGCCGAGACCGTAGGATGCGCCTGTAATCCATGCAACCTTGCCGTCAAGTCTGAATTGATCAATCATTCCCATAATTATCTTTACCTCCGTTTTTTATTTTTAAGAATTATCTCTTTACGCGTGCGCCTGCACCGCCCATGATCGCTTCCACTTCCTTGACGCTTGCCATGGAGGTGTCGCCGGGTGTTGTCATTGCAAGTGCACCGTGAGCTGCGCCGTAGTTGACAGCCTTCTCGGGATCACCGGTTGTCATAAGACCGTAAACAAGGCCGGATGCGAAGGAATCGCCGCCGCCTACGCGGTCCATGATCTCAAGGCCGTTGTATTCCTTGGACTGATAGATCTCGCCGTCCGCCCAGCAGATTGCCTTCCAGTCATTGACAGTTGCGGTCTTAACTGTGCGCAGAGTCGTCGCAATCGCCTTGAAGTTGGGATAGGTCTTTGCTGCGGTGTCGATCATCTTCTTGTAGCCGTCAATGTTAAGCTCCTTGAGGTTCGCATCGTTTCCTTCGATCTCAAAGCCGAGGCATGCGGTGAAGTCTTCCTCGTTGCCGATCATGACGTCGACATACTTTGCAACTTCCTTGTTGACCTCCTGGGCCTTGGCCTGGCCGCCGATCGCACTCCACATGGAAGGGCGGTAGTTCAGGTCGTAGGATACGACGGTGCCGTACTTCTTTGCGGTCTTGCAGGCGGCAATGACTGTCTCGCAGGCCTGCTCGGAAAGAGCCGCATAGATGCCGCCGGTATGAAGCCAGCGGACGCCGAGCTCACCGAAGATATAGTCAAAATCAAAGTCAGCGGGAGTAGCCTGGGAAATAGCAGTGTTCGCTCTGTCGGAGCAGCCGACTGCGCCGCGGATACCGAAGCCTCTTTCGGTAAAGTTGATGCCGTTGCGGCAGATGCGGCCGATTCCGTCGGTCTTCTTCCAATAAATAAGAGAGGTGTCAACACCGCCCTGCTCGATGAAATCTTTCATGAGCATTCCGACTTCGTTGTCGGCAAAAGCTGTGATGACAGCGGTGTTCATTCCAAAGCACTTGTGAAGGCCGCGGATAACATTGTATTCGCCGCCGCCTTCCCATGCGCGGAAGCTCCTTGCCGTGCGGATTCTGCCTTCGCCGGGATCAAGACGCAGCATGATTTCGCCGAGACTGACCGCGTCAAATTTGCAGGTTTTAGGATCTCTGAGATTCAGTTCCATTTGTAACGCCTCCTGAGTGATTACATGATATGTGAGTCCGCTTCGGGACCTTTCTGCTGTCCGGCGGTGAACACCGGAATTCTTTAATAATTCCACAATGTGGAATTATATTCCGCGATACGGAAATTATGCTTCTATTATAGTTGAAGCAGGTGAAAAGTCAACACCCGAAGGTGATTTTTATTGAAAATAAGGAAAAATCAGGCATGGCGGACAGCCTGCGCGGGACCGCAGGCGGCAGTGCCCAAAAGATTGTCACTTGCCAAAAGTTTCACAATGCGGTATAGTATCCCATATCGTGGTATGCTGAAGCTGCATAGCGGGCACGGAAAGGCCCGGTCAGGAAGAGGCTGAATATGGCAGAAGATAAAAATCCGATCCAGGTTGCGGGGAGACTCTTCGCGGCCCTCGAGTATATCGCCGCAAACGGCAGCAGTTCGCTGGCGCAGATCTCGGAGGCGATCGGGCTCAATAAGAGCACGGCGCACCGTATTATCAGCTCGCTCCAGTATATGGGGTATGTGCGCCAGGATGATCCGAACGGCAAATATGAAGCGACGCTCAAAATCGCGGCTCTCGCGGAAAATGTGCTCGGGAGGCTGGATATTATCCGCCTTGTGCGCCCGAGCCTCGAAAAGCTGATGGAACTGACCGGAGAGACGGTTCACCTTGTCCGCGCCGAGGACACTGATATCGTCTATATAGATAAGGTAGAATCTGCGGCACATAATTACCGGATGGTGTCCCATATCGGCAGCAGGATTCCGTTTTACCGCTCCGCAGTGGGCAAGGCGATTGCGGCCTGCATGAGCGACGATGAGGTGCAGGACCTCTGGAACCGCTGCAGGATCGAACGGACGACGCCCTATACGATCACGGACAGAGACGACTTCATGGAGGCGCTTGAGGAGGTCCGCAGGAAGGGTTACGCCCTCGATAACGAGGAAAATGAGACCGGGGTCAGGTGCATCGGAGCTGCCCTGCAGAGCGGTGCGGGCAGGCCGGTCTACGCCTTCAGCGTTTCCGTGCCGATCGCGCGCATGGACAACGACCGGATCCACTCGCTTGCTTCCTGTGTCCTTGATACGAAAAAAGAACTCGAAGACATGCTGCGCGGGAGCGGCTTTGACCAGCATGGGTGAGCCTGCAGTGCACTTTGCGGGGGCTGCCGCTGTGACCTGTGACCTGGACCTTCGGACAAGATACGCGGCGCGTCTTATACGTATTGCGTTAATCGAACATATGTATTATAATAGCCTCCTGAAGGGGGCTATTTTTTATGACAGACACCAGAAACATTACGGTTAACGA
>CADBPC010000106.1 GCA_902796425.1 uncultured Lachnospiraceae bacterium
GATCCTGATCATGACCTCCAATATCGGCGCCCAGGAAATCCTTGCCGACATCGACAGGCAGGAGAGGGAGGACGCGGATGACGGCGTCCGCGACGGCTTTGCGCCGGACGGCACGCCGATCGGGATTACGGATGAAACAAGAGAAATCGTAGACAATCTCCTTCATGCGCACTTCCGTCCGGAGTTCTTAAACCGGCTGGATGAGATCATAATGTTCAGGCCGCTGACCAAGAGTGACATCGAGGGCATCATCGACCTGATCATGAAGGACCTGAACGAGAGACTTGCCGACAGGGAGATCCGTGTCGAAATGTCGAAGGAGGCAAAGAAATTTGTCGCCGACGCATCCTATGATCCCTCCTACGGCGCGCGCCCGCTGAAGAGATACATCCAGAAGCACGTGGAAACCCTTGCGGCAAAGCTGATCCTTGCGGACCAGGTAAAGCAGGGCGATACGATTATGATCGACGTAAAAGACGACGCGCTCGGAGCTTTTGTTGATTAAATACTATTAATCCTTGACTATTATTCTTGTATTTGTAAAAATAAACAGGCATCTGTCCCGAACAGGTGCCTGTTTTTATGACTATTCCGGATAATGACAAAATGAACAGGTCCATCCCGCCTGAGCGGATTATCTCCCGCGGCGGCAGCGAGTACAAAGGCACATCTGCTGTTTTCCTATTGTCTCTGCTGCTGCTTGTTTTGCTGCTTTTTTCCGGGACATTCAGCCTGAGCGCCGCTGCGCAGAGTACAGAGATCCCCGCAGAAGATGTGCAGTCGGAGGAAGAACTGATTATCATGCCTCCGGTTGCGCAGGAGGAATACACCGTCACTGTGACAGAGTGCATAACCGACGGCAGTGATGTAATGGTGTCCGTAGCCGGAGAGTCCGTTACCGGGGGCGACGACGGCTTATACCACCTGATCGCGAGATATCCCTGGGAAAACGTCGAACAGGGACGGGAGGTATGCTGCGAAAAGGCAGGAGAGGAGACCGTTTTTATCTTTCCCCTTAATCTGGATTCGGAAGAGTCGCGCCTTCAGTGCAGCTTTACCGTGATGGTCCGTATGGACAATATGCTCTTTCCTGTCAGCAGGAGCGTGTGCATCACCAACCCGGAAGGCGCTGCCGACTCCACAAGGCCAAGGCTCGAGTCGGGCAAAAAGGGTCTTCTTCCAGAGGCGTCGATCCTGCGCTCGGGCGACCTGTCAAGGCTCGGCATACAGCAGTGT
Organism: uncultured Lachnospiraceae bacterium; assembly: GCA_902796425.1. Classification (GTDB taxonomy): domain Bacteria; phylum Bacillota; class Clostridia; order Lachnospirales; family Lachnospiraceae; genus CAG-791. Next base: position 1,237 of record CADBPC010000106.1, read on the forward strand.
CTTTATAATGTGCCGCTCAGCAACTTCCTCACCGGAGGGGGCTTCCGGTACCGCTATAACGGCAGGGACTATGAATTCAGCTCAGAGACCCTGCGTCAGTACGATCTTGTCGTTCCCTATCTGCACAGGCAGGGAATCCAGATTACCTTTGTCATTCTCAACAATCTTATCGACGACTACTCGGTCCTTCATCCCATGTCCAGAGGGGGCTGGGGCAGGTACTATGCCTTCAATACCAGCGAGGAAGAGGGAGAGCAGAAGCTCGAGGCGCTGGTTTCGTTCCTTGCGGAGCGTTACTCCGGAAAAGGGCGCGGCACGGTGGACAACTGGATTATCGGGAACGAGATCAACGCGCGCACCGACTGGCACTATATTGCACTGTACGATGTGGAAAGCCATGCCGCCGAATACGAGAGGGCTTTCCGGATTTTCTACAACATAATCAAATCCGCAAACGCGAACGCGAATGTCTATATTTCCATTGACCAGCAGTGGACACATACCAACAGCGCCGGATCCTTCAGCAGCCGGAGCTTTCTGGACGCCTTCAACGAGGCGGTTAAGAAAAGAGGCAATATCGACTGGCGCGTGGCGATGCATCCCTATAATTTCCCGATGACGGAGGTCAGGGTCTGGGCGCCGAGCCAGCGGATCCTCCACGATTTTGACACGCCCAATATTTCCATGCAGAACATCGATGTGCTCACCGACTACCTGACGCAGGAGCACTTCCTTTCTCCGTCCGGCGAGGTCCGGACCGTCCTGTGCAGCGAGGTGGGCTATACCTCCACGGGCGGCGAGATGCTTCAGGCTGCCGCAGTTGTATATGCCTACGAGCAGGCAATGAGCAACCGTTTCATCGACGGCCTGATTCTTTCCAGGGAAGTGGACGACTATTCGGAGATGGCCATGGGACTTCACTACGGGCTGATCACACCCGAACTGGAGGGGAAGCTCGCGCACGGCTTTTACAGGCGGCTTGCGACGAACCAGGAGGCTGCGTGCATCGGCGCAGCGGAGAGCATCATGGGCGCCGGGAAACTGGCGGATATGCTGACGGTCCGGTAGGAAAGCCTTTTTTACACTTCTTCTTCCCGTTCGTGCCTGAGGAAGGCCGCGGCATTGACATCCGGGAGCGGTGACTGATACTATACTCATGTTCAGCCGCAGTGCGGGCAGCCGGTGTTCCCGGCGCGCCGCGCCGCATTCCTGCCCGTCCGGGCAAAAAATTCCTGTAAAAAGTTTAATGAAAAGCTTGCATAAAACGGCAGGCAATGGTATATTAACAGGGTCGAACAGGTGTTCGCACCGCTATTGAAAGAAGAGGTTTTGAATTATGCCAATGGATTCAGATAATAAACAGAAAGCACTTGACGCGGCTATCGCGCAGATTGAAAAGGCGTACGGCAAAGGTGCCGTGATGAAGCTGGGTGATCCCGCTTCACAGATGAATGTAGAGACAACACCGACCGGTTCGCTGAGCCTTGACATCGCGCTCGGCATGGGCGGCATCCCGAAGGGAAGGGTTATTGAGGTCTACGGACCGGAATCCTCCGGTAAAACGACACTGACACTTCATATGATCGCCGAAATCCAGAGAAGGAACGGCATTGCCGGATTTATTGATGCGGAGCATGCCCTGGATCCGGTTTACGCAAAGAATATCGGCGTCGATATCGACAATCTGTACATCTCGCAGCCGGATTCCGGCGAGCAGGCACTCGAGATCACCGAGACCATGGTGCGCTCCGGCGCGATCGATATTGTGGTCGTCGACTCGGTTGCTGCGCTTGTCCCGAAGGCGGAGATTGACGGAGATATGGGCGATTCCCATGTGGGACTCCAGGCGAGACTGATGTCCCAGGCTCTCCGGAAGCTCACCGCGGTTATCAGCAAATCCAACTGCACGGTTGTATTCATCAACCAGCTGCGTGAGAAGGTAGGCGTCATGTTCGGCAATCCGGAGACGACGACCGGCGGACGCGCGCTGAAGTTCTATTCGTCCATCCGTCTCGATGTCCGCAGGACCGAATCGATCAAGCAGAGCGGTGAGGTCATCGGCAACAGGACCCGCGTCAAGGTCGTAAAGAACAAGATCGCGCCGCCCTTCCGTGAGGCGGAGTTTGACATCATGTTCGGCAAGGGAATCTCCTATGCGGGCGACGTGCTGGATCTTGCAGCGAACGTGGATATCGTCAACAAGAGCGGAGCCTGGTACAACTACAACGGGGCGAAGATCGGCCAGGGCAGAGAGAACACAAAGACGTATCTGATGGAGAACCCGGAGATTCTCTATGAGATCGACAGGAAGGTCCGCGAGCACTTCGGACTTGATCCGGAGGGAGCCAGAAAGCCGCTTCCCGCACCTGCAGATATAGAAGCGGCGCAGGATAAGGAGTGACATTTCCGGACTGAGACCGCAGGCGTGTGAAGGGACCGCCGGGCGGCAGAAAGGCAGATATGACTGTTACTTCGGTCGAACAAATCAGTAAAACCAGAGCCAGGGTCGGAATCGATTATGAGAACCGCACCCTGGTTCTTTCATTCAGGGATATCGACCTCTACGGCCTTAAGGAGGGAGAGGATATACCGGAGGCGCTGTGGGAAAAGATTCTTGCGGACCAGAAGGCGCAGGCCGTCCGAAAGTGCGGGAGCCTTCTTGCAGACAGGGACTATTCCGGGGACGGGCTTCTGCAGAAGCTCACCGGCGCGGGAATTCTTTACGAAGCGGCGGAATATGCCGTTTCCCGGATGGAGGAGGCGGGATATGTCAACGATGAGAGAGTCGCGGAAAATTACGCGGCGCTTCATATCGGTGACAGGAGCCTTTTGAGAATCCGGATGGACCTGAAGGCCAGGGGCATACCGGACGATGTGGCGGACAGGGTCATCGAACAGCTGCCGGGAGGCGAAGAGGCTGTGCACAGGGCGCAGGTCGGCCAGATCGTGAAAATCCTCAAAAAGCGCGGATATAATCCCGAAGAAGCGGATTATAAGGCCGAAATGAAGGAGAAGGCCTACCTCGCCGGAAAAGGATATTCGGGCGGTGACATAAGGGAAGCATTTAGCATGCTCGGGGACCAATCCGTGTTCAATTGATAAGACTTGTGGTAAACTAATACTGTTACGGACATCGGTAGATCCGGACCGGATACAGACAGCGGAGGTGCCATGAGCAGAATTATACTGAAACTGAGCGGAGAAGCTCTTGCAGGAGCAAAAGGAACAGGATTTGATGAGAATGTAGTCCGGCGCGTTGCCCGCCAGGTCAGGAAACTGTCCGATGAGGGGCATGAGATCGGCGTTGTTATCGGCGGCGGCAATTTCTGGAGAGGCCGGACGGGCAAGGAAATCGACCGCGTGAAGGCAGACCAGATCGGTATGCTCGCCACCATTATGAACTGCATCTACGTATCGGAAATTTTCCGCACGGAGGGAATGATGACGAGTGTCCTGACTCCCTTTGAATGCGGTTCTTTCACGAAGCTGTTTTCCAAGGACAGGGCGAACAAGTATTTTGCCCGCAAAATGGTGGTGTTCTTTGCCGGCGGAACGGGACATCCGTATTTTTCAACGGATACGGGAGTCGTCCTGCGGGCAATCGAGGTTGATGCCGACGTTATCCTGATGGCGAAGAACGTCGACGGCGTCTATGACAGCGACCCGAACAAGAACCCGGACGCCATCCGGTTTGACAGGCTTTCGATTGACGAGATGATCGCAAGAAATCTCCAGGCAATCGATATGACAGCCTCGATACTTGCCAGAGAGAACAACATGATGCTGCGCATCTTCGATTTGAATGAGGAAGACAGCATCGTGAGTGCGGCACACGGAGAATTCAACGGAACCACGATTTATGTAGATCAGGAGGAAACGAAATGAGCAGCGAGAAGGTACAGGTTTACGAAGACAAGATGCAGAAGACAATCAATTTCCTTGAGAGTGATCTGCAGTCTATTCGCGCAGGGCGCGCAAACCCTCACGTACTGGACAAGGTGCGCGTGGATTATTACGGGACACCCACTCCGCTTCAGCAGGTGGCGAATGTTTCCGTTCCCGAAGCGCGTGTGATCCAGATTCAGCCGTGGGACAAGAGCCTGATCAAGGATATCAACCGCGCGATCCAGATGGCGGATATCGGCATTAATCCTTCCACTGACGGCGTTTCGATCCGGCTTGTATTCCCGGAGCTGACAGAGGAGAGACGTAAGGACATCGCAAAGGATGTCAAGAAGAGGGGCGAGGATGCCAAGGTGGCAGTCCGGAATGCCCGCAGGGACGGCACGGATGAGTTCAAGAAGCTCAAGAAGGCCGCCGAGATGTCCGAGGATGAGATCGCTGATCTCGGGGCAGAGCTGGACAAGGCGACAGAGAAGTTCATAAAGAAGATCGATGTCCTTGTTGAGGCTAAGACCAAAGAGGTAATGACGGTTTAACCGATTATTATGCACAGACTTCAGAAAGCCGCCTGTCATGGCGGCTTTCCGTGATGAAAGAGGAATCAGTTGGACAGCGAATATAAAATACCCGCACATGTAGCCATTATCATGGACGGAAACGGAAGATGGGCAAAGCGCCGCGGCCTGCCGAGAACCATGGGCCACGCGCAGGGAGCCAGGGTGGTTGAGCAGATACTCGAGGATGCGGATCATATGGGTATCCGCTATCTTACTGTATACGCCTTTTCCACGGAGAACTGGACAAGGCCGGCCGCCGAGGTAAAGGCCCTGATGAACCTTCTTCGGAGCTACATGAAGACGAGCCTTGTCAAGTGTGCAAAGAACAACGTCAGGGTCCGCGTGATCGGTGATAAGACTGCGCTTGACGAGGATCTGAGAGAGTCTATCGACTACCTGGAGCAGCAGACGAAGGACAATACCGGAATCGGCTTCCAGATCGCAATCAATTACGGCGGCAGGGATGAACTGCGCCGCGCTGTGAGCCGGATTGCGCAGGATGTAAAGGACGGCAGGCTCTCGCCGGAGGACATCAGCGAGGACACCATAAACGGTGCCCTTGACACCGGCGGAATTCCCGACCCGGATCTCCTGATCCGGACCTGCGGCGAGGAGAGGATATCCAACTTCCTCCTGTGGCAGCTGGCGTATTCGGAGCTGTACTTTACCGAAAAGGCGTGGCCCGATTTTGACAAAGCCGAGCTTGAGAAGGCAATCGATGCATACAATCACAGAGAACGGCGCTTCGGAGGATTAACAGAGGTTCAGTCATGAAGCAGCGTATAATAAGCGGTGTTATTATTGCTATTGCATGCATCCTGCTGGGACTGGCCGGGGGCCCCGTGCTGGCGCTCGTCCTGATGTGCTGCTCCGTTGTCGCATACTGCGAGCTGACAAGGGCCATGAAGGTCCATGAGGAGTATTCCTGCGGCAGCCCCTTTGCGTTTCTTCAGAAAAAACTCCCGGATGATACGACGGTGAGGATCGGCTTTAAGGGAAGGCTGATCCGGATCGGAGATTTTCTGTCGAAGGAGTTCGAGTGCAACGCGGCGGAGCTTGCGGGATATATTGCCGTCATCCTGTTCTATGCGGCGCTGATCGCGGCCTCGGTGATCTTCAGGGAGAAAGAGGTTTTTGTACATGCGGCGGATAATATCACGCTGATCACTGTTTTCGGGCTCTTTTTTGCCCTGATGGCGATTTATGTCCTGACCTTCCCGAAATATCATGCGGATCAGATTATCGACGCGTTTTTCTCCTTCGTGTATGCACCTGTCATGCTCTCCTTTATTTTCAGGGCGCGGCTTCTGCCTTACGGGAAGTACATTTACGCGCTGGTTTTCTTCTGCTCGTGGGTCTGCGATACCAGTGCCTATGCGGTGGGCATGAAGTTCGGAAAAAGAAAGCTTGCACCTGTGCTCTCCCCGAAAAAATCGGTCGAGGGCGCCATCGGCGGAATCTGCGGCAGCGCTGTAGTCTGCGGCCTGATGGCTTTGTTCATGCAGAGATTCTACGATGAAGCCGGGCTGATTCCGGTATTTATCATTATCGGCATCTGCGGGAGCATTATCAGCCAGATCGGAGACCTGACGGCATCTGCCATAAAGAGAAATCATAATATCAAGGACTACGGTAAGATCATTCCCGGGCACGGCGGCATAATGGACAGATTTGACAGCGTGATTTTCACCGCGCCGGTAATCTATTTCCTGGCCGTGCTCCTTATGGGAAGCACCGCACTGTAGTCATTGCCCCGGGGAACGGGCGGCAGCCCGGACGGTGCGGGGATTATCACAGCAGCATCGGATGAGGAACAGCATGAAGAAGATAGCAATAATCGGCTCGACAGGCTCCATCGGAACGCAGACACTCGAGGTGGTGCGCTCTTATCCGGAGGAGCTTTCCGCCGCTGCGCTTGCTGCGGGCAGAAATGTGCGGCTGATGGAAGAGCAGATCCGGGAATTCCGGCCGCGGATCGCGTGCATGTGGGATGAAGAAGCGGCGAGGGACTTAAGAGAAAGGACAGCGGATCTTGACGTAAAGATCGTCTGCGGAATGGACGGCCTTCTTGAGATTGCACAGTCGGTAGACTGTGATATTTTCATGAACGCAGTCGTCGGCATGATCGGCATCCGCCCGACGCTGGCAGCGATAGAGGCGGGCAGGACAATTGCGCTGGCGAACAAGGAGACGCTCGTCACGGCAGGCCACCTTATCATGCCCGCGGCGGAAAGTGCGGGCGTCCAGATCCTCCCGGTGGATTCCGAGCACAGTGCGATATTCCAGTGCATGAACGGGGAGATGAGAAAGAGGGTCAGACGGATCCTCCTGACCTGCTCCGGCGGAACCTTCAGAGGGCTTAAGAGGGAGGACCTGGTTCATAAGAACGCGGCCTCCGCGCTCAAGAACCCGAACTGGAGCATGGGGGCAAAGGTTACGATCGACTCCGCAAGCCTCGTGAACAAGGGACTCGAGGTCATGGAGGCGAAATGGCTGTTCGGCGTTGACGTCGATGACATCCAGGTGGTCGTCCAGCCGCAGAGCATTATGCATTCCGCGGTGGAATACACGGACGGCTCCGTCATCGCGCACCTTGCAACGCCCGATATGAGGCAGCCGATCCAGTACGCTCTTTTTTATCCTGACAGAAGGTATCTTGAGATCAAACCGCTCGATCTCTTTGAGCTGGGGAATCTCCGCTTTGAAAGGCCGGATACGGAAACGTTCCTGGGGCTTCCTCTCGCGTACAGGGCGGCGCATGACGGCGGATCCATGCCGACGGTTTTCAACGCGGCGAATGAAGAAGCTGTCCGTTTCTTTATGGAGGACAGAATCGAGTTTCTGGACATATACGATTTAATTGCCGGAGCAATGGACAGGCACACGACGGTTTTTTCACCCTCGCTGGATGAGATACTCTGCGCGGAGAAGGAAGCCAGGGATTATGTGCGGGCAGCAGTTGACAGGGCATAAGCAGGTGAGGTTGCAGTCTTGCTGGTAAGTATACTTATTTTTCTGATAATATTTTCCGTTATCGTAATCGGGCACGAATTCGGCCACTACGCCATTGCGAGGCGCAACGGGATCCGCGTGATCGAATTTGACATCGGGATGGGCCCGCTTCTTTTCGCGTCGCAGCGCGGCGAGACTAAGTTCTGCGTGCGTCTTCTGCCGGTCGGCGGGGCGTGCATCTTTGACGGCATGAACGGCCTCGAGGAGGAGAAGCAGGACTACGATGAGCATGCATTCCCGAATGCGAATGTCTTTGCCAGAATTGCGACGGTCCTTGGCGGTCCCATGATGAACTTCGTGATGGGCCTGATCCTTGCGATGATCATCGTCGCCTTTGCGGGAACAGACCTTCCGGTCGTCTACAGGGTACAGGAGAATTCCGCGGCGATGGAGGCCGGCATCCTGGAGGGCGATGTCATCACGGCGATCAACGGCGAGAGCATCCACATCTACCGCGAGGTCGTTCTCGCCTCGATGATGAATTACGGAGAGCCGCTGAAAATCACATACAAAAGAGGGAGCGGTGCGGACGCGGTCAAAAATACGATCACTCTGACGCCCCGGTATGACGAAGAGGACAACCGGTATTATATCGGTCTTATCGGCTCGGGAGAGTATGTAAAGTGCAATGCCCTCCAGGTTTTCCAGTACGGCTTCTATGAGGCGCAGTACTGGGTGCGGGCGACCTTCAAATCGCTCGGACTGATCTTCAGGGGACATTTTTCTGCGGATGACCTTGCGGGGCCGGTCGGCATCGTCAAGGTGGTGGATGATACCTATACGGAGGCAAAGCCTTACGGACTGCCGACAGTCCTGCTCTCCTTCCTGAATCTTTCGACGCTTCTTTCGATCAACCTCGGAATCATGAACCTCCTTCCGCTCCCCGCGCTTGACGGGGGACGATTCCTCTTCCTGCTGATCGAGGCGGTGCGCGGCAAGCCCGTATCTCCCGAGAAGGAAGGAATCGTTACCGTGGCCGGGGCACTGCTCCTGATAGGACTCATGGTGTTCGTAATGTTTAACGATATTTCGAAGTTCTTCAGGTAAGTGCCGGAAAAGGACAGCACAGGAGTTACATAAGGCAGGTCAGCATATGAGAGAGAATACGAGACAGGTCAGGATCGGCAATGTGGTCATCGGCCACGGCGCTCCGATCGCGATCCAGTCCATGACGAATACACCGACGCAGGACGTGCGCGCAACCGTGGAGCAGATTCACCGGCTGGAGGAAGCCGGCTGCGAGATCATCCGCTCCACAGTGCCGGACATCGAGGCGGCAAGAGCGATTGCCGAGATAAAAAAGCAGATATCAATCCCGCTTGTCGCAGACATCCATTTCGATTATAAGATGGCGATCGCTGCGATCGAAAACGGCGCGGACAAGATCCGGATCAATCCGGGCAATATCGGAGGCGCGGACAAAATCCGCGCGGTGGTTTCCTGTGCCGCAGAGAGGAACATACCGATCCGGGTCGGCGTCAACAGCGGATCCCTGGAAAAGAACCTGGTGGAAAAGTACGGCGGCGTAACGGCTGAGGGGCTTGTGGAGAGCGCCCTGGACAAGGCGGGCATGATCGAGGACTGCGGCTATGACAATATCGTCATCAGCATCAAATCCTCCGACGTCCTGACCTGCGTGAAGGCGCACGAGCTTCTCGACAGACGTACGGACTATCCTCTTCATGTCGGCATTACGGAAGCCGGAACCGTCTACGGCGGGAATATCAAATCCGCCGTGGGCCTCGGCATTATTCTGTACGAGGGGATCGGCGATACGATTCGTGTCTCTCTTTCGGGAGATCCCGTGGAGGAAATCCGCACCGCAAAACAGATCCTGCGCGACTTAAAGCTCAGGGAGGGCGGCATCGAAGTGACCAGCTGCCCCACGTGCGGGAGAACCAAAATTGACCTCATCACGCTTGCAAACGAAGTGGAGAAGATGGTTCAGAAGTACCCGTACAATATCAAGGTCGCGGTCATGGGATGCGCCGTCAACGGCCCCGGAGAGGCAAAGGAAGCGGACATCGGCATAGCCGGAGGAGACGGAGAGGGCCTGCTGATCAAAAAAGGCAGGATTGTCCGTAAAGTGAAGGAATCAGAGCTGCTCGAAGTTCTGCGGGCAGAGCTGGATGCATGGCAGGAATGAGCAAAGCTTTTTTTGAAGTTTTCCCAACATTGAAAATCAGGGGCGATCTTTATGACCTGTTCAGCCGGATCAGTGTCACAAAGGTCGCTTTTAACAGAGACCACACATGGCTTAAGGTTTACACGGATTCCGACCATCTGGTGCACAGACAGCAGATTGTCAGGATGGAGGAGGCGCTGACGGCCGCCGTCTGCGGCGGAACACAGGTCAGGGTCCGGCTCATGGAGCACTACAGCCTCTCTGCCCAGTACAACGCGCAGCTTCTTATGCATGAGTATTATGACTCTCTTGTCTACGAGATGTGGCAGGCGTCTCCGATCCTCGGGACATGCTTTAAGGATGCGAGACTGGACTATCCGACGTCCGACCATGTGGTGGTTCACCTTGAGGACTCCTGTATCTCAAGAGGCGAAGGAGAGAAGATCCGCAGGGGGCTCGATATGATTTTCCGCGAAAGATGCGGTATCGACGCCGAGGTCCAGGTTCTCTTTGACCTGCCTGCGCACAAGCGGGCAAGGGCCGTACTGGATATAGCGGATACAGCGGATGCGCAGCCGGAAAGGGAGATTCCCGTTCCGGATAAAGCCATGCCCGGAGAGGACAGGAGAGAGCCGCAGCCCGCATCCGGCGGCGAGGACAAGGCACCCGGCAGTAAGACTCCGGGCAGTAAGGAGCCCGGCAGCAGAGAGCAGGGTGCAAAAGCCCCCGCAAATGCGGCCCCGGGAGGCGGAAAAACCGCTCCCTCAAAGAAAAAATACCAGGACAGCTTTATTCGCAGCAGCGACCCTTCTGTTATCTACGGAAGGGATTTTGACGACGACGCGATCAGTATCAGCGACATCCTCGGCGAGATGGGCGAAGTTACCGTCCGCGGCAAGGTGACGGCCGGAGAAAGGCGCGATATCCGGAATGAGAAGAGCATCCTGAAGTTCATAATTACGGATTTTACGGATTCCATCGCAGTCAAGCTCTTTGCCCCGACAGAGCGGGCGGAGGAGACGATGCAGCGGATGAAGCCCGGACAGTTTGTCAAGGTCAAGGGCTTTACCAGGATGGACACCTATGAGAAAGAGGTGATGATCACATCCCCCGTCGGCATCATGGAAATCCCGTCCTTCCTGCACAAAAGACAGGATCATTATGAGAAAAAGCGCGTCGAGCTGCATCTTCACACGAAGATGAGCGATATGGACGGCGTCTCGGAGTGCAAGGATCTGGTAAAACGCGCGTACCAGTGGGGAATGCCCGCGGTTGCGGTCACGGATCACGGAACGCTCCAGGCCTTCCCGGACGCGGGCCACGTGGTTGACGCACTTCTTGGCGATGAGAATAAAAAGCGCAAAGAACAGGGCCTTGCGCCTCTGGACAGGCAGGAATTCTTTAAGGTGATCTACGGCGTGGAGTGCTACCTTGTCGATGACCTTAAGAGAATCGTAACCTTCGGCGATACCGCGCAGGATCCCGCATTTTCCGGCATCCGGCCGGAGGCCTATGCCATCGATAAGGGCAGCTTTGTAATCTTTGATATCGAGACCACGGGATTTTCCTGTGACAATGACCGCATCATCGAGATCGGCGCCGTCAAATACGAGCACGGCATCAAGACGGACAGCTTTTCGGAGTTTATCAACCCGAAGATCCCGATCCCGTACCGGATCACCAGGCTGACCAGCATCACGGACGACATGGTGATCGGCGCCGATACGGTTGACCTTGTGCTGCCCAGATTCCTTAAATTCTGCGAGGGCTGCGTCCTTGTAGGACACAATGTGCAGTTTGATATCAGCTTTATCAAAAAGAACGCTGCAGATCTCGGGCTTCCCTGCCCGTTTACAACGCTGGATACGGTGGACACCGCAAGGTTCCTCATGCCCGGGCACAAGAGCTACACGCTGGACGCGGTGGCCAAGATGTTAAATGTTGTCCTGGAGCATCATCACAGGGCAGTGGATGACGCCGGGTGCACCGCGGATATCTTTGTGAAAATGATCCCGATGCTCGAAGGAAGAAATATCCATACGCTCGGGGAAATCAATGACGCGGCAGCGGCCGATCCGGACGTCATAAGGAGAATGCGGCCTTATCACTGCATCCTGCTTGCAAAGAACAGCATCGGCAGATCGAACCTGTACAGATTGGTGAGTGATTCCCACCTCACCTATTATTACCAGAAGCCGAAGATTCCGAAGAGCGAGCTGATCAAACGACGCGAGGGGATTCTTGTGGGAAGCGCCTGCGTCGCGGGCGAGCTCTTCCAGGCGATGCTCGACCAGCGCTCGGAAGAAAGAATCGCGGGTATCGTACAGTTTTACGATTATCTCGAGATCCAGCCCAGGGACAACAACCGGTTCCTGATCGCCTCTGAGCGCTACGAACAGATCCGCTCGGAGGAGGATGTCCTGGATCTTAACCGGCGGGTCGTCGCTCTGGGCGAACAGTTCGGAAAGCCGGTCGTCGCGACGGGTGACGTCCACTTCATGGATCCGGAGGACCAGATCTACAGGACCATCCTCCAGGACAGCATGGGAATGGGCGCAGGCGAAGAGGAGCCCGCGCCGCTCTATTTCAGGACGACGGACGAGATGATGGAGGAATTCTCCTATCTCGGAAGCCGCAAGTGCGAAGAGGTCGTCATCACCAACACACAGATGATCGCGGATATGATTGATGCGATTTCCCCGGTGCGTCCGGACAAATGTCCGCCGGTCATCGAGAATTCGGATGAAAATCTTCGCGAGATCTGCTACACAAAGGCGCACCGGATGTACGGCAATCCGCTTCCTCCGGTTGTTGAGGCGAGACTGGAAAGAGAGCTGAATTCGATCATAAAGAACGGCTACTCGGTCATGTACATCATCGCGCAGAAGCTCGTCTGGAAATCGAACGAGGACGGATACCTTGTCGGCTCGAGAGGATCGGTAGGGTCTTCTTTTGTTGCGACGATGTCGGGAATTACGGAGGTCAATCCTCTGCCCCCGCACTATTACTGCGAGAATCCCGACTGCCATTACAGTGATTTCGACTCGGAGGAGGTCCAGGCATACATCGGAAAGTGCGGAATCGATATGCCGCCGAAGATGTGCCCGAAGTGCTCCCGCCCGATGAAAAAGGACGGCTTTGATATCCCCTTTGAGACCTTCCTTGGATTTAAGGGTGACAAGGAGCCGGATATTGACCTTAATTTCTCCGGTGAGTACCAGGCTAAGGCGCACGCCTACACGAAGGTTATTTTCGGTCACGAGCAGACCTTCAAGGCGGGAACGATCGCAACCGTGGCGGATAAAACCGCCTACGGATATGTGCGCGGCTACTGCGAGCGCAACGGTATTGAGAAGAGAAGGTGCGAGATGGAGCGCCTCGCGGCAGGCTGCACCGGCGTAAGGCGCAGCACGGGCCAGCACCCCGGCGGCATCGTCGTCCTTCCCCTCGGAGAGGATATCAATACGTTTACGCCTGTCCAGCACCCGGCAAACGACATGACGACGAATATCGTAACCACGCATTTTGATTACCATTCGATCGATCACAACCTGTTAAAGCTGGATATTCTGGGACACGATGATCCTACGATGGTCAGGATGCTGCAGGACCTGACGGGCATTGATCCTCTGGATATTCCCCTGGACGACCCGAAGGTCATGAGCCTGTTCCAATCGACGAAGGCGCTTGGCATTACGCCGGAGCAGAACGGAGGAATCCGCGTCGGCACGCTGGGCGTCCCGGAATTCGGAACCAAATTTGTCATGGGAATGCTGGAGGATACCCAGCCCACCATGATGTCGGAGCTGGTTCGTATTTCCGGCCTTTCCCACGGCACGGACGTGTGGCTCGGCAACGCCCAGACCCTGATCCAGGAAGGAAAGGCGGTGCTGTCCACCTGCATCTGCTGCCGCGACGATATCATGGGCTACCTGATCGGAAAGGGCATGGACAAATCGCTCTCCTTCAAGACCATGGAATCGGTCCGTAAGGGCAAAGGCCTGCAGCCGCAGATGGAGGAAGCCATGACGGCCGCGGGAGTTCCGGACTGGTACATCGGCTCCTGCAAGAAGATCAAGTACATGTTCCCGAGAGCGCACGCGGCGGCCTACGTCATGATGGCGCTCAGGATCGCGTACTGCAAGGTTTATTATCCCCTGGCCTATTACGCGGCCTATTACAGCATCCGCGCAAAGGCGTTTGACTATGAGCTTATGGCGCAGGGGCAGGATCATCTGCTTTCGATGATCGAGGACTACAACGCCCGTAAGGACACACTGACCCAGGCGGAGGCCGCCCAGCTCGACGATATGGCGGTTGTCCGGGAGATGTATGCGAGAGGTATCAATTTCCTTCCGATCGATCTCAAGAAAGCGAAGGGAAGAAGCTTTACCATTGTGGATGATAAGCTCATGCCGTCCTTTAACAGCATCGCGGGAATGGGCGCGAAGGCGGCGGACCAGCTGGAGGAGGCTGTAAAGCAGGGCGAATTTGTATCAAGGGATGACCTTCGCGAGAGAGCAAAGATCCCCTCGACAATCGTGGATAAGATGGCGCAGCTCGGGATCCTGGGAAACCTTCCCGAGAGCAACCAGTTCAGTCTATTTGATATGGGGCTGTAAGAAATCAGGAATACTATGTCAGACATACTCTATATTGTTCTTCCATGCTACAACGAAGAGGCGGTTCTTCCGGAGACGGCGCGCCGCCTTAAGGAAAAGATGCACTCGCTGATGAGCTGCGGCAGGATCAGCGGTGCCAGCCGGGTGGTCTTTGTCAATGACGGCTCCGCGGACGCTACCTGGAGCATCATCGAAAAGCTCCACGAAGAGGATCCGCTGTTTTCCGGCATCAACCTGTCCAGAAACCGCGGGCACCAGAACGCGCTTCTGGCCGGCCTTATGACGGTTAGAAGCTATGCGGACATGGTGATCTCCATGGACGCGGACCTGCAGGACGATATCAACGCGGTCGACGAGATGGTCGCAAAATACTACGAGGGGTTCGACGTGGTATACGGCGTCCGGAGCAGCCGTAAGACGGATACCTTCTTCAAGCGCTTTACCGCGCAGAGCTTTTACAGGCTGATGGACAAGATGGGAGCGAAGACGGTCTACAACCATGCGGACTACAGACTCCTGTCAGGGCGCGCTCTGGACGGCCTTTCCGAGTACGGCGAGGTCAATCTGTTCCTTCGCGGAATTGTCCCGATGGTGGGCTATAAGTCGGCCGTGGTTTACTATGAGAGAGCGGAGAGGTTTGCGGGCGAGAGCAAATATCCCCTCGGGAAGATGCTGAGCTTTGCGATGGAGGGGATCACTTCTCTTTCGACGACGCCGATCCGCATGATTACCTGGCTGGGATTTTTCATTTTCATTGTGAGCCTTGGCATGCTGGTCTATTCGCTGATCCGCCACGCGATCGGCGCAACGGTCGTCGGCTGGACCTTTCTTTCCGTTTCCGTCTGGGCGATCGGCGGCCTGATCCTGTTGTCCCTCGGCGTTATCGGCGAATATATCGGGAAAATCTATCTTGAGACAAAGGCCCGCCCGAGATATCTTATCGAGCGGTACCTGGATGCGGACAACGGCTTTACGACAAGAAGATCCCGGACTACAGATCCAGCAGGTGACCGTTCTCCTTCAGCCAGCGGCGGCGCCTCTGATAATCAGGCAAAATAGTGCCCACTAAAGACCAGAAGCGCTTCGAGTGATTCATCTCGCACAGATGGCACAGCTCGTGGACAACGACATAGTCGATGACTTCATCCGGGGCCATCATGAGCTTCCAGTTAAAGGACAGGGTTCCTTTGGATGAGCAGCTCCCCCAGCGGGTTTTCTGGGCGCGGATCCGGATGCCTGTAACCGCCCTGTGCCGGGAGGGCAGAAAGGGCTCGAAATATTCCACCCTCTGCGGGAAAACCGTCCTTGCCCTGCGGATATACTGCTGCTCAAGGACCTTTTTCTCCTCCTCGGTGTGCCGGGGCTTTGCAAGCTCTCTTTCCCTGCTGCGCTCCTTCTGCTTTTCAAGCGCCTTCAGGATCCAGGAGCTTTTTTCCCTTATAATTTCATCCGTCCTTCTTTCGGAAAAGCCGTGCGGGAGGCGAAGGGTCACCACTCCGCCTGCGGATACCTCCAGCGACCAGCTTCTGCGTGAGCTCCAGGTAAGCACGAGGGGAACCTGGGTCAGATTGCCGTTTTCATCAAAAAGAAGGACGGTGCGCTCCTCGCGGATGGTTTTTTTACTCGGGACTTTGTATTTAATCAAGCGGATTCCTCATATCTGCGGCAGTACTTCTGAAACATTAAAGAAACGTAAAAGAGTATACCAGACTTACGACAAGACTGCACAGTACGGAGAAGAACAGTATGGGTAAATGTATCATCATGTGCGCCGGCGAATTTACGCCTCTTGAAATCGAAAAAGACGAGACGGATCTTGTCATTGCGGCAGACAACGGCCTGACCTACCTTATGCAGACGGGCGTCCTGCCGGATCTTATTATCGGCGATTTTGATTCCCTCTCGCCCGAAGGAAAGGAACTCCTTGCGGACATGGAAAGGGAAGGCTTTAAGGAAACAATAAGGCTCCCGAAGGAAAAGGACGATACCGATACCATGGCGGCCGTAAAGGAGGGGTTTAAGAGAGGCTATACAGACTTCCGGCTCTATGCCGCACTCGGAGGAAGGCTCGATCACACCGTCGCCAATATCCAGACCCTGGCTTACATCCTGGAGCACGGCGGGAGGGGCTATATCATGGATGCCCATCAGATGGTATTCATGATGAAAAATGAGACAAGGTCCTTCGCTGCCGGCTTTCGCGGCACGGTTTCCCTGTTTTCCTACGGAAAAAGGGCGGAGGGAGTAACACTCCGGGGCATGAAATACCCTCTGACGGACGGCGCTTTGACCAATGATTTCCCGCTCGGCGTCTCCAATGAAATCTCGGGAGACGGCCCCGCGGACATCACCGTTGCCGACGGAACCCTTCTGGCCGTGGTTTCCTTTTAGGGGCGGAAAGGCTCCGCACTCTTGCCTGCGGCATGCAGATTGTGGTAAAACAGTAGAAACGACTGGAAAAGGAGAATCAGAAAATGTCTTCAGGTGTTATTATCGCTCTGGCTGTGTTCGGTGTTATGGTGCTGATCGCTGTACTTGTCGCGATCATCTCCGCGGTCTCGACCGTTTCCGGTTTTGACAAGCCGGAGGACAGAGACTGATTAATAGAAAAAGGCAGTAAACCAGCGCGGGTTGACAGTGCCCGCGCTGTATGTTACCCTGACTGTATTAACCGTACTAATACAGCAGACAGCTGACGGAAGAAAAGGAGCCGGAAATGAAACTGATCGACTATAAGGACGCCAGGCCGATCTACGAACAGATTTGCGAGGGATACAAGAAACTGATACTGAAAGGGGTACTGGCGCCCGGGGACCAGATGCCTTCGGTTCGTTCTCTTGCGATGGAATTGTCTGCCAATCCCAACACAGTACAGAAAGCCTACTCCGAGCTTGAGAGACAGGGCTATATCTATACGGTCAAAGGAAAGGGCAACTATGTCCGCTTTGACGGTTCACTGATTGAAGAGAAGAAGAAGGAGCTTGCGGCGTCGGTCAGAGAGCTGATAAAAGAGGCCGCGGAGATCGGCATCGGGGCAGAGGAGCTTTTCCGGCTTGCTGCAGAAAAAGGGAGTGACCAGGAATGATTGAAACAATGGATCTGACAAAGAAATTCGGCTCTGTCACGGCGGTTAACCATGTGAGCCTCTGCATTAAGCCGAAGGAGGTATTCGGCCTTGTCGGAACGAACGGCGCCGGAAAATCCACGTTTATGAGAATTCTCGCCGGCGTCCTCAGACAGGATGAGGGAACGGTCCTTTTGGACATGGAGCCTGTCTATGACAATCCGGAGGTAAAAAAGGAGATCTTCTTTATCCCGAATGATTTCTATTTCTTCTA
>CADBPC010000107.1 GCA_902796425.1 uncultured Lachnospiraceae bacterium
ATCCGCCAGGCGATCACGAGAGCGATCGCGGACCAGGCAAGAACGATCCGTATTCCGGTACACATGGTAGAAACCATCAACAAGCTCGTCCGCGTCAGCAGGCAGCTCCTTCAGGAGCTCGGCAGGGAGCCGGCGCCGGAGGAGATCGCTGACAAGATGGGAATTCCCGTCGAGAGAGTAAGAGAAATCATTAAGATTTCCCAGGAGCCTGTATCTCTGGAGACGCCGATCGGCGAAGAGGAGGACAGCCATCTCGGAGATTTCATCCAGGATGAGAACGTCCCCGTACCTGCGGAAGCTGCGGCTTACACCCTTTTAAAGGAACAGCTCCAGGAGGTCCTCGGGACACTGACAGAGCGTGAGCAGAAGGTCCTGCGGCTTCGCTTCGGCCTTGACGACGGAAGGGCGCGCACGCTGGAAGAAGTCGGCAAGGTATTCAATGTAACAAGAGAAAGAATCCGCCAGATCGAGGCGAAGGCGCTGAGAAAGCTTCGTCACCCCAGCCGCAGCCGCAAGCTGAAGGATTATCTCGATTAAAAGTTAAGGAAAATGATAAAACTCTCGAAGAGATTAAGCGCCCTGTGCGACATGGTCCCGGAGGGGAGCACTCTGTGCGACGTCGGCTGTGACCATGCGCATGTGGAGATAAGGCTCCTGCAGGAAAACAGGGTCAAAAGCGCCATTGCCATGGATGTGGCGGACGGGCCCCTGCAAAGAGCAAGGGAAAACCTGGAGCTGACCGGGCTTTCGGATAAATGCGAGGTCAGGAAATCCGACGGACTTTCGGCCTACAAAAAAGGGGAGGCACAAACGCTCCTTATCGCCGGGATGGGAGGCATCCTTATGCGGAGCATCCTGGAGGAGGACCCGGAAAAGACAGAGGACTTCCGGTATCTTATCCTGGAGCCCCAGTCCGAGCAGTGGCTGGTCCGCGAATTCATAGAGGACAGCGCCTGTTTTGCCATACGCGATGAGAAGCTCATCGTAGAGGACGGAAAATACTATCCCGTCATCTTTGCGGAAAAAAGATCCGAAGGCGAAAACGACGCCCCTCTCATAAGGCCGCAGTGGGAGAGCTGCAGAAGGCAGCTCTCGGAGATGGATGAGGAAACCGTGCGGGAAGCAAGGATTGACCGGGAAACGGTGCTGTGCCTTCTGGAGGATCCGCTCTTTCGAAGGAAGGCGGAGCTGACGCTGGGACCGGTCCTGATCGGGAGGAAGGATGAGGCTCTTTACGAGTATGTGACCTTCCGCCTCAGGACAAACCTTTCCATCTGCGAGAAGCTCGCCGCCGGTGCCGGCACTGCCAAGGAGCCCCCCGCAAGGACACAGGAGCGGCTAAGGGAATTATCCGGAGAAATCGGGCTTTTACAGGTGATTCTGTTCATCTTTACATGGTGCAGATAACCACTTACATGATAAAATAGTTTTCAGGAGTCTGCTTATGCTTTTATCAGATATCATCGAGCGGCTTGAAGAATTCTGTCCCCCATCCTTTGCTCAGAACTGGGACAATGTGGGACTCCAGGCCGGCAGATCGACCAAAGAGGTAAAGACTGTCTATCTGGCGCTGGATGCCACCTCGGAGGTGGTCAGTGACGCTGCCAGGGTCCAGGCGGATCTTATCATAACCCATCATCCGCTGCTTTTTAGCGGGATTAAGCATGTAACAGACAGGGACTTTGTCGGGAAACGTATTGTCGAGCTTCTCCGGAATGACATGGCTCTCTATTCGATGCACACGAATTTTGACGTCATGGGAATGGCGGGAGCCGCGGCGGAGGAACTGGGGATCCTCCGGCCGGAGGTCCTGGAAGTAACCTATGAGGATGATATTTCCAGGGAGGGCCTGGGGAGGATCGGAGAGCTGGCGGAGCACATGACGCTCCATGACTGCGCGATGTTCGTGCGGGATACCTTCCGCGTTCCGCATGTGCGCTATTACGGCGATCCGGAGGATATGATCATTATCGCGGCCGTCCTCCCTGGCTCGGGCAAGGACGAAATAGACTGCGCAATCCGCGCGGGCGCGGATGTGCTGATCACAGGCGATATTACACATCATGTAGGAATTGATGCGGTGGAAAAGGGGATTTCCATCATTGATGCAGGCCATTACGGAGTGGAAAAGCTTTTCGTTCCGTATATGAGAGATTTTCTTTCAAGAGAACTGCCCCTGCTCAAGGTCATCTGCGAGCGGGAAAAAGAACCTTTCACGGAAGTGTAGAGACAGCTTTTGGTAGTATTGACTTAACGGGGTAAAGTCATCAGCAGAACGGAGGGGAACAATGCCTACAGTATTTGTAAACGGGAAGCAGAGACAGTACGAGAAGGGAACGACATTCGAGACAATTGTGGACGAGTTCCAGGAGGCCTACAAAGGAACGATCGCGCTGGTGTATTTCAACAAGAAAATGCGCGAGCTCGGAAGGCGCCTGGAAAAGGACGGCGTGATCTCTCTGATCACGACAAAGGATCCCGCGGGGCATTCCGCATACGCAAGAACTGCGCTGATGATGCTCTGCAAGGCAGCGCGCGAGGTTTTCGGGAGCGAGAGCAACGGCCATATCAAGGTCGAATTCACGCTGGGCGACGCCTATTACTGCTCTGTGCTCGGCGACGTTACGGTCGACGACGAGCTGGTTGAAAAGCTGAACGAGGGCATGACCAGACTGATGGAGCGCAACATCCAGGTGGTCAAAAAGACGTATCCCATCGACGATGCAATCCTTCTTTTCCGCCATCAGGGCATGGAAGACAAGGAAAAGCTGTTCCGTTTCCGCAACAGCTCAACCGTCAATGTCTATAACATGGACGGCTATTATGACTATTTCTACGGATACATGCTTCCGTCCACGAAATATGTCAGCCATTTCAGGGTCCAGGCCTACAGGGAAGGACTCCTTCTTCACCTGCCAGATATCGAAAGACCGACCGAGCTCTCGGAATTTGTTGAATATTCAAAGCTTTATGACCAGCTGATGCAGACAACGATCTGGGGTGACCTGGTCGATATCAGCACGGTCGGAGACCTGAACGAGAAGATCTGCGAGGGAAATATCAGCGACATGGTCCTTGTGCAGGAAGCGCTGCAGGAGCGCAGCATCGCCGATATCGCCGAGCAGATCTATGACCGCCCCGATGTGAAATTCGTCCTGGTGGCAGGTCCCTCGTCCTCCGGCAAGACAACCTTCTCCCACAGGCTATCCGTACAGCTGCGCTCGTTCGGGCTTCACCCGCACCTGATCAGCATGGACAACTGGTTTGTCAACCGCGACAAGACGCCGGTGGATGAGGACGGAAACTACAATTTCGACGTGATCGAGGCAATCGATCTCGAGCTGTTCAACGACGACATGTGCGATCTTCTGGACGGCGAGGAAATCGAGCTTCCCACCTTTGACTTCAAGGCCGGAAAGCGCACCTATACAGGGCGGAAGATGCGTCTGGATGATAACGACATCCTGATCATCGAGGGAATCCACGGCCTGAATCCCCGCTCCACACAGGAGCTCCCGGATGAGAACAAGTTCAAGATTTACATCAGCGCGCTGACGTCTCTCAACGTCGACGAGCACAACCGCATTCCTTCCTCGGATACGAGACTCTTAAGACGTATGGTCAGAGACGCAAGAACCAGGGGGTACAGCGCAAAGGAGACCATCGCGAACTGGAAGTCCGTAAGAGAGAGCGAGGAAAAATATATTTTCCCTTATCAGCAGGATGTGGACGCGATCTTCAACTCGGTCCTGATCTATGAGCAGGCCGTCCTGAAACAGTTCGCAGAGCCGCTTCTGTACAGCATTGGAAAGGATGAGCCGGAGTATTACGAGGCAAAGCGCCTCCTGAAATTCCTCGATTACTTCGTCGGCGTGGATACAGCATCCGTCCCTGCAAATTCCATCTGCAGAGAGTTTGTCGGCGGAGGGTGCTTTCAGATCTGATCCGGTTTGATCCGGCCCGGTTTACGGTAATTAAAGTTGCAGCATTCTGGCAGTAAAAAAACAACTGTATATTTTCTTGTCACGGCGATCATCGCTCTTTGTGTGACGGCCTTCCCGTATCTGTATGACGGCATCAGCGGCTATTATCCGGATCTTGCCTATCATCTTTTAAGGGTCGAGGGAGTTAAGGACGCATTACAGGCTCACTCCTGGCCGGCCGCCGTGTACGACAATTTCTTCGGGGACTACGGATACGGCAGTCCCCTGTTTTATCCCGATATTTTCCTTGTCCCGGCTGCGATCCTGCGCATGACGGGGCTGGGCCCCGCCGCAGTATGGAAGATGTACAGCATGGCTGTATGCCTTCTGGTAACGGCGTCCACCTTCTTTTCGATGCGGTGGACGGTCCGGATCGCCGCGCGGGGAAAGGATGAGGAGGACTCCTTTGGCGGGACGGATCTTATCGCCTCCTGCGGGACGCTCCTTTTGGTCCTCAGCCAGTTTTATCTCGCGGATCTCCAGGTGCGTGTCGGCATCAGCGAGTACCTCGCGTTCGCTTTCCTTCCGCTTCTTTGCGCGGGAATCTATGCCTTTTTTGCAGGGGAGGGCGGGGAGACTCAGGGAAAGGGGAGCGCCCTGATCGGTGCAGGACTCTCCGGACTTTTGCTCACCCATACCATTTCGTTCCTTATCGGCTTTCTTCTGACCGCCGCTGTTTTCCTCATTTCGCTCCTTTTTAAGGACGGAAGGGGCGCCGTGCGGCGCGGCATAAAGGGGATTCTTATTTCGGCTGCCGTCAGTATTGCGGGTACGGCCTATTATACATTTCCGATGCTGGAGCAGATGGCATCCGGAACCGAGTTTAAATACCGCACGCCCTGGGCCATGATCGGGGATATGGTGCAGCCGCTGGAGACACTGTTCCGGACAACGGGGTACTTCTTTAACATCGCCTATGTCGGGATCGGGCTCCCTGTCCTTCTGGCGCTGTTTTTCGGACTTTCGCAGGGGCGCGGTGCAAAGCGCGGCGCGCTGATCTTCCTTGCGGCCGGCGCGGCGATTCTTCTGTCCATGACGGGCATTGTTCCCTGGAGGATTCTTGAGGGAACTGTCCTTAACATGCTGCAGTTCACCTTCCGGCTTTATCCCGCGGGACTTTGCGCTGTCTGCTTCGGCTTTGTCATCGCCATGGCGTCGGAGGAGAAGGAAAGGAGAGTCCGCATCCTTCTTATGACAGGAGTCCTTGCTGTCCTTTTCGGCGTATGGCAGAACGTCTCCGCCGTAGCCCGCGGCATGGAGGGCGGAGTCAGCGGGTTCCATACGGATATCACGGAGGAATCGCTGAAGGCGGAGAACAGCTTCGTCGGCATGGGCGAATGGCTGCCGGTCAGCTTTAATACGGAAGTTTCCGGCTACCCGTATGTTTACCTTCTTCCGGAGGGAGAGGGAGCAGAGCCCGTCTATCCGCAGATTGAATTCATCCGTCAGGAGAAAAAGGTCGGGGGAGTCTTTCCTGTCAGCGGCTCCGAAGGGACCGTGAATTTTATCGTGCCGCAGGTCTGGTACAAGGGATATGCCGCAAAGTATGAAAGAAGCGGGTCCGGAGGCGGCGAATGGGTCAGGACGCAGGAATCGCCCTGGGGCCAGGTCATGGTCAGCGGCGAATTTCCGGAGGACGGCACGATTGCCGTTGTTTATCGGAGGACGCTCCTGCAGAAGATGTCCCTGGTTTTATCGCTGCTTACGGCAGCCGGACTGATTTTACGGTTTTTTCATTTGATTAAACGCGCAGGAAAGTGATATATTGTTCAACTGTAAGCAGAGCAGGCGATCGCTGCCGGCGGATGAGGGCTGCGCCTTCAGAAGACGGCAGAGGAAAGTCCGGGCTTCACAGGGCAGGATGCCGGTTAACGGCCGGCGGAGGCGACTCCCGGGACAGTGCAACAGAGAAGTACCGCTCATACGCGGCCGAGATCATATCAACGCAGCGTAAGCAAGGGTGAAAAGGTAGTGTAAGAGACTACCGGCTTCGCAGTAATGTGAAGTGCTGTGTAAACCCCATCCGAAGCAAGACCAAGACGAGGACCATGGGCCGGCCCGGTCCGTTCTCAGGTAGGTCGCTCGAGGCCGTCGGTAACGGCGGTCCCAGATAGATGATCGTCCAACGACAGAACCCGGCTTATCGCTCTGCTTATCTTTAATATGGAGGAGTACAGCGCATGCCTACACAGAAGGCATACACCAGTCCGCAGCAGCGCAGGAAGCGCATGCTGCTTGTTTTGGTGGTAATTATTATACTGTTTGCAGGCAGAATCGTTATGATGCGGACAGGGGTCCTGCGTTCGATCGTGGAGCTGGAGCCGCAGGAGCTGAAGGAGAGGATCGAGCGGAGCGAGGTCCGGGTCCTTTGCGATAACAGGGCCGGCACCGGCACGATCGTGGATGTGCGCAAAAACTCCCTGAAGGAGACGGATTATACCTGCACAATTGTGACTGCAGCACATATAATTCTCCCGGAGGATACGGCAGATACATCCGCAGCTTCTGATACCGGGACAGAATCCGCTGCCAAAATCACAGTAGTCCTGCAGGAAGGCGATGATCCCCTGGATGCTGTCCTTGCTGCGGCAGACCGGGAACTGGACGCGGCGGTGATCCGGTGCAGACTTCCTGAGAGCGATTTTAAGACGACGCACGACGCGGACCTCCTTGAAGTCCTGTTCTCGAGGGATGCACTCGCAAGAATTGCAAAGGACGACAAGGTATACTGTGTCAGCCCGGACGGGGCACTTTATTCCGGCGTATAT
Source organism: uncultured Lachnospiraceae bacterium (assembly GCA_902796425.1). Taxonomy (GTDB): domain Bacteria; phylum Bacillota; class Clostridia; order Lachnospirales; family Lachnospiraceae; genus CAG-791. The sequence goes on from CADBPC010000107.1 coordinate 6,752, forward strand.
GTCTCCGGCGACATCACGGTTGAGGGGATAGGAGACCACAGGATGGCTGTCCTGTGCGAGAACACGGAAGGAATGTCCGGCGCAGGAGTCTATGATGTCTCCGGTGATTATCTCGGGATGATCACCGCCGGTTCAACAGACGGCGTTACGGCCTGCGTTCCCGCAGCCGATGTGATGCGTCTGTACAATGATAATAAGTAAAAAAATCTGACACCAGGAGGTTAGAAGATGACGAAAATAGATATTGTGTCCGGGTTTCTGGGCGCAGGCAAGACAACACTGATCAAGAAGCTGCTGGCGGATGCGCTGGCAGGGACAAAGGTCGTACTCATCGAGAATGAATTCGGTGAAATCGGTATCGACGGCGGCTTTCTTAAGGAAGCGGGAATCGAGATCCGCGAGATGAACAGCGGCTGCATCTGCTGCTCTCTGGTCGGAGACTTTGACGCATCGCTCAGGGAGGTTATGAACCGCTACCAGCCCGACCGCATCCTGATCGAGCCCTCGGGCGTAGGCAAGCTCGACGATGTCATGCGCGCGATCGACAATGCGGCCGAAAAGAAGGACGGCGGAGCCGACATGGTGCTGAACAGCGCCGTTACTGTGGTCGATGCGACAAAGGCAAAGCTGTATCTTAAAAACTTCGGCGAGTTCTTTATCAACCAGATCGAAAACGCCGGAACGATCGTCCTTACAAGAACGGACAAGGCGAGCCAGGAGAAAATCGACGAAGCGGTTGCCATGATCCGCGAGCACAATCCGAAGGCGACCATCATCACGACGCCCATCACCGAGCTCGACGGAAAAATGGTCCTTGAGACCATCGAGGGCAGAAGAGATCTCCAGTCCGAGATCCTCGCTGAAGTCCTCGCGAGCGAGGAAGAGCATCATCACCATCACCATGATGAGCACGCGGAGAAATACACGGACGAGGAAGGCAACACGGTCTACCGCGCCCACAAGCATCACCACGATCATGACGAAGACGATCATGATGAGGATGAGCACGAGCATGAGCATCATCACCATCACGACCATGATGAGGATGAGCACGAGCATCATCACCACCATGAACACGACGAGGATGAGCATGAGCACGAGCATCATCACCACCACGACCATGACGAGGATGAGCACGAACACGAGCATCATCACCATCATGACCACGATGAGCATGAGCACCATCATCACGACCATGATCACGACGCGGACGAGATTTTCGAGAGCTGGGGAATGGAGACACCGGCCAAGTATACGGCGGATGAGATCACAGCCATCCTCGAAGCGCTCGATGACAACGAAAAGTACGGCATTGTTCTTCGCTCCAAGGGTATGGTTCCTTCGGCGGACGGAACCTGGGTTCACTTTGATTACGTTCCCGGCGAGCCGCAGGTCCGCACCGGAGCTGCCGATGTCACAGGCAAAATCTGCGTGATCGGATCGGAACTCAACCAGGACGCTCTTGAGCTTTTGTTTAAGAGAAAGATCTAATACAATGGGCTTTTTTAACAGAGGAAAAAAAGTGGAACAGATACCTGTATATATAATCAACGGATTTCTTGACAGCGGGAAGTCCACCTTTTTCGCGTACACAATCGGCCAGCCTTATTTCCAGACCAAGGGTAAGACGCTCCTGATCCTGTGCGAAGAGGGCGAGACGGAGTTTTCGGAAAGCCTTTTAAAGAAGACGAATACCGTAAAGGAAGTCATTGACGATGTCAGCGGATTTACACCCGCGGCTCTCATGGCGCTGAATGCAAAATATCTGCCGGACAGAGTGCTGATCGAATGGAACGGCATGTGGAACTACCAGCAGATGAAGCTGCCGCACGCCTTCCGGCTGGAGCAGCAGATCACCTGCATCGATGCGTCGAGCTTCGGAGTGTATTATTCGAATCTCGCGATGCGATCCCTCCTTTTCGAGGAGCTCAAAGGATCCGAGCTTGTCATGTTCAACCGGTGCGACGGCATGGATTTTGACACGCTTGTAAAGTACAAGAGGAATGTCAAGGCCATCTGCCCGCAGGCGGATCTTGTCTTTGAGGATTCGAACGGCGAAGTGGATATGACCACGGAAGAGGATCTTCCCTATGACCTGAATCAGGACGTGATCAAGCTCGAAGGCCTGAATTACGGAATCTGGTATCTCGACGCCATGGAGCATCCCGAAAGATACGAGGGGAAAAAGATCCGGTATACCGCGCTTGTCGCGACGCCCCCGGATTTCCCGAAGGGATATTTTGTCCCCGGCAGGATGGCGATGACCTGCTGCGCCCAGGATATGCAGTTCCTCGGCTATGCATGTGCCTTCCCGAAGGCGGATGAGCTCAAGGAGCGAAGCTGGGTGGATGTGACGGCACAGGTCCATACGGAGAACTTCGGGCCCTATGAAGGGCCGGGCGTTGTCCTGCACGCGATCGATGTGGTGTCCGCCTCGGAGCCGCAGAACGCTGTCATTAATTTTGCGGGATAATTGCCTTGACATAAGGGCATTGCGCGTATAGAATGTTCTAGTGTGCGCACTGGACAACCGTGTCAGTTCCGGTGCCTGCACCATGCAGAACATAATCCGGACGGCGAAAGGTGCTGCCATCCGGTAACAGATGAGACAGTTTGGCCCTGCAGTCCTGACCCGTCTGCCAGGCCGGTATTTTCGGAGGTAATGACAAAATGGCAAATATTAAGTCTGCCAAGAAGAGAATTCTGACAAGCCAGAAGAAGGCAGCTGCCAACAAGGCAGTCAAGAGCGGCGTTAAGACAGCGATCAAGAAGGTTCATGCAGCGGTTGAGTCCGGAGACAAGGCTGCGGCACAGGCAGCGGTCAAGGCGGCCGAGGCTACCATCGACAAGGCTGCTTCCAAGGGCGTTCTTCACAAGAACAACGCTTCCCGCAAGGTTTCCAAGCTGGCTTCTTCCGTCGCGAAGATGGACTAAGGATTTTCAGGTCAGGGTCTTATAATGAGTGCAATACGCTGGATAGTTACGATTGTCATGATCATTGTCAGTCTCGCACTGACAGCTCTTGTTCTTATGCAGGAGGGCAAGTCACACGGCCTGGGCGCGATCGCCGGTGCTGCTGAGACTTACTGGGGCAGGAACAAAGGCCGTACCATGGAGGGTCGTCTGGTGAAGATCACCGCGGTTCTCGTGGCTGTGTTCTTTGCCCTTGCGATTCTGCTGAATATGAACATTTTCTGACAATATCAGGGCGGCAGACTGCCGTCGGTCCACAGATCTAAGATGTATGTAAGGCACTCCTTTTCGGAGTGCCTTTATGTTTTCATACAGGGCTTTGTGGAAGGATTAAGCAATGGGTGAGAGCGCAGTTAAAGTGATCGCCAATAATAAGAAGGCATATCACGATTATTTTATAGAAGAGAAATATGAGTGCGGCATCGAGCTGTACGGAACGGAGATCAAGTCCATCCGTCAGGGCAGGTGCAGCGTAAAGGAAGCCTATGTCGACATCGACAGAGGCGAGGCGTGGATCGAAGGAATGAACATCAGCCCCTATGAGAAGGGCAATATCTTCAACCGCGAACCGCTTCGGAGGAAAAGGCTGCTCCTGCACAAGAATGAGATCCGAAAGCTCGCCGGGCAGGTCCAGGCAAAGGGCTATACCATCGTTCCGCTCGAGGTTTACCTTAAAAACGGAAGGTGCAAGGTCCAGATCGGACTGGCAAGGGGCAAACATCTTTACGACAAGCGTGAGGATATCCGCAAGAAGGATCTCAGGCGCGAGAATGAAAGAGATTTCAAGGGAACGCTGCGGGTATAGAATCTGAACGCACTTTATGTTATTATGTATTTTGCTGACAGGCTGTTCTGCCGGCGATTTCATTTTTCACTTGGGCCAGTAATGGTTTCGACAGGGATCCTGCAGGTGGAGAAGCTATCCGACGCCGATCGTCAAACGGCAAACCTAAATATAAACGCTAACAATAATAGATTAGCTCTGGCTGCCTGATCGCAGTCAGTGTCGCCGGACTTGCACCCGCGCTCGTCCGATACGGCATCATCATCGCGGGAAACGACACGGGGAGTGCTTTGGCCCCGCGGGCGTATCAGAAGCTACTGACGCAGGAGGAGTGTCTGCCCTGCTCCTGCACGAGGGAAACGGCTTAGCCAGAATGAACAGACTATGATAGTAGAAGCACATTGAATGGGTTTTTGGACACGGGTTCGACTCCCGTCTGGTCCACGGCTTAAAGGGAGCCCGGAATTCCAGTGTTTGGATTTCCGGGCTTTTAATGTAAACATCAGGAAGGAATGCAGTATGTCAGATACGGAATTTCGTGCAGTAACCGCTGAAATGATCAGTGCGACAGGTGCCTATGAGGTTGTGAGCGAGCGGTATCTCGAAGATATCGGTTCGGACAGCTTTATTCTGCGCCACAAAAAGACAGGCGCAAGGATCGCACTCCTGCCGAACGAGGACAGCAACAAGGTATTCTATATCGGCTTTCGCACGCCGCCGAAGGATTCGACGGGCGTCGCGCACATTATTGAGCACACAGTGCTCTGCGGTTCCAGGGATTTTCCCTGCAAGGATCCTTTTGTGGAGCTGGTAAAGGGCTCACTCAATACCTTCCTGAATGCGATGACTTATCCGGACAAGACGGTGTACCCGGTTGCGAGCACGAATGACAAAGACTTTGCAAACCTGATGCACGTATATCTCGACGCGGTCTTTCATCCGAACATTTATACGGAGCAGAATATTTTCCGCCAGGAGGGCTGGCACTATGAGATCTCCGATGACGGGACGCTCAGTGTCAACGGCGTGGTTTACAACGAGATGAAGGGCGCGATGTCCTCGCCGGATGATGTCCTCGGCGACAAGGTTCTCTCTGCGCTGTATCCGGATACGACCTATGCGATCAATTCGGGCGGAGATCCGGAATTTATACCGCAGCTGACCTATGAGGCCTATCTGGATTTCCACAGGAAGTATTACCATCCGTCCAACAGCTATATCTATCTCTATGGAAATATGGATATGATCGAGCGCCTGACCTTCCTGGACGAGGCTTATCTCGGGCAGTATGAGGCACTGGCTGTTGATTCAAAGGTTCAGAGACAAAAGCCGTTTGATGCGCCGGCGGAGCTTTCCTTCCCGTATTCTGTCATGGAGGACGAGGACACGGCGGGCAAAACCTATCTCTGCTCAGGGTATTCGATTCCTGTCAGCAGCCCGAAGGAGAACCTTGCATTCAAGATCCTGGACTATGTCCTGTGCGATGCGGAGGGCGGTCCTGTGCGCGAGGCTGTCCGTGAGAAGCAGATCGGAGAGGATGTCTCGAGTATTTATGAGTCCGGAATCCTGCAGCCCATGTGGTATGTCACGGCAAAATATGCGGAGCCGGAGCAGAAGGAGGAGTTCCTTAATACGATTCAGGGAGTTCTTGAAAAGCTCTGCGAAGAAGGAATTGACCCGAAGGCACTGGCGGCGGGTATTAATTATTTTGAATTCCGCTACCGCGAAGCGGAGTCCGGCGGATTCCCGAAGGGACTTTTCTACGGCCTTGACGCGCTGGATACATGGCTTTATGACGACCTTGCTGTGTGGAACAACCTGGATGTCGGCAGGTACTTTGAGGAACTTCGCCGCGATGCCGGGGAGGGATATTTTGAGTCGCTTGTAAGGCGTTTCCTTCTGGATAATCAGCACCGGTGCGTGATTATGCTGACCCCGGAGCAGGGACTCACCCAGAAGATCGATGCAAAGAAAAAGCAGGAGCTTTCCAAGTACGCAAAGAGCCTTACTCCAGGGCAGCTGGACGAAATCCGGAAGGAAGAGGCCGGCTTAAGAGCCTGGCAGGAGAAACCGGACAGCCGCGAGGATCTCGAGAAGATTCCGCTTCTTACGATTCAGGATCTTACGAAAAAGGCGCTTCCTTTTGTCAATGAGAGACGGGGCGACCTGCTCGTTCATCCGCTGTTTACAAGCGGGATCGATTACATGCGCTTTGTATTTGACATAAGCGATATCCCCGCGGACCTGTTCCCGTATCTTTGCGTCTTCAAAACGCTGCTCGGCGTTCTCGGCACGGAAAAATATACCTATGCGCAGCTTGACCAGGAGATCAATATTCTGACAGGCGGCATGTCGTGCTCTGTCAGTACATATACAGATTTCAAGAACCTGCCCGCCTGCCGCATGTATTTTGAGGCCACGGTAAAGGCTCTCCATGAGCACCTCGGCGATGCATTTATGCTGATGGAGGAGATCCTGCTTCATACAAAGTACGACGATATGACAAGAATCAGGCAGGTCCTGGAGGAGGAGCGCTCGGGAATGAAGGCGGAGCTCCCTGCTGCGGGACACGTTACGGCTCTTACCCGCGCGACGTCTTATTTCTCTAAACCGCAGAAGATTGCGGATGAGACGGGCGGAATTACGGCGCTGCGCTTCCTCGATGACCTGTGCGGACATTTTGAGGAGAAAAAGGAGATCCTTCGCGTCAGGCTCGAGGAGCTGGCGGAGTTTATCTTCCGGAGCGGAAGGCTTTTAACCGATGTCACCGCTCAGGAGGCGGCACTTTCGGAGGCGCAGGAGATGAACCGCACCTTCCGCACAAAGCTGGATGAGAAGGAAGCATCCGTTCCGGTGCAAAGAAAGGAAAGGTGGGCGGCGGCCGCTGTTTACGAGCCGGAGCTTTCAAAGAAAAATGAGGCGTTTACGACTGCGGGCCAGGTCCAGTATGTCTGCCTTGCCGGCAATTATATGAACAAGGGAAAAAAGAACAGCGGCGCCCTCAGAGTCCTTCGTGTCATTATGGGATATGACTATCTGTGGCAGAGAATCCGCGTAAAGGGAGGAGCCTATGGCTGCATGAGCAGCTACGGCAAGGACGGAACAAGCTATTTTGTCACCTACAGGGATCCGCATCTGGCACAGTCCCTCGACGTGTTCAGGCAGGCCCCGGAATATATCAGGAACTATACGGCGGATGAACGCACGATGACAAAGAGCATTATCGGCGCCATCAGCGCGCTCGACCGCCCGCTTTCGCCGCACATGTACGGAATCTATTCCTTCGTCGGCTATATGACAAACCAGACGGACGAGGATATGCAGAGGGAAAGAGATGAAATCCTCTCCTGCACGCAGGATACAATCCGGTCGCTTGCCGGCAATATTGAAGCTTTCCTGCAGGACAGCTGCATCTGCGTAGTCGGAGGTGCTGAAAAGATAAAGGAACACGAGGATTTGTTCCTGAGTGTGGAGCCGCTTGTGTGACAGGTTCCGATATAACTTCTGGTATAATATTTTCTGAAAGGATGCAACACTTCGGAATAGTTTGCGGGTATAGGGGCAGACAGATGAGTTTTCCGCGAAAGCGGTATCACAGGTATTTCAGCGGACCGGGAGACCGGCGCCGCGTAAGTGCAGGTAGTGTCAAGTGATCTATGAAAAGCCGAGCCAATAAAAAAGGCTCAAATGAACCTTGAAAATCTGTAGATATAGTATGCTGAAGGCTCTCCGAGGGCTTAGGGCGCTGCCCTAAGAACCCGCAAGGGACTCGTCCCTTGACCCGA
>CADBPC010000108.1 GCA_902796425.1 uncultured Lachnospiraceae bacterium
TCATTTACGTTACACATGACCAGACAGAGGCTATGACCCTTGGTACAAGAATCGTCGTTATGAAGGACGGCGTTGTACAGCAGGTCGATACTCCTCAGCACCTGTATGACCTCCCGGGCAACCTGTTCGTAGCAGGCTTCATGGGATCTCCTCAGATGAACTTCCTTGATGCTGTTGTCAAGGTCAGCGGCGACACCGCATACCTGACAGTCGGCGGCAAGGACATCCCGCTGAACGCGAAGAAGTCCAAGGCTCTGATCGATGGCGGCTACAACGGCAAGACCGTTATCATGGGTATCCGTCCCGAGAACATCTCCGATGCTCCCGAAGATATCGAGAAGGCTCCTGTTACCTTCGAATCCAAGGTTAACGTTTACGAGCTGCTCGGCGCAGAAGTATTCCTGTACTTCGATGTTGCTGAGACACCTATGACAGCCCGTGTCGAGCCCACAACAACTGCAAGACCCGGCGATGCTGTTAAGTTCGCATTCGACCTTGAGAAGATTCACTGCTTCGATAAGGAAACAGAGAAGACCATCACAAACTAAGAGGCGGCTTCCAGGGTTCGCCGAGAATGAGTAAGGCAGGAATCCCATGGAGGGATGAAGCCTGAAGACTGATTAAACCTCCGGGGGACACCGATATCGGCGTCCCCCGGAGTTGTTTTTTAGAAGTTTCTCTAATCGATTGCTCCGACCGCCGGATGCTGTGTTAAAATAAGAAATAATTTACATTCAGAAAGAAATGGGGAGAATATGATTACAGCACAGATAGTCAAGCAATGCCTTGAAGAACTGACAGCTATTTCCAAAGTAGAATTCTGTATGCAGGATACCGGCGGCAGTCTTTTCGCGATGACGCAGGGCGCAGAGATTTCGGAGACAGAGGTTGTTACCCAGTTTGCCCGCTCCGCGGTTGATTCCCAGATCATGGGCAACCGGTATCTGCTGAAGATTATGGACGAGGAAGAGCCGGCATATATCCTGACAGCAATCGGCAGCGGCGACTATACACTGATGATTGCGAAGATCGCGGCAAGTGAGATCCGCAATCTGATGACGGCCTATAAGGAGAAATACGACCGGACCAATTTCTTCCAGAATGTCCTTCTGGACAATATGCTGCTTGTGGATATCCACAACAGATCCAAGAAGCTTCACATCGACTTCTCGGTTCCGCGCGCGATCATTCTGGTTGAGCTGGACGAAGAGACGGATACGATTGCAACGGAGCTTCTGAGCGGAATTTTCACATCCCGCAACGGAGACTACCTTACCGAGGTGGACAGGAACAGTGTGATCATCATCAAGGCACTGGACAGCCTCGAGGACTATGAAAAGGTTGACGAGGCAGCAAAGGTCGCCGTCGAGATGCTCAACACAGAGGCGATGATCAAGGCGAGAGCCGCGTACGGCACGATTGTCCCGGATCTCAAGAGCATCTCCAAATCCTACAAGGAAGCCAGGATGTCCATGGACGTCGGAAAGATCTTCTATGCCGGAAAGCAGGTCATCTCCTATAATGAGCTCGGCATCGGCAGACTGATCTACCAGCTTCCCTCCAACCTTTGCAACGTGTTTATCAATGAGGTGTTCGGTGACAACGTTCCGGATGATCTTGACAATGAGACACTGGCGACCATCAATGCCTTCTTTGACAACAGCCTGAACGTCTCCGAGACATCCCGCAAGCTGTTCATTCACCGCAACACGCTTGTTTACAGAATTGAGAAGCTGCAGAAATCGACCGGACTTGATATCCGTGTCTTTGACGACGCGCTTACCTTCAAGATCTCCCTGATGGTTATGAATTACCTCAGGTATCTTGAGAACAAGAACTGAGCGCCGCTGAGTGTCACTGATCGCTGGTGAGCGCCTGTGAGCACCGCTGAGCGCCGCCACCGCAGCGCCTTACGGGATTTTCCGGATCCCGGTTCCGTCAAAGGAGGGGATGAAGCTGTCGGAGACAGTGCCGCCCTCCTGTATAAAACCGTTTTCAACACCAATGTCTATGGCGAAGTCTACGACTTCGTCATATTCTTTTTCTGAGACTGGACGGCCAAGGAGAGGGTCGCCTGCGGCCTGCGGCATCGGAGTGTACTGGTTCATGATGCTGATATAAATGCTGTCCCCGAAGGTTTCGCAGAGGCAGCGGATGATCTTTTTGGAATCCTCTGTGTGGCCGGGCATGACCATGTGCCGCACAATGACGCCGCTCTTCATCAGGCTGTCCTCACCGGAATCAAAGACCGGCTCCGGGCACTGCCGGACCATCTCCCTGATCGCGGCGAAGGCTCTGTCAAAATAGTCCGCAGCCCGGCAGTACCTCAGTGAGAGCTCCGGGGAACAGAATTTAAGATCGGGAAGCCAGATGTCGACAAGACCCTCCAGCGCCCGGATGATTTCGGGCCTTTCATAGGAGGAGGTGTTGTAGACGACGGGGATCCGAAGTCCCCTTTCCTTTGCGAGCTTCAGGGAGGGAATGATCTCATGGATAAAGTGGCCGCCGGTCACAAGATTGATATTGGCAGCGCCCTGATCCTGCAGAGAAAAGAAAATCTCGCAGAGGCGCTCCGGGGTCACGGCAAGGCCCTCGTTCCCCTTCCGGCCGGAAGCAATTTCGATATTCTGGCAGAATACGCAGCCGAGGCTGCAGCCGGTAAAGAATACCGCGCCGCTTCCTGCTTCGGGGCAGATGCAGGGCTCTTCATAATAAAGAAGTGCAGCTCTTGCCGCGCGGATGTGCGCTCCGGAGCCGCACCAGCCTGTTTTCCCCAAGGCGCGGTCAGCGCCGCACTCCCTCGGGCACAGTATGCATCTGTCCATGCGGAAAAGCTCTTCAAGGGAAAGAGCGGGTTCTTGACATTCGTTTGATGTGTTCATATAATCTGTTGTTATTAGACCTGCGTATGGCGGGGCTGACAGCTGCCTGTCGTCTGTCGTATCGAAATCCGGGTCTTACGCAATGAATCCTGCGAACCGTGTCA
>CADBPC010000109.1 GCA_902796425.1 uncultured Lachnospiraceae bacterium
CACCATCCTTCAGTCCGCATTCTTCAAGCTTGCACAGATCATTCCCGAAGAGGACGCTATCCGTCTTATGAAGGAAGCTGCAGAGAAGACCTACGGCCGCAAGGGTCAGGATGTCGTTGAGAAGAACTGGGCAGCTATCGATGCCGGTGCTCTGAATGTCCACAAGGTTGAGGTTCCGGAGAGCTGGGGCTCAGCTGAGGACGAGGGACTTGATTCCACTCATATCGAGAGCGGCAGAGAAGATGTCGTTAACTTCGTCAACAACATTCAGTCCAAGGTTAACGCTCAGGAAGGCTACAGCCTGAAGGTTTCCGACCTTCTTCCTTATGCCGACGGTTCCACACCTTCCGGCGCAGCTGCATATGAGAAGCGCGGTATTGCTGTCAGCGTTCCTGTATGGGACGAGGCAAACTGCATCCAGTGCACATTCTGCTCTTATGTCTGCCCGCACGCTGCTATCCGCCCGATCGCTATGACCGAAGAGGAAGCTGCAAATGCTCCTGCAGGCACAGTCGTGAAGGATCTGATGGGCATGCCCGGATACAAGTTCGCGATCGTTGTTTCCTCCATGGACTGCACGGGCTGCGGTTCCTGCGCGAATGTATGCCCCGGCATGAAGGGCAACAAGGCTCTGAATATGACAAGACTCGAGGAGGCTCTTCCTCTTGCAAACCAGCAGGAAGCCTTCAACTACGCAGTTGCTCTTCCGATCAAGGAAGATGTTGTTGCGAAGTACAAAGAGACCACCGTCAAGGGTTCCCAGTTCAAGCAGCCGCTGCTTGAGTTCTCGGGCGCATGCGCAGGCTGCGGCGAGACACCTTACATCAAGCTCATCACACAGCTGTTCGGTGACAGAATGTACATCGCCAATGCTACAGGCTGCACATCCATCTGGGGCAACTCTTCACCGTCCACACCTTACACCGTCAACGCGAAGGGTCACGGTCCTGCATGGTCCAACTCCCTGTTCGAAGATGCGGCTGAGTTCGGTTACGGTATGTTCCTTGCACAGGATGCTCTTCGTGCCAAGCTGAAGGAGAAGGTTGAGGCATTCGGCGGCGACGCTGCTGCAGAGTGGATTGATACCTTCGCTGACGGATCAAAGAACGGCGCTGCTACAGACAAGCTGGTTGCTGCTCTCGAGGCTGACGGCTCTGATCTTGCAAAGGATATCCTGAAGGATCAGCAGTTCCTTGCCAAGAAGTCCCAGTGGATCTTCGGCGGTGACGGATGGGCATTCGATATCGGCTACGGCGGTGTTGACCATGTTCTCGCTTCCGGCAAGGATGTCAACATCTTCGTTGTCAACACAGAAGTTTATTCCAACACCGGCGGCCAGTCCTCCAAGGCTACTCCCGAAGGCGCTGTCGCTCAGTTCGCAGCAGCCGGCAAGGAGACCAAGCAGAAGGATCTCGCTGCTATGGCAATGAGCTATGGTTATGTATATGTTGCCCAGATCTCCATGGGCGCTGACAGAAATCAGTGCATCAAGGCGATCACTGAGGCGGAAGCTTATCCGGGACCTTCACTGATCATCGCATACGCTCCCTGCATCAACCACGGCATCCGCAAGGGTATGTCCAAGTCCCAGGATGAAGAGAAGCTCGCAGTCGATACCGGCTACTACAACCTGTTCCGCTTCAATCCTGCAGGCGGCGACAAGAAGTTCAGCCTGGACAGCAAGCCCGCAACACTCGATTACAACGAGTTCCTTCAGGGCGAAGTCCGTTACACATCCCTGCAGCGCAAGAATCCCGAGAGAGCGGCAAAACTCTTCACGGAAGCTGCGGAGAACGCAAAGGCTCATTACGAGTATCTGTCCAAGCTCGGCGCACTGTACAACGCTTAATCAGCGCTTGGGGCAGCCCGCTGCGGCGGCATGACTAAAAATCCGGAACCCCCTCTGCCGAAAGGCAGCGGGGGTTCTTTTGCGCGATGCAATGAGCCATGCGTGTCCTCCAGCGTTTCCGCTGCCGATTGAGCTGGCTCATCGGCAGCGGAAACGCTGGAGGACACATACGGCGAATGCCGCGACAGTGAGCGTCCGAAGGACGCGAGTGCATCCACAGGATGCATAATGTCGGCATGGCTCAGTGAACAAAGGGGAAGCCTTTAGACGATGAGTTATGCTTGGCTAACATCTATACCGCGATGTATGATTAGTTATGCAAAAAACATCAGCTGATAACGCTCATAGCTGTTCGCTGATATCTAAAAGGAGGAAATTTATTATGGCAAGAATTATCAATGATACCTGCATCAGCTGCGGCTCCTGCGCTGCACAGTGTCCTGTAGAAGCGATCGAGCAGGGCGATACTCAGTATGTCATCAACGCAGATGCATGCATCGACTGCGGCGCTTGCGAAGCACAGTGCCCTGTAGGCGCTATCTCTGAGGCATAATCAGCTGGATAACAGTCTGATTCAGGCTTAAAAGACGCGAACGAAAAGCCGGTACAATAACCTTTCAAAGGTTCATTGTACCGGCTTTTTTATGTTCGTTTGTACTGCTTTTTCTGCGGCTTACTGCTGTTTTCCCATCTCCTCTTCCCACTCCTCATAAGGAATGGCGCTGATGCAGTTCACGCCGTAATAGCTCTCATAGAAGACATTGATCCAATAGGTAGGATTCTCGTCCAGGTCGCTTTCCTGCGTCAGGGAGGAGAACCGGCTGAAGAATTCCGGGCGGAGCTTGGGGATGGTCACATCCTGGCTGCCCGCCTCCTTCATCTCGAGAAGGTATGCGATGCGGTTATTCTCATCCCTGTAAAGACGCTGCAGGTTCGCCGCATTCTCCATAAAGGTGAATACAAAGACCAGGGTCCAGATGCCAAGGAGCGATACGGCAAGAAGCCTTGCGGTATACACTGCGCTACCCCCGCCTGTTTCCTCATTCCCTTCAAAGGCCTCTCCCCTCTCTTCATTCACCGCATCCCTGATGCACTGGAGGAGCGCTGTCAGAAGGAAGATCCCGGCGCCGAAGAAGGCTCTGGGCTGTGTCGGCCTTGTCAGGATCAGTGCGTAGGACGTCGCAAGGAACAGGAAACTGAACAGGGCAGGCCTGTACAGGCCCTGCAGGATGTCCGCCGCGCCGCGCCCCTTTGTAAGGAGCTGGAGGACTCTGAGCACTGCGAAAACAATCAGGATGCACAGAAGGATGAGAAAATAGTCACGCACATGGAGCGTTATTTTCTGAAAGCGCGCGACGTAGCGCAGGATCCCCGAATAGGCTTCATCCGAGAGTGATGCGCGGGCGCTGTTGCCCGGCGCTGTCACCATCAGAAGGAGTCCCGCAAAATTACCCGCAGCCGCGGCGCAGGTTACAAAGAAGGCTTTCCTGTTAAGCTTCTTTCTGCCAAACGGGATAAGAAGAGAGAGGACAAATAAGAGCGCGCCGCCGGAGGTGTTCTCGTTGCACCAGCCCGCGATGACGCCGAAAAGAAAGATCCCCGCGGCCTTTGCCGCAAAAAGCGCCCCCTTCTCATCTTCGGAAATTCTCTCCGAAAGCCGCTCAGCCAGCACCATAAAGGCGAGGATGATCACCGTCCCCCAGAGGTAATTGCAGGCGCCGGTCTCCCAGAGAATGGTGTCCCCGAAATCCACTCCGAAAAGCCAGATCCCCGTCGTTGCGGACAAAAGGAGCGGCCAGTCGTATTTTTTCCTGCCCCTGATGCAAAGGCACATAAGGAGCGTAAGCGCAAGGAAAGCAAGGCTGTTCGCAAACTTGAAGATTCCCACGGGGAGGCTCAGGAACACGCGCAGAAGAAAATGGACGACGTTCCTCCCGTTCCAGTTCAAATACTGGTTTTTTTCCTGCAGGAAGAGCTTGTACAGGCTCCCGCCCGCACCTGCCGCTTCCATCCCGTAGGAATAGTCGTCCGTGATCATCGGCGTATAATGATTGAAGATATAGATACAGATAAAAGAAACGACAAGGATCAGGAAAAATATTCCCCGATCCCTTCGCGTATTCTTTTCCGGAAAAGTCTTACTGGTCATTTGTATAAGTCACTGGTGCCGCGCACCGCTTTTGCCGGCGCTTTAACTCTGGGCGGCAAGATTGGCGAACTTGGTGAGCTCGGGCAGCCATTTCAGCCGGATCGTCCCAACCGGGCCGTTTCTCTGCTTTGCGATAATGACCTCCGCCGTCCCCTTGTCCGCGGAATCGGGGTGATAATACTCATCCCTGTATATGAACATAACAACGTCCGCATCCTGCTCAATGGCGCCGGATTCACGAAGATCCGAGAGCATCGGGCGCTTGTCGTTTCTGCTTTCTACCGCTCGCGAGAGCTGTGAGAGCGCAACCACCGGAACGTTCAGTTCACGCGCGAGCGCCTTCAGCGAACGCGAAATATCGGAGATTTCCTGCTGTCTTGAATCGGTATTCCGGCCCGAGCTGCTCATCAGCTGAAGGTAGTCGACCATGACCATGTCCAGTCCCATGTCGAGCTTGAACTTCAGGCACTTCGAGCGCATCTCGGTAACCGTGATGGCAGGGGTGTCGTCCAGGATCAGCTTGCTCTTTCCGATAACGCCTGCGCCTTCAATGAGGTCGGTCCATTCACCGTCCGTCAGGTCGCCGGTGCGGATCTTCTGGGAATCCACATGGCTCTCCATGGCAAACAGACGGTTCGTCAGCTGTTCCTTTGACATTTCGAGGGAGAATATGGCGACATGCTTGTCTCCCTTTACGGCGACATTCTGCGCGATATTCAGCGCGAGCGCCGTTTTTCCCATGGAAGGCCTCGCTGCGAGAAGGATCAGGTCCGCGGGCTGGAATCCCGCCGTGCGGCTGTCCAGGTCGACAAAGCCGGTTGCAACGCCGGTGACGCTCCCGTGGATCTTGGACGCCGCGACGATCTTGTCGATGGCTTTAAGGACGATCTCCCCGATCGGCATAAAGTCCGAGGAGTTGCGCTTCTGCGCGAGCCGGAAGATATCCTCCTCCGCCTTTCTCATCAGGATCTCGGGATCCTCGCTCTCGGCATAGGCCGTCTGCGCGAGCTCCTCATTGACCCTGATCAGCCTCCGGAGCATGGATTTGTCGGCCACAATCCTCGCGTAGCTCAGGATATTGGCCGAGGTCGGGACCTGCGCGATCAGCGTTCCCAGCGTCTGCGGATCGTACATCTCCGGGGGGAGATTCTTCTCCTTCAGGCGCTGCTGCACCGTCACGGGATCGACTGCCATGCCCTCCCGGTCCAGCTCGGCCATCGTCTCGAACATGATGCCGTACTGACGGGAATAGAAATCATCCGCAGACAGTACCTCCATCGCCTTTCCGATCGCCTGCTGGTCCATCAGCATCGCGCCGACCACGGACATCTCCGCCTCCGTGGAATGCGGCATGATTCGCTTTATTTCCTGCTGCTCTGCCACTGTCTTACTGCTCCTTTACCAGCACATAGAGCCTGCCGGTAACCTGGGGATGAAGCTTGATGGGAACCTCGTGCATGCCGAACGCCTTGATCGGCTCGTCGATCTGGATCTTTTTCTTGTCGAGCTCAAGGTCGTGCTGCTTCTTCGCAGCCTCCGCGATCTCCTTGGAGGAAACGGAACCGAAGACACGTCCGCCCTCGCCGGCGCGCATGGTCACCGTAATCTTAATGCCTTCCAGCCTGGAGGCAAGCTGCTTTGCCTCCTCAAGCTTCTGGGCGGCGAGCTTCTCCTCATGCGCCTTCTGAAGCTTCAGGTCGTTTTTGTTCTTCTCGGTAGCTTCCATGCCAAGCTTTTTGGGAAGCACAAAGTTGCGCGCGTATCCGTCGCTTACGTCGACAATCTCACCCTTTTTTCCGAGTGATTTCACATCCTGCAGTAAAATAACTTTCATAACGCTCCTTTCAAGGTGTCCCTGATTATTCTGTCTTCTATATTTCGCCGTCTTCGATCATGGCGTCGATGGTATGCTTCAAAATGGCGATGGCCTCAGCCAGCGTCACATCATGGAGCTGGCAGCCCGCCATATTCATATGGCCGCCTCCGCCGAGGTGCTCCATCACCAGCTGTACGTTGATCTCGTCGATCGACCTCGCGCTGATGAAAATCTGGTTCTGGTACTCTGTCAGTACAAAGCTTCCCTTTACGCCCTTGATATTGAGAAGCTCGTTGGCGGCCTGCGCTCCGACGACCGTAGGGCTCGCCAGCCCCTGTCCGGGGCAGATGGAGATCGCGTAGCTGTCGCGGTAGATCTCCGCCTGGGAGACTGCGTCCGCGCGGGCCTTATATTCCATGGCATCCTCACGGAACAGCTTGCGCACTCTGGTCACATCCGCTCCGCTCCTGCGAAGGAAGGCGGCGGCTTCGAACGTCCGGACGCCGCACTTGCTGTGGAAGTTGTCGGTATCCATCGCGATGCCCGCGTAGATAACGTCGGCTTCCTCGGGCCGCAGGCGGATGTTGTCACCCGTATACTGCACCACCTCGGAGACAAGCTCGCAGGCGGAGGAGGCGTAGGCTTCGACGTAGGAAAGGGTCGCGTTCTCGATTGTTTCGCTCCCCTGCCTGTGGTGATCCAGGACGATAATGGACTTGCAAAGTCCCAGAAGCTCCGGACACTCCGTGATGCTGGGCCTGTTGACGTCCACGACCACAAGGGCGCTGTTATCGGAGACCTGCGCGATCGCCTGCTGGCTGGTAACGAACAGATCCTCCGGATACTCGGGGCTGTTCCGGAACAGGTCGACCATCGGCTGGAGTGAGGTGGAAATCGTATTCAGCACGATGTGCGCTTCCTTATTCATTCCTCGCACAATCCGGTAAATGCCGATGCCGGCGCCAAGACAGTCGATGTCACCGAGCCGGTGTCCCATGATATATACGACATCCCTGGAGGAAATAATCTCCTTGAGAGCCTGTGCCTTGACTCTCGCCTTGACGCGCGTGTTCTTTTCGACCTGCTGTGTCTTTCCGCCGTAGTAGATCGTGTTGTCCGGCATCTTGACAACAGCCTGGTCGCCGCCGCGCCCGAGGGCGAGGTCAATCGCGTTGCGGGCAAATTCATAATTCTGCGTATAGGACAGGCCGTCGCACCCGAAACCGATACTGACCGTGATCGGGATCTCGTTGCCGATGCTGACCGTCTTTACATCGGAGAGAAGTTCGAACCGGGCGTCGCGCAGCTGCTGCATGGATTTCTTGCGCATGATGACCAGGTATTTGTCCTTTTCGATCTTGCTGCAGATGCCGTCCGTCGCGGAGACATATTTATTGATCTTTCTGTCGATCAGGGCGATCAGAAGAGACCTTCTGACATCCTCAACGCTCTCGAGCGCTTCGTCGTAGTTGTCGAGATAGATAAAACCGATCACCAGGCTCTGGTCGTCGACCTCCTGGATTGCAAGCTTAAGGGCGGTTTCATCAAAAAGGTAAACAGCGATCAGGCTCCCGTCAAAGCCGGTATCCTCGATAATCTCGCTCTCCATCGCCAGCTGGTCCATGGGGATTCGCTTCATCTGTACGCGGAAGCTGTTGCCCTCATAGTCGACCGCAAGGTTGACGGGCTCGCTGGTGTCCGGCAGTGTATCCTTCGTAACGGACGGAAACAGTGAGCTGATTGTCCGGTGCGTGAGGTTGTAGCGGTGCAGTGCCTTCTCGAATGCGTAATTGTTCCAGATGATATGGCCGCCATCGTCAAGGATCGCGTGCGCAAGCTCGAGATTTTTAAGGAGCTTGCTCTGTATCTGGCCGTACTCCGTCGCAAAGCTGACCAGCTCGCTCTGGAGAAGATTGCGGTTGTTGTACCGCATCATCAATATGATGACAAAATAAGCTGCACTAAAAAAGGTGAGCAGAAGCCCCGACGGCCAGTTGATGAACCAGACGATCACGTTAATGATCAGAAGCAGGATCCCGAGCCTGACAGGCGCGTCATAATACGCCGCCAGTTTTCCCTTTATTTTCAGTTGACTCCTCATGTGTATCCTTCCGCGCTGACCGGCTTATCCTGCGGACTTTCGGGGACAGCCGGGCATAAAACTGAATACTATCATACCAGAAATCAGCTTATTCTACCACAGGAGGTAATCCTCGCCGGACAAAGGTAATAAGCCTTCCGGCCTCATCCCTTCCCGCCTCGATCACAAAGTCGAAGGCGTTGCACTGCGTGCACATGAAAAAGTCCTTCTCCGGGTAGATTTCCTGCCGCTGCGGGTCAAAGAAATGTGCCCCGCCGTCATGGCGGAGTTCCTGTGAGAGTCTTCCGATATCCTCCGGGCCGTACTCATTTCCCTCATCGTCCGTTATCGCCTGACCGGTAAGAAGGCAGCGGATATACTGCGCGCACAGTACGTCCTCCTTCGCGGTCCGGACTCCGCCGTTGCCCATCGCAATAAGGCACACCCTCTCCGGGTTAAGGCTCCGGATATACCGTGCCACCGCCTTCGCGTTGACAAGGCTTCCCGTGACGATCCTGTCCGCGCCGGACGCATTCACAATCCCCTGCGTGCCTGCGCTGGTCGAATGGATCACCGTCTTTCCCTTAAAGTCGGCGCCCTCTGTCTGGGAGGGTGAATTGCCGAAATCGCACCCCTCCACCATTTTGCCGTGCCTCTCGCCGATCAGGATATATTCGGGGTGCTCCCGCTTTAACGCGAACGCTTCATCCATGCCGCCGACGGCATAGATCCTTTCTGCGCCGCGGCCAAACAGATAGCATTCCAGGGAAAAGGCGCGGAAAACATCGATCACGACCGCGATCCCCCCTGCCTTTTTTGCCCCCTCGATCAGTTCCAGTATCTCAACGTTCATACTCTGATTATCTCCCATATGATTTTTCCATCCTAGTATTGCATTTCCACATGTAAAATGCGATACTTTCTTTGCGCTACATCCAGCCATACCGGCGGCGCGGACAGAGGGTCCGCGTACATTAAGGAGCAGCAGCAGGAGGAAAAATGAATAAAAGATTATCTGTATTGGCACTGGCACTTACAGCCGCGCTGACAGTGGCAGCGTGTGCGACCACTGCGGCACCGGCGCCGCAGGCTTCCGCCCCCGCGCAGGAGTCCGCTTCGGCCGAGACCGCGCCCGCGATCAAGGACGGCGGCGAGTTCGTCTACGGACTTGCTACGGAGGTCAACAACTTTGATCCCTTCAAAGCTACGACAGCCGATGCCAAGAGCATCTACTTCAACATCTATGAAGGCCTTGTCAAGGTAACACCCGAAGGAACCTTCGAGCCGGCAGTTGCCGAGAGCTACGAAATCTCCGAGGATGCGAAGACCTTTACCTTTACTCTCCGCGACGGTGTAAAATTCCATAACGGCAGCACAGTAACGACAAAGGACGTCCTGTATTCCATCCAGCTCGCGATCGACAATGCCCTGAACGGCTTTGGCAACATCGAATCCATAGAAGCCCCGGATGACAAGACGGTCGTTGTCACACTGAAGGAAGGCAATATCGATTTCCTTTCGGCAGCAAGCACTGCAATCGTTCCCGAGGGATCCGATGACAACGGCGAGCATGCGCTTGCACCCATCGGAACAGGCCCGTTCAAATTCGGCGAATATGCCGTCCAGGACTATGTGACTCTGGAGCGCTTCGATGACTACTGGGGCGAGCCCGCGCATCTTGACAGCGTAAAGGTCAAGTTTATCGCCAGCTCTTCCGACTACCAGATCAGCTACCAGTCCGGAGCAATTGACGGCTTCACCGCAAATGCCGGAATCACGGAGCAGATCGACAAGAACACAGCAAAAATCTTTGTCGCGAACTCCAACGCAGTCCAGCTCCTTGCGCTCAACAACGACTTTGAGCCGTTCTCGGATGAGAATGTCCGCAAGGCTCTGTGCTATGCTGTCGACAGCACCGAGATCATCGATACCGTCAACTACGGCTACGGCGTAAAGCTCGGAAGCGGACTGATCCCCGGACTGACCGCCTTCTACGACGAGACACTGGCAGACACCTACGACGTTGATATCGAAAAGGCCAAGTCCCTTCTTGCCGAGGCAGGCTATGCGGACGGCTTTACCTTTACCGTCAGAGTTCCCAGCGTTTACCAGGTCCATGTGGACACCGCGCAGGTTATCGTAAACCAGCTTGCCAAGATCGGCGTAACCATGAACATCGAGCAGGTCGACTGGGCAACATGGCTTGAGAAGGTTTATTCCAACCGTGACTATGAGGCAACCATCATTTCCCTTGACGGTTCCATCGCCTCCCCCACCGCCTTCCTTGCCCGCTATGTATCGGACGCGCACAACAACTTTGTCAATTTCAAGTCCGATGCCTATGATGAAGCCTACAAGGCAGCCGTCGCTTCCATCGACGAGCAGGAGCGTATTGCGAAGTTCAAGGAATGCCAGAAGGTTCTGGCTGACGAGGCAGCAAGCGTCTACATCCAGGATATTTCCAACATCCTGGTTTACAACAATCACTTCGACGGCTATGTCGGATATCCTCTGTACGCCGTTGACTTCTCCGTCATCTATAAGGTCGACTGACCTTATCAGCTGCACTTAAAACGCCGCGTGTCTGTCAAACAGCAGGCACGCGGCTTATCTCTTTTTCTCTGTAAGAGGTTTCCCTTGCGTTACATCATTAAAAAGATCATTATCCTGATCCTGACGATGCTCCTTATCTCTCTCTTCACCTTCTTTGCCTTCCACATTATCCCCGGAGACCCCGCAAGACTGATCCTGGGCACGGAGGCATCCGAGGAAAAGGTGGCGCTCCTTCGCAGCCAGCTGGGGACCGATCTGCCTCTGAGCACGCAGTATACCCGCTGGATCGGCGGCTTTGTCCGCGGCAATTTCGGAAATTCCATCCGCTATTCCATGCCTGTCTCCGACCTGATGAAGGGACGGATCGAGGTGACGGTGCTTCTGGGTCTTATGGTCATCGTCCTGGTCCTTGCCATCGGCATCCCAATGGGCGTTTTCGCCGCAGGCAAAAAGAATACCATTATAGAGCAGATCATCAATTTCTTTACCATGCTCGGCATCTCCTTCCCGGGATTTTTCCTCAGCATCCTGTTCATCTGGATCTTCGGACTGATCCTGCATCTGTTTACCCCCGGCAGGTACGTGAGCTATGAAAACAGCTGGCCGGAGTTTTGGCGGTTCATGTTTTTCCCGGCGCTTGCCATTGCCGTCCCGGAGATCGCGATCCTGACAAAATATGTGCGGACCGCTGTACTGGACGAGCTCTCCGAGGACTATGTGCGGACCGCGCACGGGAAGGGAATTTCCTTCTACGCTATCCTGTACGGACACGTTCTCAAAAACGCGATCGTCGCGATCATTCCTCTGATCGGCATGATGATCGGCAGCATTTTTTCCGGCAGTATTATCGTGGAACAGGTCTTTGCGATTCCCGGAATCGGGCGGCTTCTCATCTCCTCCGTCACCGGAAGAGACTTTCCGCTGACCCAGACGCTCGTCATGTATGTGGCGCTGGTCATCGTCGTTACAAACTTTATTGTGGATATCCTGATCCAGGTCATCGATCCGCGTATCCGGCTTCAGGGGAAATAACACTATTATGAAAAAAGGTCTTACGGAAATAAGAATCGGCTGCATACTGACCGGTTTTATCATATTCCTGGCGCTGCTGAGCCTTGTTTACACGCCCTATGACATCAACCAGATGGATACGAGCGTGCGCATGCAGGCGCCGTCCCTTGCCCATCTGTTCGGCACGGACAACATGGGAAGAGACGTATTCTCCCGCGCCATCACGGGAGCTCGTTTCACGCTCATGGTTGCGATCTGCACGGTCGCGGGCTGCACTGCCATCAGTTCGGTTCTCGGTCTTGTCAGCGGCTATGTCGGGGGGATCGTCGATGAAATCATCATGAGAGTCATCGACGCGATCAATTCCTTCCCCGGTATCCTGATCGCCCTGATCATCGTGACCGTCATGGAGCACGGCAGATATACCATCATCATCGCCCTGTGCATCATGTTCATACCGAGCTTTACCAGAATCGTGCGGACAGGAACGCTTCAGTATAAGGACGCGATCTTTGTAAAGAGCAACCGGATTTTCGGGGACTCGGAGCTTCGCCTTGCGCTGGTCCATGTTTTCCCCAATATTTTCCCTATCCTTCTCTCCTCCGTGATTGTCGGCCTTTCCAACGCGATCCTCGCGGAGGCCAGCATGAGCTATCTGGGACTGGGAATCCAGCCGCCCGCACCGAGCTGGGGAAGAATGCTCTATGAAGCGCAGAATATTATTTTCACCGCTCCGTGGTGCGCCCTTGCGCCGGGTCTTATGATCGTCATCACCATCGTCGGCTTCAACTGCATCGGCGAGGGAGTCCGCAAGCGCTGGCTGACCTGATAAGGCAAATAGCCGTTTCGATTCAATAAATGCATGATGCTTATGCATCGGGGATTATTATGACAGATACTGGTGCAGTCCGCTCTGCGGGCACAGATAAAACAGCAGATACAGCAAGGCCTCTTCTGGAGATCCGTAATCTCACCATCGGGATTCACGAGGGCGGCGCCGTCTATACGGCCGTCGACGGAATTGACTACGATGTGCACGAGGGCGAGATCCTCGGGGTCGTCGGCGAGTCCGGCTGCGGCAAAACCGTGACAAACCTTGCAATCATGGGACTTCTTCCGGAGGTCCTGTTCATTCAGGGCGGGCAGATTCTCTACAACGGGCAGGATCTTGCCGGGGCGGACGAAGAAACGAGAAGGAAGATCAACGGCGATGAGTTTTCCATGATCTATCAGGAGCCTCTTACGAGCCTCAATCCGCTGATCAAGATAGGGAAACAGGTCGGCGAGACTCTCAGCGCCCACGATAAATGCCCCGCTTCCGAAATCGAGGGAAGGGTCATACAGGCGCTCGCGGACGCGGACCTTGCGGAGCCGGAAAAAATCGCGGACATGTATCCGCACCAGCTCTCCGGGGGAATGCGCCAGCGCGTGATGATCGCGATGGCGACCATCTGCAGGCCGAAGCTCCTTATTGCCGACGAGCCGACAACCGCACTGGATGTGACCGTGCAGGCCCAGGTGCTGCGCCTCTTAAAGAAGATCAACCGCAAATACGGGACGGCAATCATCTTTATTTCCCATGACCTTGCCGTCATCAACCAGATCTGCGACCGCGTCATTGTCATGTATGCGGGCAAGATCGTGGAGACGGCGCCAACAAGGACCATCCTGACAAACCCGGCCCATGAGTACACCAAAGGCCTGATCCGCTCGATCCCCACCATGGAACGCAAGGGCGCGGATCTCCCCTGTATCCCCGGCCATGTGCCGTCCACAGAAGAAAAGCGGGAGCCCTGCCCCTTCGCAGACCGCTGCCCTGTCGCGGACCGGATCTGTCACGAACAGGAGCCGCCCCTTAAGGACCTCGGAGACGCCCACACCGCCTTCTGCCACTACCTATAAACGGGATTAGTATATGAACAATACATCTGCACCATACAAAAACATACTGGAGGTCGAGCACGTCTCGAATTTCTACTATGACAACGGGCTCGGGATCTTTGCCAAGAGGAAGAAGAAGCAGGTCCTGGACGATGTCAGCCTGACAATCCGGGACGATGAATTCTTCGGCCTTGTCGGCGAGTCCGGCTGCGGGAAAACAACGCTTGCCGCCGCCATCCTTGGAATGATTCCCTATGAAGGAACGATCCGGGTCGGCGGAAAGGAGTACAGCAAGACCAGCAGGAGTGAATTTACGAAGGTGGTCCAGGCGGTCTTCCAGGATCCTTTAAGCTCCCTGAATCCGCGTAAGACAATCGGGTATACCATGCGGGAGCCCCTTCGCGCGCATAAGATCGGCACAAAGCAGGAGCAGATTGAAGCGGTCAATGTCATGCTGGAAAAGATCGGACTCGATGCCTCCTACGCGGACCGCTATCCAAGAGAGCTCTCCGGCGGGCAGAGACAGCGCGTATGCATCGGCGCTGCGCTTATGCTGCAGCCGCACCTTGTCATCGCGGATGAAGCGACCTCCGCTCTTGACGTATCCGTAGGCGCCCAGATTCTCAACCTGTTTAATGAAATCGACGCAGGCGCAGATTTCTCGATGCTCTTCATCTCCCACAACCTGAACGTGGAGTACTATCTGTGCGACCGCATCGCGGTTATGTACCGCGGCTGGATCGTGGAGCAGGGAACCGCCGAGGCCATCTACAGCCACGCAAAGCACCCTTACACAAAGCTTCTTCTGGCTGCGATACCGGATTTCAATCCTCCGAAGGATGACGCGGATGACGAGGGCGAGGTTCTCGAGGTCGCAAGGGCGGACGTTCCCGGCGCCTGCCGTTTCTATCACCGCTGCCCGCACGCCTGCGACAAGTGCCTTACCCGTCCGGAGCTGGTCAACATTGCCCCCGCGGGGGAGGAGGAGCACCTGGTGAGATGCCCCGTTATGACAGAAAACTTAAAATAACATTGTTACGGAGATTCGTGTAAACATGTGCCGATGCACATTTTCCAACATCTGATTTAAGCCGCTGCGGAATGGAGGATTCTTATGATACTGGCGATTGATACCGGAAATACACATACAATCCTGGGCTGCGTTGACGAGTCATGCAATGTTGTCCAGACTCTTCAGATGAGTACGGATGTCGTGAAGACTGCCTATGAATATGCGATGGATATGAAAGGAATCATGGAACTGGCCGGAATCAACCCCCGCGGTTTTGAAGGCGCAATCATCTCTTCTGTCGTCCCGATGGTCACTCCTGTCCTGATCAAAGCAGTAAAGCTTGTGACCGACCAGACACCGCTGGTTGTCGGCGCCGGAGTAAAGACCGGCCTCAACATCCGTCTGGATGATCCCGGGAGCATCGCGGGAGACCTTGTGGCAACCGCTGTGGCAGCCAAGGAGTTTTATCCGCTTCCCTGCATTATCATTGATATGGGAACCGCGACGACAGTCACCGTTGTCGATGAGTCCGGCTCCTACATCGGCGGTGCAATCATGCCCGGCGCCGGCATCTCGCTCGCAGCGCTTACAAAGGAGGCCTCCCTCCTGCCCGATATTGAGTTCTCTGCTCCGAAGAAGATTATCGGCACCAACACGATCGACGCCATGAAGGGCGGCATTATCTACGGCTGTGCAGGCGCGCTGGACGGAATCATCGAGCGCTACAGGGAAGAGCTCGGCGGGAGCGTAGGCAGCATCGTTGCAACCGGCGGCATGGGCAGAATTATCGCCCCGTTCTGCCGCAATGAGGTCATCATTGACAACCGTCTCCTTATCAAGGGACTCGGGGTTATCTGGAATAAAAACAATGAAAGTGCACCGGCAAAGACCGGTCGCAAATCCCGCAGTAAGAAGTAATCCGTAAGGAACCCTGCAGGAAATCGAGTAGGAGGGGGTGATTAGCCCCCGTCCTCTCACACCACCGTGCGTACCGTTCGGTACACGGCGGTTTCAATAGTTGACG
>CADBPC010000110.1 GCA_902796425.1 uncultured Lachnospiraceae bacterium
CATAATGACAGCTCCTATTACAAATGCGATATCGACGAGTACATCAACTATGACCTGATCGATACGGTGGCGCACAGGAATGTGCTCAACCAGGTCGCAGGCGCCATGACCGGTCTCGGAATCCTGGGCACGTTCGTCGGACTGTCCCTCGGACTCCAGAGCTTCTCCGCGGGAACCACTGCTGAGATCACGAACAGCATCGCGCCCCTGATGGACGGTATCAAGGTCGCGTTCCACACCTCGATCTACGGCATGGTGTTCTCCCTTGTTTTCAACTACGCTTACAAGCGCAAGCTCGACGAGGCGGAGAATACGGTCAGCACCTTCCTGAATACTTATAAGAAATATGTCCTTCCGGATACGACGACGGACGGCGTCAACAAGCTCATGGAGCTCCAGCAGGAGCAGACAGAGGCGATCCGCGCTCTTGCGGATTCCATCGGGGACCAGCTCTCCGCGGGCCTTGCCAAGCTTCTGATGACCCAGTTCGACCGGTTCGACAAGACGATATCCGACTATTCGATGCTGCAGACGCAGAACCAGCTGGATGCGCTGAACACCGTGGTGAGAGCATTTATTTCCCAGCTCGACAAATCCATGAACGGTGCCCTGACCAATCTGTCAAATACGATCGGCGAGGCCTGTGTCACGCAGAGGGACAACAACCGCCAGCTTCAGGACATCATGCTGCGCACGACGACGGCAGCGGGGAATCTTCGCGACCTTGAGAAGCTGACCTCTTCCGTTATCTCGTCCCTGGACAGCTATGCAGGCGATGTCAGGGATATGCAGGATGAGATGATGAGGAGCCTTGACGAGCTGCAGAGCCAGAACCAGTCCCATACGGTTCTCCTGGACCAGGAGCAGAAGTATCTCGACGATCTGCTGCGCTACCGCCAGTCGCTGGAAATGTCCGCAGGCGCGCTCAGCGCCCAGCTCAAGGAGCAGACAGAGCTCCTTGCGGATCTTCAGGATACGGTCCTCCAGATGCCCAGAGATATCGACAGGACCTTCAAGGTCATCGACGAGAACCTTGTGGACGTCGAGAATCATTTCGGAAGAACCATCCAGCAGATCAAGGAGGTCACACAGACCGTGCCGGATATTGTTTCCGGATCCTATGCAAATATGGAAAAAGCGCTTGACCGCGCGAGCGAGGCCGTTGAGGATATGACGGCTGCGATGGAACGGATGCAGAGAGACAGGCTTCCGATCGGATCGAGAAGGTAAGAGCGGGCCGCACGGCGCGGCAGGAGCGCCGGAGGCGTTCTTGAAAGTGGGGAATCTGCCGTATGGCACGAAGACAACACAGAAAACAGGACGAGGAGACCACCTATTGGCTTTCGTATTCCGACATGATGGCGGGGCTTCTGCTGACCTTTGTGCTCATCATCGCAACGACGATGCTGCGTGCACAGATTCAGTATGACGCCAAGGAGAACGAACTCCTCGGCAAGGAAGAGCAGCTGATCATCCAGGCGGATGCCCTGGAGGATGAGCGCGCGACGGTCGCTGCCCAGCAGGCACTTCTGGACGACCAGCAGGCACAGCTCTTATCCCAGCAGGACGCGCTGATGGACAGGGAAGAGCAGCTGGCACTTCAGTCCGACAGGCTCCGCAGGCAGAACGAGCTTCTGGAAGAACTCCAGGCGCTGCTCGATGACCAGCAGGCAAAGCTGGATAATATCATCGGTGTCAGGAGCGAGCTGATCGAAGCCCTCAAGGAGGAGTTCGACGACTCGAACCTTCATATATCGGTTGACGAGAAAACCGGCGCCATCACCTTCGACTCGAGCATCCTCTTTGAATACAACGAGGACGAGCTCCTCGACAGCGGTAAAGAATTCCTGGCCGAGTTCCTTCCGAGATATGTCCGGATCCTTCTCGGACCGAAATACCGTGAGTATGTTTCCGAGATTATCATCGAGGGACATACGGACACCAGCGGCAGTTATATTTTCAATCTGGAGCTTTCCCAGAAGAGAGCATTTTCCGTGGCAGCCTACTGCCTCGCCGACGACAACGACATCCTGAGCAAACAGCAGCTGGGGTCGCTGCGCGAACTTGTCACGGCGAACGGGCGCTCCTACAGCAATCCCGTGCTCAAGGAAGACGGCACGGTTGATATGGAGGCGTCCAGACGCGTTGAGTTTCTTTTCCGCCTGAAGGACGAGGAGATGATCCGCGAAATGATTGAAATCCTCAGCGCGGAGAAGAGTGAGTAAACATGACCTATTACGAATTGCTGTATGTTGCGGAGGACGCTTCGGAAGAGGAGATAAAAGCCGCCTACAGAGAGCAGATCAAATTTTTTCATCCCGACACATATGAAGGAGATCCCGGCTACGCCGAGGAGCAGACCCGGGCCCTCAACGAGGCCTACAGGACACTGATGGATCCCGCGCTCCGGCAGGAATACGATGACGAAATCGGACTGACGGGAGAGGCGATCGTCCGCGAACAGATAAGGCGCCACGGCGAAGAGGCGAGGGCGAGGCTGGATGCAATGGACGAACAAAAGCGCCTAGACGCGATCCGAAACCGCCAGAAGCTTTACCTGCAGGGGCAGGAGGGACTCCGCATGAGGTACGCCGCTATTGAGGCGCTCATTGTGGCGGCGCTCCTTCTGATTATTTTCCTGTTGTATCATTTTACCGCATGACCGGGGCGTATCCGGCGGAGCAGACCCGGCGCGGTGTTTCACGGCTGACAGGCCATTACACGGTAAACGAAGCGTATGGATGAGAAAGCTGTTGAACGTTTTGATATGAAAAAAGAACCGGTCCTGTGCCGGTGGTACCTGAAGCCACTTCTGTGGCTTCTTTGTTTTCCCGCGCTTGTCATGCACGGGACGAAGATCGTAAGGACCGGGACAGAGAACCTGAAGGGTCCTTACGTGCTTCTTGGCAATCACAATGCCTTCTACGACATGAAGGTTTCGATTGCGGCCGCCTTCCCGAGAGTCCCGAATTACGTCGTCGCGATCGACGGCTTCATCGGGCGGGAAAAGCTTTTGCGCCTTCTCGGATGCATCTGCAAACGAAAATTCACCAGTGACATGATCCTCGTCCGCCACCTTCACGGCGTGGTGAAAAAGGGCGGCATCGTCGGCCTCTACCCGGAGGCCAGGTACTCCCTCTGCGGCACCACAGCGCCCCTTCCGGAGTCTCTCGGAAAGCTGTGCAAGCTTCTGGGAGTTCCCGTCGTCACCCTGATCTGTCACGGACATCATATCAATCACCCCTTCTGGAACACGAAAAGAGAGAGGAAAGTACGGCCGACCCGGGCCGAAATGAAACTTCTTATCACCGCACAGGAGCTTAAAAAACTCTCCGTGGATGAAATCAATGACCGGATCGTAAAGGAATTCCAGTACGACGATTTCCGCTGGCAGGCTCAGAACGGCATCCGCGTAAAGGATCCGGAGCGCGCCCGGGGACTCGAGAAAATCCTCTACCAGTGCCGTGCCTGCGGCGCCGAGTTTAAAATGCGGGCAATAGGAAGCACCCTTTCCTGCGCTGCATGCGGCAGCCGCTGGGAGATGACAGAGCTGGGAGAGCTTGAGTCGCAGGATAACAGCGATGCCATGAAGTCAGGGCAGAGTGGAGATCCCGGATGGGGTTCGGCGAATACAATTCACATACCGGACTGGTATGAGTGGGAGAGAGAAAACGTCCGCAGACAGGTGAGGGAAGGAACCTATTCATCCGGACTCCTTCCGGTGACAGTGGAGAGCCTTCCGAACGCAAAGCGCTTCATTCCCCTCGGAAGAGGAACCATGCTCCATGACATGACCGGCTTTCACGTGAGGGTAACGGACAGCGAAGGCAGAGTGCATGAGATGGAAAAGCCGGTCCTGTCCATGTATTCCTGCCACGTGGAATACAACTATCTCTTTAAACACGGAGACTGCGTCGACCTCAACACCCTCGACGATACCTGGTATACCTATCCTGACTCCGACGCATTCAGCGTGACGAAAATGGCCCTTGCGACAGAAGAACTGTACTACCTCGAGAGAGAAAAGGCGGGCAGGCCCTGCCGGAGCGGCCTGGCGTGATTCCATTATCCCGCGGCAGGTTGAAGAAGCCTGCGGGGCCGGGAAAAGCGAACATCCGATACAGACAGTCAGAACAGCGGCGCGATGTACGCGCTCCAGAGATGGCTCAGCGGAAGTGCCAGAATCATGGCGGGAATCATGTCCGCCACAGGGAACATCTTCAGCTTTAAGATCCGGAAGCCCGTCGCGAGAATAAGGATCCCCCCGACCGCCTTGAAATCGCCGATCATGGAAGGCGTCGTATAGGGGAAAATCAGCCCGCCGCACAGAAACAGCGCTAAAAAGAGGATAAACTGCGGCACTGCGATCAGGGACACCACCGCCCCGAGCGAGCAGGCAAAGATCAGTGCCGTGAACAGATCCAGGATCGATTTTGCCAGTAGAATGCTGTGATCGCCGTTCATTCCGGAAACAATGGAGCCGTAGATACCGGTGCCGCTCGCGCAGAAAAGGACGATGGTCGTGATCAGCTGCGCGTCGTAATCCTCCTTTGACAGACCTCCGGGAGCCTGGATTTTCAGGACTTTCGAGACTGCGGACTGCATCCCGGCACCCAGCCTTGTCACGAGATCATTAAAATGAATCAGAGTTCCCAGAACCGTTCCGAGGATGACCGTCAGGATCACAGCCGGCATGTTCTGCATCAGGATGATGTTCGTGATTCCCATTGTCATGGCGCTGATCCCGAAAATCATATTCAGGTTTTCCTTGAACTTCGCGCTGATTTTATCCTTCGCCGCGGCGCCGATGATGCCTCCCAGCAGTACTGCAAGACAGTTGATGATGATTCCGACTGGCATGTTCTTTTCTCCTTACTTTTCCCTGACAACCTGGAAGATGAAGAACTTCAGGTAGTAGGACGCATCATTCGCCCAGAGGATCGGGTGGTCCGGAGCCTGCTGGAGGAACCTTGCCTGGCGAAGGCGCACATGGGCATCCGAGGCTGCAAGGGCAATCGCTTTCCTGAAGAGCTCCTCGTCCATAAAGTGCGAGCAGGAGCAGGTGACAAGATACCCGCCGTCCTTTACGAGCTCCATGCCGCGGGCATTGATCTCGCGGTATCCCTTCTGCGCTCCCTTGATGGAATTCCTTGATTTTGTGAAGGCGGGAGGATCCAGGATGACAACGTCATAGCTCTTCCCTTCCTTTTTCTGCTGCGGCAGGAATTCAAACACATCGGCGCATACATATTCGATCCGGTCCTCGAACCCGTTCAGTCGCGCATTTTCCCCTGCCTGCGCGATGGCCGTCTCCGACGCGTCGACGCTCACCACATGACGCGCTCCCGAGGCGGCAGCGTTCAGGCCGAACGACCCGGTGTGGGTAAAGCAGTCCAGCACATCGTCCGCGTCCGCCGTGACACTGCGGATCGCGAGACGGTTCAGCTTCTGGTCGAGGAAGAATCCGGTCTTCTGCCCGTTTGCGACATCCACGATGTAGCGGATGCCGTTTTCCGTGATCGGGACCATCGTATCGAAGGGCTCCGAAAGAAAACCGGAAGTCCTCTCAAGTCCTTCCTTCTCCCTGACCTTCGCGTCGCTCCGCTCATAGATTCCGCGGATTTGAACACCGTCCTCATAGAGAATCCTGACAAGCGCCGAAAGGAGAAGGTCCTTGAGGCGGTCGGTTCCGAGCGCAAGAGATTCGACGACCAGAATATCTTCATATTTATCCACGGTAAAGCCGGGGAGGAAGTCCGCCTCGCCGAAGATCACCCGGCAGGAGGAGGTATCGATGACTTTCTTGCGGTATTCCCAGGCCGCCTTTACCCTTGCCTCGAGGAAGGCGGGAGTGATCATCGTATCTTTCCCTCTCGAGAGCATTCGCACACGGATGACCGAGTTGGTGTTTATAAAGCCCTTTCCGAGAAGCCAGCCGTCAAAATCACAGACGGAGAGGATATCTCCGTTCGTAAAATCTCCCTCGATGCGGTCGATTTCATTGTCATAGATCCATGCGCCGCCGGCCTTCAGCTCCCTGCCGCCGCCTTTTTTGAGAAAGAGGCGGGCTCCGCATTCAAGGGTGCCTTCGCCCGCGCTGTAATTCAAATAGTCTTGTATTGTCATAATGGTATCCTGCTCCGTACTCCGGCCTCTGTGCTCCGGCCGGCTGTCAATGATCAAGTGATGTTACAGTTTAGCACGAAAAGCGTGGTCGGCAACAGTGGTTTTGCGCGGTTTGTCAGCCCTTGCTGCTCTTGCCGGCCGGTAAACATTCCATAAAGAAAGAATTGCGTTATTCGGCCGCCTCGCAAGGTTTGACGTAAACTATGAAAAAAGGTATTCTATGCATGTGGTTTCAGAAACTACGTGCGTTTACTGCACAGGCCGGGCGGCGATGGCCGCCCTGTCCGATCGGAAGGGGAGAGGATGAACGATCAGAAGACAGCAATTCTGATAGATTCGGGCTGCGATGTGCCGCCGGTTATCAGAGAGCAATACGGAATATATGTCATACCGCTTCGCGTCATGTACCCGGAAAAGGATTATATGGACGGCGTGGATATCGATCCCATGATGGTGTACCGCCGTTTTCCCGATGAGTTCCCGTCCACGTCCACGCCTTCTCTTGCGGAGGTGAATGACAAGCTCACACTGATCCGGAGCGAGGGCTACGAGAAGGTTATAGCGGTCTGCATCTCGAGCGGCCTTTCGGGGACCTTCAACACGATCCGTCTGGCGGCGTCCGAGCGGGACGATCTGGAGATCTTTGTGTTTGACTCAAGGAATATTTCCATCGGCAGCGGCCTGTTCGCGATCTGGGCGGCGAGAAAGCTCCACGAGGGCATGTCCTTCGAAGAGATTACGAAGAAGATGCAGGAAAAGATCTATGATTCTAAGGTTTTCTTCTACATGGACACGCTCAAATACCTTCAGCGCGGCGGAAGGATCGGAAAGGTAGCCTCTTTTGTGGGTGAGGCCCTGGGACTCAAGCCGATCATTTCCTGTGACGAGAACGGAACCTATTATACCGTTGCAAAGATCCGGGGGAGCCGTTTCGGAAAGCTCCGCCTGATGGAGGAGGTCGTCAAATACTGCCTGGGTCACCGCACCTGGATTGTGGTCGAGGAAGGTGACGCGCACGAGGAAGCGCTCGCCATGCAGGACATGCTGGAGGAGCACCTCGTCAGCAAGGAGATTCTGTACGAGGGACAGATTACGGCCACGATGGCAATCAACACAGGCCCCGGCCTCGTAGGCGTCGCGGTGATGAGAAATCCGTGACAAAGGCGCCGGTACATGCTTTGAATTCTGCACCTGCATTGAACTCGGTACAGGCATAAAACTACGACTGGATAAGGAAAACAGAGCCGCCCGGTGACGCGCTTGAATGAGCGCTCATCCCGCGGCTCTTGTTGTGGGATCACGCGGTTTGTCGTACACTGTTTTATGGGCGGCGGCAGGCCGCAGGGCCCGGATAAAAAAGAGACAGGGAAAATGAAATATGGCTGTTTTATATGATGAGAGCAGGCGGCTTTTCAAGCTGGATACTGCGAATACAACCTACATGATCGGCATAACTGAGGACGGCTATGTCGGGCATGTCTATTACGGCAGGCGCCTTAACAGGCCGGGGGGAGAGTATCTCCTGCGCGCAAAGGAGTACGCGTATATTCTGTCTGTCAATGCAAGGGAGAAGGAAGCGTTTTTAAGCAGCTTTCCGTTTGAGTATCCCACGCAGTGGACGGGGGACCTGCGCGAGGGTGCGCTGGATGTAATGAACGAAGAGGGGCAGTGCGGATGCGAGCTCTTCTATAGGGACTACGAAATCACCGCGGGAAAGCCTTCCCTGGAGGGACTCCCCGCTTCCTTTGCGGGGGAGGGAAAAGCGGCAGAGGGCGTATCGACACTGCGCCTTACACTGACAGATCCTGTTCTTGAGATCGATGCGGAGCTTATCTACAGCGTCTTTGAGAAGGAGGATGTCATCACAAGGAGCGTTGTCATCCGCAATAACAGCGGCAAAACGCGCATCCTGCAAAAGGTCTATTCCGCGAGCATCGACATGGACGCAGGACATTATGAGATGCTCTCCCTGACGGGAAGCTGGGCGAGGGAGCGCCATATCCGGCGGCGTCCTGTGGGAATCGGGAAGCAGTCGGTGGGCAGCATCGCGGGCAAATCCTCGCACCAGGAAAACCCCTTTATCGCGCTGGTTACGCCCGGGGCGGGGCAGGATACCGGAGAGGTGTACGCGATGAATTTCGTGTACTCCGGCAATTTTACCGCGCAGGTCCAGGTTTCCCAGTTTGACAGTCTCAGGATGTGCATGGGTATTAATGCGGAGAATTTCTCCTGGACTCTGGAGAGCGGCGATCACTTCACCGCGCCGGAGGTCGTGATGACCTATTCGGCGCAGGGCCTCGGACAGATGACACGACACCTCCACGATTTCTACCGCGGCCACCTGATCCGGAGCCCTTACCTTCACAAAGAAAGGCCGATCCTTATCAACAACTGGGAAGCGACCTATTTTGACTTTGACACCGAAAAGATCCTTTCCATTGCAAGGAAAGCAAAGGAGTCCGGCATCGAGATGCTGGTCCTGGACGACGGGTGGTTCGGAAAACGGAACAGCGACACCTCGTCCCTCGGCGACTGGTATGTCAATGAAAATAAGATAAAAGGCGGAATCGCCGCTCTTTCGGACGAGATCCATAAAATCGGGCTGAAGTTCGGCCTCTGGTTTGAGCCGGAAATGATTTCCCCGGATTCGGACCTTTACAGGGCGCATCCCGACTGGGCGCTTCAGCTGAAGGGCCGCACTGCGACGATGAGCCGCCAGCAGTACGTGCTGGACCTGTCGAGGCAGGAGGTCAGGGACTATGCCTATGAGTGCGTGGCAAAGATCCTCCGCACCGCGAAGATCGACTATGTGAAATGGGACATGAACCGCGAGCTCACCGATATCGGCTCCGCGGCGCTCCCGGCATCCCGCCAGCAGGAGGTGTTCCACCGCTATGTGCTCGGCGTTTACGAGATGCAGGAGAGGCTTGTCACCGAGTTCCCGGACCTTCTTCTTGAGAACTGCTCCGGCGGCGGCGCCCGCTTTGATCCCGGAATGCTCTATTACAGCCCGCAGATCTGGCGCTCCGACGACATGGATCCCATCGAAAGACTGCGGATTCAGGAAGGAACCGCTCTTGTTTACCCGCTCTCCTGCATGGGAGCGCATGTCTGCTGCGCGCCGAACCACACGACCGCGAGGTCTGTCCCGTTTGAAACCAGGGGACATGTCGCTCTGTCCGGAACCTTCGGCTATGAGCTTGACATCACACAGATCCCGGAAGAGGATCTGGAGATGATCCCGGGGCAGATCGCGGAGTATCACAGATACCACGGCCTCATTGCGGAGGGCGATTATTACCGCATCCATTCCTGGAGCGGCGAGGAGCCCTGGGATGTATGGGGGAGCGTCGCAAAGGACAGGAGCGAAGCGCTCTACACCTTTGTCCAGGTCCTGACAAGGCCGAATGTGAGGAGCCGGAGAATCCTTCTTCCGGGCCTTGAAGAGGATACGGTTTACCGGCTTGAAGGAACCGAAGAATGCTATACCGGCGGGGAGCTCGCAAAATGCGGCATCCTGATACCGGAAATGCGGGGCGATGCCCTCACGAAACTCCTGCACTTTACTGCAGATACCCGCGCATGATGCGCTTCATCACTATTAAGAAGAGAGGAATACAACAATGAACGAAGCAGCTAAGATTGTTCTTGATGCATTTAAGGAAAAATTCGGGGATACAAAGGATGTCCGCGTGTTTTTTGCGCCGGGGCGGGTGAACCTCATCGGCGAGCACACCGACTATAACGGCGGTCATGTTTTTCCCTGCGCAATCAGCCTGGGGACCTATGCGGCGGCAAGGAAGAGGGACGACAGGGTTATCCGTTTTTATTCCGTCAATGTCAACAGGAAGGGCGTTGTGACAACCAGTCTTGACGACCTTGTACCCTCGGATGAGGCCGGCTGGACGAATTATCCGAAGGGCGTTGTCTGGGCGTTTGAAAAAAGAGGCTGTAAGCTTCCCTCCGGCTTTGACATGGTGATCTGGGGCGATATCCCGGCGGGGTCGGGCCTTTCCTCCTCCGCCTCCCTCGAGGTGCTGACCGGCTATATGCTCCGCGATTTTTACGGATTTTCCGACCTGACAAACATTGACCTTGCCCTGATCGGCCAGTACTCCGAGAACGAGTTCAACGGCATGCACTGCGGCATCATGGACCAGTTCGCTTCCGCCATGGGCAAAGAGGAAAATGCGATTTTCCTTGACACCAACACCATGGAGTATGAATATGCCCCGATCATGCTCGAGGGCAAAAAGCTCGTTGTAACGAACACGAACAAAAAGCATTCGCTCGTGGATTCCGAATACAATTTAAGGCGCGAGCAGTGCGGAAGGGCGCTGAAGGATCTGCAGAAAAAGCTGGACATCAGGACGCTCGGCGATCTTGATATCGAAACCTATGAGGCGAACAAGGACCTCATCGAGGACGAGGTCTGCAGGAGAAGGGCAAAGCACGCCGTCTACGAGAACCAGAGAACGATCCGCGCCGTGAAGGCCCTGAAGGACGGCGACATCGCAGAGTTCGGAAAGCTGATGAACGAATCACATGTATCCCTGAGGGATGACTATGAGACATCCTGCCCCGAGGCGGACATCCTCGCAGAGGAGGCCTGGAAAATGCCGGGCGTTATCGGATCCCGCATCACCGGCGGGGGGTTCGGGGGCTGCACGGTCAGCATCGTGGAGGACACAGCGGTATCCGCATTCTGTGAAAAAATCGGAAAGATCTACGAGGAAAAGGTGGGGTATCCCGCGTCCTTCTACATGCTCGAGATCGGCTCCGGTCCGAAAGCCATTGACGTTCAGGAGTGAAAAAAGCACATCCTCCGGCGGCCTTCGCAGTGTGAGTTTTCTGTGAACACCCTTGCAAGATCAGCCGGATTGAAGGAAAATAAAATAAGTATTGGCGCAGTGAATTTACTGCAGTTTCGAAGGGAGTTATACAATGGGACTTTTACAGGTTGGTATTCAGGCAGCGGCGAATGTAGTTTCCGATCAGTGGCGTGAGTATTTTTACTGCCCGGCCATGGAGTCGAACGTTCTTGCAGTAAAGGGCGAGAAGAAGAACTCAAAGAGGAACAACAGAGGAAGCGATAATATCATCACCAACGGATCCATCATTGCGGTCAATGAAGGACAGTGTATGATCGTTGTCGAGCAGGGCGCAATCGTGGATATCTCCGCACAGCCCGGCGAATATGTTTTTGATAACGCGAAGGAGCCTACCATCTTCGTGGGAGGTCTTTTCCAGGGAATCAAGGACAGCTTTGAAGTCTGGAAAAAGCGTGTCAGCCTTGCGGGCGAGACAGGAAACGACCAGAGAGTCTACTATTTCAATACAAAGGAAATCATGGGGAACAAGTACGGAACAGCCAATCCGGTTCCCTTCCGTGTCGTAGACAGAAATATCAACCTTGATACCGACATCACCATCACATGCTTCGGCGAATATGCTTACCGCATCCAGGATCCGATCCTGTTCTACAGAAATGTTGCCGCCAACTTCGAAGGCAAGTTTACAAGGGACAAGATCGATTCCCAGTTAAAGAGTGAGCTCCTGACAGCGCTCCAGCCGGCGTTCGCGAAGATTTCCGACATGGGCATCCGCTACAGCGCGGTTCCCGGACACGCGGCAGAGGTCGGCCAGGCCCTGAACGAGGTTCTTTCCGAGAGCTGGGGCAAGAGGTACGGCATCGTGATCAGCACCTTCGGCGTCAGCTCGATCAAGGCGAACGAAGAGGACGAGAAGAGAATCAGAGACCTGCAGATGAGCCTTGCGGCAGGCAGCAGCGCCAACATCATGGCAGGCACCATGACACAGGCGGCGGCTTCCGCGATGCAGGCGGCAGCCTCCAACACCTCCGCAGGCCCGATGATGGCATTTGCCGGCATGAATATGGCCCAGCAGGCAGGCGGAATCAACATGGGAGAGATTATCGGCGCCGCGAACGCTCAGAATATCGCGAACGCGCAGGCACAGGCAGCGGCAGCCCAGCAGCCGGCTCCCCAGCCCGTTCCCCAGATGCAGCCCGCATCCGCGGCATGGACATGCCCTTCCTGCGGCGAGAGCACCAATACCGGCAAGTTCTGCCAGAACTGCGGAGCCGCAAAGCCCGCTCCGGCAGGTCCCTGGACATGCCCGAACTGCGGACAGACAGGCAACACCGGCAAGTTCTGCCCGAGCTGCGGACAGCCCAGAGCATAACCCGCAGCGGTATAAGGGTCGGGACGTATGGCACAACAGGTAACCAATTATGTCTGTCCGAACTGCGGAGGGCCTCTTCGCTTTGACGGCAAGCTCGGCAGGCTGAAATGCGATTACTGCGAAAGCACCTTCACGGTTGAGGAGGTGCAGAAGATTTATGCCGCTAAAAACGAGAAGGCGGAGGAAGCGGGCATTGCCGCCCAGCAGGAAGACCATCACACCGTAACCGGCGCCGACTTCTATACGGAAGCGGACATCAACGTCGACCAGGCTCACACGGATATTCCCGGCGGGGATTCTGCCGCTGCGTACGCACAGCCTTCGCACCACCAGGCTGCGCACCATCAGGCAGCCGCCGGCACAGCGCCGGAGGCGGAGCCGGAGAACCCGGCCGGCGTATGGGGAAAGGATGAGGCCAATATCCGGACCTATTCCTGCACGACCTGCGGAGCGGAGCTGATCTGCGACGCGACGACGGCGGCGGTCAGCTGCCCCTACTGCGGGAACCCCACAATTATTCCCGCCCAGTTTTCCGGAGTGCAGAGGCCGGATTATGTGATCCCCTTTGTCTTCGAGAAGAACGAGGCGATTGAAAAGCTCAAGGGCTACTATAAGGGCAAAAAGCTCCTTCCGCGCTCCTTCTTAAGCAGCAACCACCTCGAGGAGATCAAGGGCGTCTACGTTCCCTTCCGGCTCTTCAACGGAACGGTTGACGGAGAGATGCGCTTTGAGGGACTGCGCTCGCAGATAACGCGGGAGGGGGACTGGCAGGTCACAAGGACGCAGCACTTTGACGTGCAGCGCGCGGCGACGCTCCAGTTCGACAAGATCCCCGTGGACGCCTCCAGCAGGATGTCCGATGCCCTGATGGACTCGATCGAGCCGTTTGATTACAATGCGCTGAGGCCCTTCGCCCTGGAATATCTTCCCGGATTTCTTGCGAACAAGTATGACGTGGAGATCAAAGACTGCGAGGAGCGCGCACAGCAGCGCGCCGTCAATTCCGCGGTGCAGGCGATCCAGAATACTGTGACGAACTATGACAGTGTCCGGGAGACCGGAAGGAACATGCGCATCAACCCGGAGAGGACGGAATACGCTCTTATGCCGGTGTGGCTCCTTCACACGAAGTGGCACAACAAAGATTTTATGTTCGCGATGAACGGACAGACTGCCCGGATGATCGGCGACCTTCCCGTGTCGACCGGAAAGCTCTGGGGATACATCCTCGGGATCGGCGCGATTGTCGCAATGCTCCTGTTCATGATGCTGGGAATGGACACCCAGTCGGACGCGCTCCTGATCAGCATCATCGCGGGACTGGCGGTCGGCGGCGTCAGCGGCGGTATTATGTACGGCCAGATGAAGCCGGTCAGCAGGAACACGACAGCCACGGGATATATGGACAGGACCCGCTCGGATCTGCGGCTCCGCAATGATATTTACCTGCGGACGACCGAGCAGAGAATTCCGATCCAGCAGATGCAGGGAGGAACCAGGCCGCCCGGAGGAGGCAGCAGGCCCGGAAGACGCTGATAAAACCGCATCGAACTAATGTTTGTGTTTTCTCACAGCCCCATGTATAATGGTAGAGTTCTCAGGAATCTATCACTGTACATGGGGCATTTTCATGGATCATTTTGTTTTACATTCCGAATACCAGCCTACCGGCGACCAGCCGCAGGCGATCGAAGCTCTTGTGAACGGCTTTAAGGAGGGCAACCAGTTTGAAACCCTGCTGGGCGTCACCGGCTCCGGAAAGACCTTCACCATGGCGAATGTCATCCGGGCGCTGAATAAGCCGACCCTTATTATTTCGCACAACAAGACGCTCGCCGGCCAGCTTTACGGCGAGATGAAGGAATTCTTCCCGGAAAACGCGGTGGAATACTTTGTCTCCTACTATGATTACTACCAGCCGGAGGCGTATGTCCCGTCCACGGACACCTATATCGCGAAGGATTCCGCGATCAATGACGAGATCGACAAGCTCCGCCTGTCGGCGACGGCGTCGCTTTCCGAGCGGAGGGACGTCATCGTGGTCGCAAGTGTGTCCTGCATCTACGGCCTGGGCAGCCCCGACGAATTCAAGGGAATGTCCATATCCCTGCGGCCGGGAATGGCAAAGGACAGGGACGAGACCATAAAGGAGCTGATCGCGATCCAGTACAGGCGCAACGACCAGGTCCTCGAGCGCTGCAATTTCCGTGTCCACGGGGATACGGTTGAGATTTATCCCGCGCAGGGAAGCGAATACCTGATCCGCGTCGAATTCTTCGGTGACGAGATCGACAGGATCTGCGAGGTGGAGGTCCTGACGGGAAGAGTCCATGCGGAGCTCTCCCACGTGATGATTTACCCCGCATCGCACTATGTCGTCCCGCAGGAGAAGATCAATCTTGCCTGCGAGAATATCGAAAAGGAGCTGGAGGAGCGGATCCGCTACTTCAAGGGCGAGGACCGGCTGATCGAGGCGCAGCGCATCTCCGAGAGGACCAATTTCGACATCGAGATGATGCGTGAGACGGGGTTCTGCTCCGGAATCGAGAACTATTCGAGGCACCTGAACTTCATGCCGCCCGGGGCGCAGCCGCTCACACTGATGGATTTCTTCCCGGACGACTATCTGATTATCGTCGACGAATCCCACATGACGATCCCGCAGATCGGCGCCATGTACAACGGAGACAGGAACAGGAAGCTCACACTGGTGGACTACGGCTTCCGGCTGCCCTCGGCGCTGGACAACCGTCCGCTCAATTTCGGCGAGTTCGAGCAGAAGATCGACCAGATGCT
Source organism: uncultured Lachnospiraceae bacterium (assembly GCA_902796425.1). Taxonomy (GTDB): domain Bacteria; phylum Bacillota; class Clostridia; order Lachnospirales; family Lachnospiraceae; genus CAG-791. The sequence goes on from CADBPC010000110.1 coordinate 15,127, forward strand.
CTTCGTGTCCGCAACTCCCGGCGGGTATGAGTCGGATCACGAGCTCCTCCGGACCGAGCAGATCATCCGCCCGACGGGACTCCTTGACCCGAAGGTGGACGTGCGGCCGGTGGAAGGGCAGATCGATGATCTCATCTCCGAGATCCGCACCGAGACGGCAAAGAAGAACAAGGTCCTGGTCACAACGCTCACAAAAAAGATGGCGGAGGACCTGACGGACTACCTCGCGGAGGCGGGAATCCGGGTAAAATATCTCCACTCGGACATCGATACACTCGAGCGGAGCGAAATCATCCGCGACATGCGTCTCGACGTCTTCGACGTCCTGGTAGGCATCAACCTTTTGAGAGAGGGCCTGGATATCCCCGAGATTTCTCTCGTCGCGATCCTGGACGCGGATAAGGAAGGGTTCCTTCGCTCGGAGACCTCCCTCGTCCAGACAATCGGAAGAGCCGCCCGCAACGCGGAAGGACATGTTATCATGTACGCCGACACCATGACGGATTCCATGAAGCGCGCGATCGGGGAGACCAACCGCAGGCGGGAAATCCAGGAGCAGTACAATAAGGAACACAATATCACGCCGCAGACAATCAAGAAGGCGGTCCGCGACCTGATCGCGATTTCAAAACAGGTGACGCAGGAGCAGGTGCGCTTCGAGAAGGATCCGGAATCCATGAGCGTCTCCGAGCTTAAGGACCTGATCGCAAAGGTCGAGAAGGAAATGCGGAAGGCTGCGGCGGATCTCAACTTCGAGGCGGCCGCACAGCTCAGGGACAACATGATTGAGCTCAAAAAGCAGCTCAGGGACCTTGAGGGCGGAAAATAAAAGGACAGGTACAGATGGCAGAAAAGATGAAAAAACCCGACTACTGGCCGGCGCTCGCAGAGGCGGAGCAGCAGGCAAAGAGCCAGAGACGGATGGATGAAAAACGGCGGGCTATGATCAACGACCAGGACCGCATACGGATCCGCGGCGCGAAGGAGCATAACCTGAAGAATATCAGTCTCGACATACCCCGCAACGAGCTGGTCGTCCTGACCGGTCTTTCCGGCTCGGGCAAGTCCTCCCTCGCGTTTGATACCATTTACGCGGAGGGCCAGCGCAGATACATGGAATCGCTCTCTTCCTATGCGAGACAGTTCCTGGGACAGATGGAAAAGCCGGATGTGGAGAAGATCGAGGGCCTTTCCCCCGCGATCTCGATCGACCAGAAGTCGACCAACCGCAATCCCAGGTCCACGGTGGGAACCGTAACGGAGATCTACGACTATTTCCGTCTCCTGTACGCGAGGATCGGCATACCGCACTGCCCGAACTGCGGGAGGGAGATCGCAAAGCAGACCGTCGACCAGATGGTGGACCAGATCCTTCGCCTCGGCGAGGGAACGAGGATCCTCGTGCTCGCGCCCGTTGTGCGCGGCAGGAAGGGCATGCACGAGAAGGTCTTTGACCGCGCAAGGCGCGCGGGATACGTGCGTGTGCGCGTCGACGGGAACCTGTATGACCTTTCCGGCGAGGATATCAAGCTTGAGAAAAATATCAAGCACAACATTGAGGTCGTCATCGACCGACTGGTCGTCAGGGAGGGCATCGAGAGGCGTCTTACGGACTCCATCGAGAACGCGCTGAACCTCGCGGAGGGGCTTCTGCAGATCCAGGTTGTCGACGGAGAGCTCCTGCAGTTCTCACAGAGCTTTGCCTGCCCGGACTGCGGAATCAGCATCCCGGAGATCGAGCCGCGCAGCTTCTCCTTCAACAATCCCTTCGGCGCCTGCCCGGACTGTGCCGGCATAGGCTACCGCATGGAGTTCGACCCGAAGCTCATTGTGCCGGATGAGAGCCTGTCCATCAATGACGGCGCCATTGCCGTCCTCGGCTGGCAGTCCTGCATGGATCCGGACAGCTTTTCCAACGCGATCCTGACCGCGCTCGCAAAGGAATACCGCTTTACGCTGGATACGCCCTGGAAGGACCTGACCCCGAAGGTGCAGAATATGCTGATGCACGGCGCGGACAGGGCCGTCAATGTCCATTACAAGAGCCAGCGGGGACAGGGTGTCTATCCCATCACCTTCGAGGGACTGATTGAAAATACGAACCGCCGCTACCGTGAGACGGCGTCCGACAGGACAAAGGCGGAATACGAGACCTTCATGCAGATTTCGCCCTGCAAGACCTGCGGCGGCAAGAGGCTCAGGCCCGAATCCCTCGCCGTCACCGTCGGCGGGATCAATATTTACGACCTCACCTGCCTCTCGATCAAAAATCTCCTGTCGTTCGTACAGAAGATGGAGCTGACGGATACGCAGCGCTTTATCGGCAGGCAGATCCTGAAGGAGATCACAAACCGTGTCACCTTCCTTGTGGACGTCGGCCTGGATTACCTGACGCTGGCCCGCGCGACGGCGACCCTCTCCGGAGGCGAAGCCCAGAGGATAAGGCTCGCGACCCAGATCGGATCCGGCCTTGTCGGCGTCTGCTATATCCTGGACGAGCCCAGCATCGGCCTGCATCAGAGAGACAACGACAAGCTTCTTCGCACGCTGAAGAACCTGAGAGACCTGTGGAATACGGTGATCGTCGTCGAGCATGACGAAGATACCATGCTCTCCGCGGATTACATCGTGGACATCGGACCCGGTGCCGGAGCGCACGGCGGCGAGGTCGTCGCGGCGGGAACCGCAGATGAGATCATGGCAAACCCGAATTCCATAACCGGGCAGTACCTTTCCGGAAAGCGCTTCATCCCCGTGCCGGAGAAGAGAAGAGAGCCCGCGGGGTGGCTCACGGTCCGCGGCGCCGCGATGAATAACCTAAAGCACATCGACGTCTCGATACCGCTCGGCGTACTGACACTGGTGACCGGCGTTTCCGGCTCCGGAAAGAGCTCGCTTGTCAACGAGATCCTCTATAAACAGCTCGCACGGGACCTGAACAGGGCAAGGACGATTGCCGGCCCGCACGATAAGATCGAGGGAATCGAGCAGCTCGACAAGGTGATCAATATCGACCAGAGCCCGATCGGAAGGACGCCCCGCTCCAACCCGGCGACCTACACAGGCGTCTTTGACATGATCCGCGACCTGTTCGCCGGGACGAGCGACGCAAAGGCAAGAGGCTACGCCAAGGGAAGATTTTCCTTCAACGTAAAGGGCGGGCGGTGCGAGGCCTGCTCGGGAGACGGTATTATCAAGATCGAGATGCATTTCCTGCCGGACGTCTATGTTCCCTGCGAGGTCTGCCACGGAAAGCGCTACAACAGGGAGACCCTGGAGGTAAAGTACAAGGGCAAGAGCATCTACGACGTGCTCGACATGACGGTCGAGGAGGCCGTGAAATTCTTTGAGAATGTGCCATCCATCCGGAATAAGATCCAGACCCTCTACGATGTGGGCCTCGGCTACGTAAAGCTGGGGCAGCCCTCCACAGAGCTTTCCGGCGGCGAAGCCCAGAGGATAAAGCTCGCCGCGGAGCTCTCCAGACGCAGTACCGGCAAGACGATCTATATTCTCGACGAGCCTACAACAGGCCTTCACTTTGAGGATGTGAACAAGCTCACAAAGATCCTCCACAAGCTCGTGGAGGGAGGCAACAGTGTCGTCGTCATCGAGCACAATCTGGATGTGATCAAGACGGCGGACTATATTATCGACATGGGCCCGGAGGGAGGCGACGGCGGCGGAACCGTCGTCGCTCAGGGAACGCCGGAGGAAATCGCCAAAAACCACGCGTCCTACACGGGATATTATGTGGACAAGGCGCTGCGCAAAAACGCCGCGGCGCTGCGCGCATGATGCCCTGAACTAACCTTTGAAAAGACCGGGTCTGTAGTCTATACTAATAACGCAGGCAGCCGGGCCTTAAGGGCCGGCGCAGCTTACCGTTTCAGGTTTGTGAGAGGAACAGATGCAGTATTCGGATATAGGAATTGATCTGGGCACCGCGAGTGTGCTCGTTTATATAAGAGGCAGAGGGGTGGTCCTGAAGGAGCCCTCTGTCGTCGCGTTTGACAGAGATACGAATAAGATTAAGGCGATCGGCGAGGAGGCGCGGCTGATGCTCGGGCGTACGCCCGGCAATATTGTGGCTGTGCGCCCCCTTAGGCAGGGCGTTATTTCCGACTACACCGTGACGGAGAAGATGATGAAATACTTCATTCAGAAAGCGGTGGGACGCAGGACCTTCCGCAAGCCGAGGATCGCCGTCTGCGTGCCGAGCCAGGTCACGGAGGTCGAGAAGAAGGCGGTTGAAGACGCCACCTTCCAGGCCGGCGCGCGCGAGGTCTACATCATCGAGGAGCCGATCGCGGCCGCCATCGGAGCGGGAATCGATATCACAAGGCCCTGCGGCAACATGGTCATCGATATCGGAGGCGGCACGACGGACATCGCAGTCATTTCCCTCGGAGGGACGGTCGTCTCCACTTCGATCAAGGTCGCGGGAGATGACTTTGACGATGCGCTCGTCAGATATATGCGAAAGAAATACAACCTCCTTGTCGGAGAACGCACGGCCGAGGATATCAAGATCAAGATCGGCAGCTGCTTCCCGGCGGTTGAGGATGAATACGTCGAGGTCCGCGGCAGGAACCTGGTGACAGGGCTTCCCCGCACGATCAAGGTCTCCTCGTCCGAGACGGAGGAGGCGCTCCGTGAACCGGCCAACCAGATCATTGAGGCTGTCCACAGCGTGCTCGAAAAGACGCCGCCCGAGCTGGCGGCGGATATCGCAGACCGCGGGATCGTCCTGACCGGCGGAGGCGCTCTTCTGCACGGCCTCGAGGAACTGATTACCAGCAAGACCGGAATCAGCGCTGTCACTGCGGAGGATCCCATGACAGCCGTCGCGATCGGGACCGGCCGCTATGTGGAGCTTCTGTCCGCTCCCGGAATGGAGATGTAACGAACAGATGGAGCAGCTTCGCGGCTATGTTTCCCAGATAATCTACAGAAATCCCGAGAACACCTATACCGTATTTGAACTGACCAGTGAAGGCGATACAATCACCTGCACTGGTTTTCCTGCTGTCATAAATGAAGGAGAGAGCTGCGAACTGACGGGGGAATATATAGAGCATCCCGTCTACGGAGAGCAGCTCAAGATCTCATCCTACAGGCCCTGCGCGCCAGAGGACGCGGAGGCTGTATACCGGTATCTGTCCTCCGGGGCCATCAAGGGCATCGGCGAAAAGCTTGCAGCCAGGATAATCCGTAAATTCGGCGACGACACCATGCAGATCCTGGACGAACAGCCGGAGAGGCTCGCCGAGGTAAAGGGCATCAGCGAGAGCGCAGCACGCAGGATCGCGGCCCAGGTCGAGGAGAAAAGAGAGGTCCGGCAGGCCCTTCTTTTCCTTTCGCAGTTCGGGATTTCAAACCGCCAGGCCCTGAAAATCTGGGAAACCTACGGTATGGAAATGTACCGTATCCTGAAGGAAAACCCGTACCGGCTGGCGGAGGACATTAACGGCATCGGCTTTGCCAGGGCGGACGAGATCGCCGCCATGGCAGGCGTAAACCCCGATTCCGATTTCCGTATCCGGAGCGGGATTCTCTACGTGATGTCCGAGACGCTTCATGAGGGGAGCTGCTGGCTGCCAAAGCCCATGGCTCTGGCAAAGGCCTGCGCCCTGTTAAACCTCCCGGAGGAGGTTGTCGAGATCCAGATGAATAACCTCGCCGTGGAGCGGCGCCTGATCCTGACGGGGACCGATCCCGTGCAGGTCTATTCCGCACACGCGTATTATCTCGAGCAGCAGATCGCAAGACTCCTCACGGACCTGAATAACGCAGGGACCAGAAGATACAGCGACAGCGAGATCTTAAAAAGAATCCGCACAATCGAGGAGCGCGAGGACATTGTCCTGGACGATCTCCAGCGCGAGGCGGTTCTCCTGGCCGCGACAAGTCCCGTGCTGATCCTCTCCGGGGGCCCGGGAACGGGAAAAACGACGACGATCAACATGATCATCCGCTATCACATCTCCGATGTTAAGGCGGTTGTCCTGGCTGCGCCAACGGGGCGCGCGGCAAAGCGGATGACCGAGACGACAGGGTATGAGGCAATGACCATCCACCGGCTCCTTGGCTATAAGATGACGGGGCAGGAGGACGCCTTCGGGGACAGCAGGGAGGATGAGAGCTTTCGCTTTGAAAGGGACCAGGACAATCCGCTGGAGGCGGACGTCGTCATCGTCGATGAGACGTCGATGGTCGATATTTTCCTTTTCTGCGCGCTTTTAAAGGCGCTAAAGCCGGGAACCAGGCTGATTCTGTCCGGAGACGCGGACCAGCTTCCGAGCGTCGGGCCCGGGCGTGTCCTGCAGGACCTGATGGAGTCGGATGCTTTCTCCTGCGTCGTCCTGCAGAAGATCTTCCGCCAGGCGAGCCAAAGCGACATCGTAATGAACGCGCACGCGATTCTAAAGGGCGAACCCATGCGGCTTGACAACAAGAGCAGGGACTTTTTCTTCCTGGAAAGGAACGACGCCGGCGTGATCTACAAGCACACGGTGCAGATGCTGCGGGACATGCTGCCGAAATACCTTTCCTGCAGGGCGGAGGAAATCCAGGTGCTGACCCCGACGAGAAAAGGGGCCCTCGGGAGTCTCGCCCTCAATGAGGTCCTGCAGAGTGTCCTGAACCCGCCGGCCCCGGACAAGGGAGAATACGCGGCGCATGACGTTGTGTTCCGGGTCGGGGACAAGGTGATGCAGACAAGGAACAATTACCAGATCCCGTGGGCGGTCGAGGGGAATTTCGGAATCGCCGTGGATTCCGGGACGGGAATCTTCAACGGCGACTTCGGGAGGATCCTGCGGATTGACGAAGACCTCCAGACAATGACGATCCTCTTTGACGATGAGCGCGCCGTGGAATATCCCTTCCGGAGCCTGGACGACCTGGAACTGGCGTATGCCATAACCGTCCACAAATCGCAGGGCTCGGAGTACCCCGCCGTCATCCTGCCTCTCCTGGGAGGGCCGCAGAACCTGTTCAACAGGAATCTTCTCTACACCGCAGTGACACGGGCAAGGAAGGCTGTCGTTATCCTCGGGAGCCGGAGAGTCCTTGAGACAATGGCGGCCAACACCAGGCAGAGCATGCGCTATACGGGCCTGAGGGACCGGCTGATCGAAATGCAGAAAGGGTGATTTTCCGTACAGGGAAAGGAATTCTATACAAAAATTAAAAAGAGGTGCAGGGCCGCGCTCACACTGGCCGAAAGGAGCGTGTACGTCCAGCGCTGCGCTGTCTGCGACGATCCCGCAGAGCCCTTCGGGGCGCTTGTCTGCAGCAGGTGCCGGACAATACCGGAACCGGTCGGGGATCATGTGTGCGAAAAGTGCGGAAAGCCGCTGGATGGGGAAGGACGCCTTGTCTGCTCCGACTGTGCGGGTGCGTCCCATTCCTTTGACAGGGGAGCAGCCGTGTTCCGCTACCGGAGCGTCTCCGGCGGGATGTTCCGCTTCAAGTACCAGGGCAGGGCGGAATATGCCGAATGGTACGGCGCGAAGATGGCGGAAAGGCTTCTGAACGGCAGGAATGAGGCGATGGAACGCCTCAGGAACGCAGATTTTATAATTCCGGTCCCGATCTCCTCCGCAAAGCTCCTTGTCCGGGGCTATAACCAGGCGGCGCTCCTTGCCCGCAGGGTCTCACAGATCACAGGGATTCCCGTCCGGGAGGACATTCTCGGGCGCGGGAATGACACGAAACCGATGAAGTATATGAGCGTCCCGGAGCGGCGTCAAAATTTGAAAAAAGCTTTAATTGTATACGGAAATGATGTAAAATCCAAAGTAACTATGCTGATTGACGACATCTATACTACGGGGGCGACGATGGATGCCTGCGCGGGAGTCCTGAAGGATGCCGGAGCGCGGGAAGTACATTTTCTGACATTGGCGATCGGCGCGGATGTACCTGACGCAGGGCCCGAAGCGGCAGATGAGGAAACCTATGCTCAACGAAGAGAGAATCCGGCTGATGACCAGGATGTCCGTATATGATAAAAACGAAGGCGCAAGGGGCGAGAGAGTCAATGCATATTTTATGAATGACTACATCGCAAGCCATCTTCTGCGCACTTTTGTCTGTGTGACAATCGCGTATGTCCTCCTTGCCGCAATCTATGTCCTGTACAATTTTGAAGATCTGATGCTTACGATTTACAGCATCGATCTTGTATCCCTGCTTAAGACGCTGGCGCTCAGGTATGTCGTTTTTCTGCTGATTTTTTCGGTGCTCACCGTGCTGATTTATTATTACCGCTACCGGAAGGTCAGAAAGGCACTCGGTATTTATTACAGAGACCTGAGGGCGCTTCAGAATTCTTATAAGGAAGAGAAACAAAGATAACTGGAATGGCATATTTACTGGAGATCAGGGCGGGAATCATATCCGCGTACAGAAAGTATGAGAACTACATAGTGCCTGCATTCCGATTCCTTGTCGTCTTCGCGGCGATGCGCATTCTGTGCGCAAGGATCGGCTACAGCAGGAATCTGTCGGGACTTCTGCCGTCGCTGATAGTCTCGCTCGTGTGCACACTTATGCCGGCGGGCGGCGCGGCTGTGATTTTGGGCCTTGTGGCTGCGGCGCAGTTTTATTTCCTCGCGCTGGAGGTCTCCGCGGCGTGGCTGGTATTCCTTCTGCTGCTCCTTCTGCTGTATTTCCGGTTTTCACCGAAGGACGGGATGCTTCTTCTCCTGTATCCGGTCTGCTTTGCGCTGGGCATTCCCTATGTCCTGCCCCTTGCGGCTGGGCTTCTGTTCCTGCCGTCCTCGGCAGTGACCTGCGCTGTAGGCATTGCGGCGGTCTGCTTTGGCAGGTACATCGCGGCCAACGAGAGCTATTTCAGTACCTCCGTCGACGCGACCGAAATGGCGGGAAGGCTTAAGTTTATTATCGACGGCATCGCCCAGAACCGGCAGGCGTTTGTCATGATCGGCGCAGCGGCCGTATCGGTCGTCGCGGTTTATATCATCCGCCGCCTGGTGATCCGGTATTCCTGGCACATCGCGGTGGTTGTGGGGGCGATCCTGCAGCTGATCGTGATCCTTCTGGGAGACATGAGGTTCGGGACCAACATTTCCGTCGGCGGCGCGTTTCTCGGGACGCTGGTGTCGATCGTGATCGCCGAGATCATTGTGTTTTTCCTCTTCAACCTTGATTATTCAAGAATTGAGGACACACAGTTTGAAGATGACGAATATTACTATTATGTAAAGGCAATCCCGAAGATGACTTTGCCGAGGGCCAACCGGAGGGTGAAACAGATCTATACCTCCAGGCAGGACCTGATCGGGCGCCTGCGCGATGATCCGTACGGGGACGGGGAAGAGCCGTATCCGGAGGAGGATTACGACGGCGGAGATTATGAGGACGAGTATTATCCGGAAGAAGAGGACTATTAATCAACATGCAGTGGCTGCGCTCGGGGCTCTCTTATTACATCAGACAATTGCATATCACAAGCCCGGGATGGACAGATATAGTTGAGATCATTATTATTGCAGTTCTGGTCTATAACATTATTCTCTGGATCAGAAAGACAAGGGCTTATTCCCTTTTGAAGGGACTGGTTGTCATTGTGATATTCATCGCGGTGGCAGCCCTCCTCAACATGACGACCATTCTCTGGATCGTCCGCAATGTCACGGGCATTGCGGTCACGGCCCTGGTCATTATCCTGCAGCCGGAGCTCCGCAGCGCGATGGAGGAGCTCGGCCAGAAGAATTTTATCACTGCGCTCTTCAGCCCGGTGAGCCCTGCCGAGGGCAGGTTTTCCGACAAGACAATCGGCGAGCTGGTGCGCGCCTGCACTTCCATGGCGGCGGTTAAAACCGGCGCCCTTATCGTAATCGAGCAGAACACTCCCCTTCTGGAATATGAGAAAACGGGAATCGAAGTGGACGGCGTGCTCACGTCGCAGCTTCTGATCAATATTTTCGAAAAGAACACGCCGCTCCATGACGGCGCGGTTATTGTGCGCGGGGACAGGGTTGTCTCCGCGACCTGCTATCTCCCCCTCTCCCAGAACCGTATGGACAAGGACCTGGGGACGAGGCACAGGGCTGCCGCGGGTGTCTCCGAGGTGACGGATGCGCTGACGATCGTTGTTTCCGAGGAGACAGGCTCGATCAGCATCGCATACAAGGGACGGCTCCTTCGCGATATCGACGCGAACACACTGCGCGAGCAGCTGGTCCGCATGCAGGACAAACAGGCAGCCACTCAGAAAAAGAGCATTCTCAATAATCTGATCGGAGGCGGGAAAAGATGAAGCTGAAAAAATACCGCCTTTTCAATAATATCGGACTCAAGGTTCTCTCGATCCTGATCGCCGTTGCCATGTGGCTTCTGGTCACCAACAACGATGACCCGATCAAGAGACAGCAGTTTTCCAACATTCCGGTTACCCTGACGCATACAAACATGATTACGGATAACGGCGAGGTTTACACCGTCCTGGACAATACCGACGTCGTCCCTTCTGTTATTGTGTACGCAAGGCGCTCGGTCATCGAATCCCTCGACAGGGACAACATTGTAGCGACAGCGGATGTCAAGGACATCACGAGTCTCGGCACGGTTGAAATTCATTACTATTCGACAAAGGCGAACAATGAGATCGAGAGCATAGACGGCAGCATCGAGAATGTCCGGCTCCAGGTCGAGCCCAGAAGGACAAAGGTACTGTCCCTGCGCTACCAGACGACAGGAACGCCTGCCGAGGGCTATGACGTGAGCCAGATCTCCCTTGACCAGAACCAGCTGCGCGTATCCGGCCCGGAATCCATTGTGCAGAACATTTCCTCCGCTTCCGTTTCCGTCGATATCTCCGGGGCAACCGGCACAATCAGCACTTACTCGGATGTACGCCTGTATGAGGCGGACGGGGACGTGCTTGATACATCCAGGCTGACCATGAACATGTCATCCGTCCGGGTGACCGTGACGATCCTGCCGGTCAAATCGGTTCCGGTCCAGTTCCAGGTCAGCGGAACGCCCGCCGCAGGGTACCTTCGCAATGACAATGTCTCGATTGACCCGCAGATGATCGAAATCATGGGAAGAAGCACGATCCTTTCCGGAATCGACAGGCTGCTGATCCCCGCCGAGCAGATCGATATCAGCGGCGCGACCGCGGACTTTACGAAGGACGTCGATATTACGGCATACCTGCCGGAGAACGTTACCCTGAGCTCAGACGAGTTTGACGGAACGGTGACGGTGACCGTGGGAATTGAAGCGGCGCAGAACGTAAGCCTCGAAGCGGATATTTCCTCTATTGCCCTGAATAACGTTCCGGAAGGATATACGGCCAGACTTGTATCTGTCACTGACGGGGCTGTCACACTGAATAATACACAGACGGGTATTATACGCTATGAGCTTTCGGGCCTTGAGCAGGATGTGACCGGTATCCGCCTTGCGGATCTTGCGGCGCAGATCGATGTCGGCCAGCTGACAGAGGGCAAGGCACAGGAAAGCCTTGCCGGGGTCTATACCGCGCAGGTGAATGTGAGCCTGCCGGAGGACGTCACCATGCGCAACACCGTGACCGCCCAGATAGAGCTTGCGGAAAACTAATAGTTGCCATTTTTCCATGAACTCTGTTATCATGAATAGACGCCTTTTTTTATAAGGCGCAGCTGGGGAATTGCATTGGGTGCCGCAGAATACGGGCTTTTAAGGATTCGCTGTTCTGCGGGATGTATTGGAAGGTTATTATGGTCAGTCAGAAAGTGACAATCAAAAATCCGACGGGTCTTCACTTGCGCCCGGCCGGTATCCTATGTAAGACGGCAATGGATTACAAGTCGTCGATTACATTTACATTCAAAGATGCGACAGCAAACGCTAAGAGTGTCTTGTCGGTGCTCGGCGCTTGCGTGAAGTCGGGCGATGAAATTGAGCTCTTCTGCGACGGGGTGGATGAAGAAGAAGCCTTGCATGATCTTGTTGCAGCCATAGAGAGCGGTCTGGGAGAGTAACCTTAAGGACCGGCCCGAAGGAAAAGTCTTTCGGGCCGGCTTATTTTTATCTCGGAAAAGGAGAGGCTATGTTAAACTATCAGCGGTATCGCAGGAATCCGGTTCTGAACTATCCGGAAAGAGAATGGCCGAACAAAGAAATCCAGAAAGCGCCGATCTGGTGCAGCGTGGATCTTCGGGACGGCAACCAGGCACTCATCGACCCCATGATCGTGAGTGAGAAGATTGAACTGTGGAATCTGCTGCTGAAGCTTGGATTCAAGGAGATTGAAGTCGGCTTCCCCGCGGCCTCGCAGATCGAGTATGACTTTCTCAGGCAGCTGATCGAGCGCCGCATGATCCCGGACGATGTCTGCGTGCAGGTGCTCTCGCAGTGCCGCAAGGAGCAGATTGAGCGCACCTTCCAGTCCATCGAGGGCTGCAAACAGGCGATCGTTCATATTTACAATTCCACATCCACGCTCCAGAGAGACGTTGTCTTCGGCATGGACAAGGATGCCATTACCCAGATCGCGGTACAGGGCACCCGCTGGGTGAAGGAGCTGGCAGAGAAGTTCCCCGGAAAGATCATCCTGGAGTATTCCCCCGAGTCCTTTACCGGCACCGAGATGGACTATGCGGTCGAGATCTGCACGGCGGTGCAGGAGGTCTGGCAGCCCACGAAGGAAAACCCGATGATCATCAACCTTCCTTCCACGGTGGAAATGACGACGCCCAACGTCTATGCGGACCAGATTGAGTACTGCAACAAGCATTTTAAAAACAGGGATTCGATCATCCTCAGCGTACACCCGCACAATGACAGAGGGTGCGGCGTAGCCGCATCGGAGCTGGCTCTGCTGGCCGGCGCGGACCGCGTCGAGGGAACGCTTCTCGGGAACGGCGAGAGGACCGGCAACGTCGATCTTCTGACAATCGCCTACAACATGTTCTCGCAGGGAATCAATCCCGAGCTGAACATTGAGAATATCAACGAGATCATCGAGGTCTGCGAGCGCGTGACCAAGATGAGGACAGACGACCGTCATCCGTATGCGGGCAAGCTGGTCTTCACGGCCTTCTCGGGTTCGCACCAGGATGCGATCAACAAGGGCGTTGCAGCAATGAAGGCTCGTAAGTCCGAGATCTGGCAGGTCCCGTATCTGCCGATCGATCCCTCCGACATCGGCAGGGTATACGAGCCGATCATCCGCATCAATTCGCAGTCCGGAAAGGGCGGCGTGGCCTTTATCATGGATACCTACTTCGGCTTCAAGCTGCCGAAGGCCATGCACCGCGAGTTCGCCGACGTCATCCAGTTCATGTCGGAGCAGGCTGGCGAAATCGCACCGGATGAAGTCATGGCTGCATTCCGCAGGGAATATCTCGACCGCAAGGAGCCGATCCATTTCCGCTCCCTGCAGGTGACGGAGCTCGGCGGCGAAAAGACCGGGTTCGATACAAAGGTTCACTGTGTTTTCACTCTCCGCGGCGAAGAAAAGAGTTTTGATGCGCTCGGAAACGGACCGCTGGATGCGGTATGCCGCGGCATGCGTGAGCACTACGGCTACAATGTGAAGATTCTGGATTACGAGGAGCACACCCTCAGAGCCGGTTCCGACTCTCAGGCGGCGGCGTATATCCACCTTCTGAACGCCGATACGGGAATGGCAACCTACGGCGTCGGAGTCAGTTCCAACATCACGCGTGCTTCGGTCCGCGCGATCTTCTCGGCAATGAACAGGCTGGGAATTGAAAAAGATAAATAATTAAAGGAGCAGTATTATGGCAGAGCAGAAAAAGCTTGTTGCGGAGATCACATCCATGGACGAGGATTTCGCCCAGTGGTATACGGATGTCTGCACCAAGGCGGAACTCATCGCTTACTCAAAGATTAAGGGATTTATGGTAATCAAGCCTGCGGGCTATGCCATCTGGGAGGCGATCCAGCAGCATCTTGACGCGCGGTTCAAGGCAACGGGAGTGCAGAATGTCTATATGCCGCTCCTTATGCCCGAGAGCCTTTTAAAGAAGGAAGGCGAGCTCGTCAACGGCTTTGCGCCGGAGGTGGCCTGGGTCACACAGGGAGGCTCGGAGCCTCTTACGGAGAGATATTGCATCCGTCCCACATCCGAGACGGTTTTCTCTGATTTCTACAGCGAGGACGTCCACTCCTACAGAGAGCTTCCCAGGCTCTACAACCAGTGGTGCTCCGTTGTCCGCTGGGAGAAGGAGACAAGACCTTTCCTTCGCTCCCGTGAATTCCTCTGGCAGGAGGGACACACCATCCACGCGACGAAAGAGGAAGGTGAGGAGAGAACCCAGCAGATGCTGAACGTCTACGCGGATTTCCTCTCCGAGGACATGGCGATCCCCACAATCAAGGGACGCAAGACAGACAAGGAGAAATTCGCGGGTGCGGAAGCGACCTATACGGTCGAGGCCCTGATGCATGACGGACGCGCGCTCCAGAGCGCGACGAGCCACTTCTTCGGACAGAAGTTCGCAGAGGCGTATGACATCACCTTTACCGACAAGGACAACACCTTAAAGTATGCATGGCAGACCTCCTGGGGTCTTTCAACCCGTGCGATCGGCGCGATGATCATGGTTCACGGCGACAACCGCGGCCTGGTTATCCCTCCCCGCATCGCTCCCATCCAGCTCTGCATCATTCCGATCCAGCAGAGAAAGGAAGGCGTCCTGGACAAGGCGTACGAGCTTAAGGAGATCCTGAAGGGCTTCAGAGTAAAGGTCGACGACACTGACAAGAGCCCCGGCTTTAAGTTTGCCGAGCAGGAAATGCGCGGAATTCCGCTTCGCCTGGAAATCGGACCGAGAGACATCGAAAACGGCGAGTGTGTCGTTGTCCGCAGGGATACGGGCGAAAAGATCACATGCAGCCTTGACGGAATCGATGCGACTATCGGAAGCCTCCTGGAGCAGATTCAGAAGGATATGCTCGAAAAGGCGCGCCGCCATCTGGAGGAGCACACCTATACGGCTGCCTCGAAGGAAGAATTTGAAAAGCTGTTTGCGGAAAAGTCCGGCTTTGTAAAAGCCATGTGGTGCGGTGAGCTCGCCTGCGAGGAGAAGATCAAGGAAGACTACGGCGTCACCAGCCGCTGCATGCCGTTTGCGCAGGAGCAGATCGCGGGGACCTGTGTCTGCTGCGGAAAGCCCGCGAAAAAGATGGTCTACTGGGGAAGATCCTACTAAACCGGAGGCCTGTGACACACAGAACATACTAATGAAAGCCGCGGCCGGAAGGGTCCGCGGCTTTTACAGCCCGTCCGCGGATATCCGCGGCGGGGTCATATCATGGAGGAGCGAATGGATATACCCGCAAAAGCGGAAAAAATATTGAATACTCTGCAGAGTGCGGGATATGAGGCATATGTCGTCGGAGGGTGCGTAAGGGACAGTCTCTTAAACAGGACGCCCGGCGACTGGGACATTACGACGTCCGCGACTCCATGGCAGGTAAAGGCGCTCTTTCGCAAAACCGTGGATACGGGATTAAAGCACGGCACAGTGACGGTCCTGGACGGCGGGGAACAGTTCGAGGTGACGACCTACCGCGTGGACGGGACCTATGAGGACGGAAGGCATCCGAGCAGTGTCACCTTCACGGGTTCCCTGAAAGAGGACCTTCAAAGGCGCGATTTCACCATCAACGCGATGGCCTATAACAAAAAGGACGGGCTGGTGGACATCTTCGGCGGCGTGCGGGACCTGGACAGGAGGCTTATCCGCGCCGTGGGAGATCCCGAAAAGCGCTTTGAAGAGGACGCGCTTCGCATGATGAGAGCGGTGCGCTTTGCCGCGCAGCTGGACTATAAGATCGATGAGGATACCGCGGCGGCGATAGGAAAGCTTGCGCCGAATCTTCAAAAGGTGAGCAGTGAGAGAATCCGCACAGAGCTTGAAAAGCTTCTTGTCAGCGATCACCCGGAAAAGCTCCGGACGGCTTATGAGACAGGACTGACCAGGTATTTTCTTCCGGAGTTCGACGTCTGCATGGCGACTCCGCAGAACAACCCCCATCACTGCTACAGCGTGGGAGAGCACATACTGCATTCGGTGACGGCGGCAGCCGCGGGAGAGAAGGCGGCGGCAAAGGCACTCCCTGCCGGCGTAAACGTTACGGCAGGGTGGGATGGCCGGCAGAAGCGGATTCTGCGCCTTACCATGCTCCTGCACGATATCGCAAAGCCTGCCTGCAGGCAGACGGATGAAAACGGGATCGACCATTTTCACGGACACGTGGAACAGAGCGCGCTTCTTGCGGACACGATCCTTCGCAGGCTGAAATATGACAATGACACCCGCCGCAGTGTTGTGCAGCTTATAAAGTATCATGACTGGCGCTTTGACAGCGACCCGAAGAGTGTCCGCAGGGCGGCCGCAGTGGTAACAAGAGAGCTGTTCCCGCTTCTTATGGAGGTAAAGCGTGCGGATATCGAAGCACAGAGTGATTACACAAGGGAAGAAAAAACCGCGCAGCTGGAGGGATGGATCCGGGTCTGGAACGAGAGCGTCCGGGCGGGAGACTGCCTTACGGTGAAGGAACTGAAGGTCACCGGCGAGGACCTGATCGCGGCCGGCATAAAGCCTGGCAGACAGATCGGAAAAACCCTTCATCTTATGCTGGAGGATGTTCTCGAGACGCCTTCGCACAATGACAGGCAGTATCTTCTTTCCAGGTATACGTGATACGGTAGGAGGATAAATATGAATAATAAAGCTTTCGCAGTACTCGGCGAGTTTAAAAACAGTGTCCTTGCGGGAATCAGCATCGCTCTCGGCGGCGTTGTTTTCCTCCAGTGCGAAAACCGCCTTCTCGGGGCGTTCCTGTTTTCCATAGGACTCTATTCGGTCCTTGTCTTCGGCTTTGACCTGTTTACGGGCAAGGTCTGCTTTACGGAGAATTACAAGGATCCCGCAAAGCTCGCAAAGGTGTGGATCGGTAACTTTATCGGGGCGGCCTTTATCAGCCTGATCATGCTCTCTCACAGCCAGCTGGCTGCGAAGGCACAGGAGATTGCGGCGGCCAAGGTATCGAAGAGCCTCTGGAATGTCCTGATCGACGGCGTAATTTGCGGTATTTGCATAGCCGTTGCCGTAAAGGGATACCGGCGGGCGGAGGGAGCGGGCAGGTATCTGGCCGTCATCCTCGGCGTCATGGTCTTTATCCTGGCGGGGTCGGAGCACGTTGTCGCAAACATGTTCTACCTCACAGTTGCGGGAAATGTGCCGATAGGACAGTACCTTCTGTTTCTTCTGGTCAACACAGTGGGAAACACCCTGGGGGGCCTCCTGTTTTCAAAAATATAAATGCCGGTCTGCCGGCCCGCATCGGCCGGACCTGACCGATTGAGCATATTTTGCAAGAAGAGTTGTATATTGTTTTTAAAAGGAATATAATGATTTATTATCGAATTTGACTGAGTAATGCAAAGGGAGTGTGAATGACTGTAAATAAGAAGTCCGGGCGTCTCCGGGTACTGGCCGGTATCTTGACAGCTGCCGCCGTGATGGCCGGCTGTGCCGGTGTGCCGCAGACACCTGAGCCTGCGCCCGAGCCGGAGCCCGCACCCGCAGAGGAGTCCACGTCGGAAATTATCGGTGTTATCCGTGATGACATTGATTATGAAGCTGCCGCAGCTGCGGACAGCCAGCTGGATCTGGATCAGATCGGCCTGACGGAGGAGGAATTCTACGCGATTGCGGACACGAGAAAGGATTTCCGCGGAGAGGGCACGAAGGAGCCCGCTGATCTTGCAGCGCTGCAGCAGGAGAACGAAGATGTGAAGGCTACACTGGAAATTCCCGGTGTGCTCGAGGCAGTGCCGCTGGTTCAGAAGGCAGGCGATGCAGAATATTATAAAACGCATGACTTCAGCGGTGAGGAATCCGAGTTCGGAAGCGTATATATCGATATTGGGAACGACTGCGAGTTTATGGATCCCAATACCGTCATGCATGTGAGTGCCGAGCTGGTTGAGTCACCGTATTCAGACTTCCTGGGGTACGGAGACAGGATCTTTTTCGAGGAGAATCCGTACATTTACATTACCCTGCCGGATTGTGTGTTGGAATATCAGGTGTTCGCTTCCTATGAGGATATAACCGAGAGCATCCTGAAGATCCACAACTGCTATGATTATCTCGGCTATGTCGCGTATACGGACAACATGTTCGCGCGCACCGGGATGGACAGCCTTACCGATGAGAGCCTTACGCAGACAGTGCGTGACGCCTGGAATATCATAACGCTCCAGGTGGATGAGGGGTCGGATCTGTGCAGATATGTGCATGCGGTCCTGACCGGCAAGGAACTCCGATGAGAGAAGCATGACTAAGAGACTTCTCCCGGCCATAAAAATGATATCCGAATTCCTCAGAGAGGAATTTTGATATACCACATGAATTTGAGGAAAGGAGCACATTAATGAGAAAGAAATTGATTTCAATCGTTGCAGCGGTGCTTGCGCTGACCATGCTGGTTGGCCTTTGCGCTTTTGCTGCAGCTTCACCTACCACCAGCACTGCCGGTGCAGGTGCAGGTTCTGCTGACAACGGCGGCGGTATCGTCGTTCCTACAGCTAACGTTATTCCGAGAGGACCCGGATACATGGAAGCGGGCGAAGTCAGAGCAACCAGCACATATGCTGAAGTTACTGATGACGACATGATCGCTACCATCTACAAGAACCCGGCTAACGATCCCTACACGGATGTCCTTAAGGAGCAGGCAAAGAGCCTTACAGGCAAGGTCGTTCTTGGCCCCTACAAGCTGAGAATGTACAAGGCTGGCCAGGCAATCTGGAACGGCTTCGGCAAGTTCGTTGTTAACCTTGGTATCGGCAATGGCTATGACGGTATGACAGCTACTATCTATGTCGTCAACAAGGATGGTCAGGTGTCCACACAGAAAGCTACTGTTCAGGCTGGTAAGATTGTCGTCCCTATGGAAGAGATGGGATCCCTGCTGATCGAGCTGAACTAATCTTAAGTACTGAAGTACAAAAAAAGGCGCCGCCGCCGGCGCCGCACCGCATGCAGAATGTGATGCGAACAGGCGGATAATATCATGCATGATAAATAAAAAAAATTTCTCAGTACATGTGGTAAGGGGCTTCCGGTTATCCGGAAGCCCCTTTAAATGCGCGAAGCAATGAGCCACCTTATCTCATTTCCACTCCCCGTCAAAGTAGCTCAGCAGCAGCGCCACCACGTGGCTGTAGCTGACCTTGCCGTCCGCAACCCCGTTGACCTTCAGTGTCGTGTCCACGAAGGTGTCAGCGGCCTTCTTAACCGTCTCAGTGTCCAGGACGGCATTGTCCTCCACCTTTTTCCATGCCTCGTCCGAGAGAAATTCATTGTCCTTCCGCACAATGCTGTCTATTTTCACATGGGAGTAATAGGTGTCTTTGTCTACAGCGTACCAGAAATCATTGTCGACATAGTTGAGGACGCTGAGCCACCCGCTGTATTGAAAGACCGGGTCGTCGGATGAAATGCAGGCAAGAAAGCCCAGGAAATTCGCGTCATCCTCGAAGATATAGCCGTGTGTGTGGGACAGCTCGTGGCACATGGTGGAGGGGAAATGCATGATCTTCATCACATCGTTATAGTTCGCCTCCATGGAGAAGGGAAAATAATAGCCCTGCATGTGCTGCTGGCTGATAAATCCGGAGAAGGTCAGGGCCTTCGGCGTCACGGTGTAGCCGGAAAGTCTCGGATAGTCAAGGCTCCGGATGCTTTCTATTGCCTCTTTTCGCATCGCGTCGATTCCTTCCTCATAGAGGACATCGCCGTTCTCGTCCCGGGGAACTGCCCCGGAGAGCTCGTTGCACCTTGTGACGACCATGTCGCGGAACTCCTCCAGGTCGGAGAGTGTGTATTCCTTTCCATAGCCCGGAAGCGTTTTTTCCAGCGGCGTGCAGTGGTAGAGAATAAAGCAGTTCAGGGTCATGATAAGGAAAATAACCGCAAGGAGCCAGGCGGTGATCCTGAGCCAGACGCCCGGAACCTTAAAGGAGACATGCCCTGCTCCGTTCCTGCGCGCCGCCGCGGCGCGAAAGATCCATATCAGCACAAGTATGAGCCCGGCCGCCAGCCACAGAAGGCCGGCGATGATCATCCGCTCGCCCAAAGAGAAGGGAAACAGGCCAGATATCCGCCCCAGAAGGTTCGTCCACAGGACGAATATATGATTTGTATAGAAGTCTGAAAATGCGGTGCTCACCCACGAAGCCCAGTTCAGGATGGCGCAGATCAGGAGGATGGCCAGGTAAATCCGGATACGTATAGGAAAGATTGCTCGTTTGTTTTTCCACATAATGAAGCATTATAGCATGATCAGAGCGCGCCCGGTGGCGGTTTTTGAACCCCAAAATTTCGTATTATTGTATACAAAGTATTGACACAAAGTCTGAATTCATATTTAATGAGTAAAGTATCTGTAAATTCGGTAGACGGAGATAGAGTATGATCCAGGCAATTACGAATATTAACAGTGCTGTCAACGGCTTTGTGTGGGGCCTTCCCATGCTGGTTCTTCTGGTCGGAACGGGCATCCTCATGACGGCGCTCACGAAATTCTTCCAGGTAACGCACTTTAAGCACTGGATGAAGAAGACGATCGGCGCTGTCTTTACGGACAAGCACGTCACTGCGCACACGGGCGACGACGACCAGGCAATCAGCCAGTTCCAGAGCCTTTGCACCGCGCTCGCGGCGACCATCGGCACCGGCAATATCGCAGGCGTTGCCGCGGCAATCGTCTCCGGCGGACCGGGAGCAATCTTCTGGATGTGGATTGTCTCCTTCTTCGGTATGATGACCAACTATGCCGAGAATGTCCTCGGTATCTATTACAGGAGAAAGAACGCCGTCGGGGAATGGTGCGGCGGCGCGATGTACTACCTGACGGACGGCCTGGGGTCAAAGAAGGGCTGTAAAGCCATCGGCAAGATCCTTGCCATCCTGTTCAGTATCTTCTGCGTCGTGGCATCCTTCGGAATCGGCAATATGAGCCAGATCAACACGATCGCTGCCAACATGAACCAGGTCTTCCATATCCCGACCTTCATCATGGGCATCATCCTGATGATCCTCGCCGCGGTCGTTATTATCGGCGGCCTCAAGCGCATCGCCTCCGTCACGGAAAAGCTCGTTCCCTTCATGGCGATCGCGTATATCATCGGCGCTCTGGTCATCGTTATCCTCAACATCGGCCAGTTCGGCGCGGTCATCGCTTCCATTTTCAAGGGCGCCTTCGCGATGCAGGCCGTTGGCGGCGGTATCGTCGGCTACGGCGTGAAGCTCGCGGTCACCTGGGGCATGAAGCGAGGCGTATTTTCCAACGAAGCGGGCCTTGGCTCCTCCGTCATGGTACATTCCGCCTCGAACGTAAGAGAGCCCGTTATGCAGGGAATGTGGGGCATTTTCGAGGTCTTTGCGGACACGATCGTCGTCTGCTCGCTGACTGCCTTCGCAATCCTCTCCTCGGGCGTCGTGGATCTTGATACAGGACATATGATCAGCACCTCCGCCAGCACGGCTCTTGTCTCTGAGGCATTTGCCAGCGTATTCGGAAAGGCAGGCGCGGCGTTCATCGCGATCGCGATCCTTCTGTTCGCGTATTCCACGGTCCTGGGCTGGAGCCAGTACGGCATGCGTGCCTTTGAGTATCTCTTCGGGACAAAGGCGACCATCGTGTACAGAGTGGTGTTTGTTGTCTTTATCCTTGTCGGTGCGACAATGAACCTGCAGCTCGCATGGGACCTGTCCGATACCTTCAACGGACTGATGGCGATTCCCAACCTGATCGGCGTCCTGTCCTGCAGCGGCGTCGTCCTGAAGATCACAAAGAACTATGTGGACAGGAAGCTCTTCGGAAAGGACGAAGAACCCATATATTCCGCCTTTGCCGATATCCAGAAGGAGCAGGAGGAGGCAGAAAGACACCATCAGGAGCTTTACGGCGCATAGGCTCAGAGCTTTGACGGGGAAACACATCCCCCCAAAGACAGGCAGCAGGACAGCAGAATTACATACAATACAGTGAATACCACGGAGAAGTCTGACAAAAAGACTTTTCCGTGGTATTCTTATTAATTATTGCAAAAA
This sequence comes from uncultured Lachnospiraceae bacterium, assembly GCA_902796425.1. Lineage (GTDB taxonomy): Bacteria > Bacillota > Clostridia > Lachnospirales > Lachnospiraceae > CAG-791. The sequence goes on from CADBPC010000110.1 coordinate 37,251, forward strand.
ACATAGTTCTTATTTCAGAGAAAGGCGGGCCAAAGGGATGATATCCGATATGATAATGAATGCGGCCGCCCGCTCGCAGGTGGCGGGAATCATCATCTCCATAACCGAAATGATGTTTTTCGGCTATCTGGCGACCAGGGTTACAAAGGCCCTGCGTCTTCCGAACGTGACTGCCTATATCACTGCCGGGATACTGCTGGGGCCTTATGTCCTGAATTTCGTGCCCCGCGCGGTGATCGGGGGAATGGACTTTATTTCCGATATCGCGCTGGCGTTTATTGCGTTCAGCACAGGCGAATACTTTCTTTTCAGTACGCTCAGGAAAAACGGCTTAAGGGTTGCCGTGATAACGGTTTTCGAGGCTGTGACGGCATCCGTACTGGTATTTATTGCCACATGGGGGTGTCTTGGCATCAGTCTGCCGTTTTCGGTCGTTCTGGCTGCACTTGCGAGCGCGACAGCGCCGGCTTCGACGATGATGACGATCCGGCAGACCGGCGCGAAGGGCGATTTTGTGGATACCCTTCTGCAGGTAGTCGCCCTGGATGACGTAGTCGGGCTTGTTGAATACAGCGTTGCCATTTCCATCGCGGCTGCGGCCATGTCCGGTGGAAAAGGGGTCAGCGCTGTGAGTATTTTCAGGCCCGTTCTTTTGAATTTCTGTGTGCTGGTCCTCGGAGGCCTGTTCGGCGTGCTGCTGCGTCTTTTCATGCTGCGTAAGCACAGCGATGACAACCGGCTGATCATTGTGCTCTCGCTTCTTTTTGCCTTCTGCGGGATTTGCGCGCTCCTTGGCGTATCACCGCTTCTGGGCTGTATGTCCTTCGGGATGGTTTACATCAATATATCCGGGGACGAGAAGCTTTTCCGGCAGCTGAATTACTTTACGCCGCCGATTCTCCTCCTGTTCTTTGTGCATTCGGGACTGTCCTTTAATCTCAGCGCACTCACGGACAAAGGATCCCGGATCGGCACGGCCAGTCTCCTGACGGTGGGAATCGTCTATTTCGTTGTAAGAATCGCGGGGAAATATGCAGGTGCCTTCCTGGGCTGCAGGATTACCGGAAAAGATGCGGCTGTCAGCAGGTATCTCGGCCTGGCGCTGATACCTCAGGCCGGTGTTGCGATCGGTCTTGCCATGATGGGGGCAAGGACACTGGGGGGAAGCATGGGAGATGCCCTTCAGACAATCATTCTGGCTTCCAGTGTGCTCTATGAGCTGGTGGGGCCCGCCTGTGCGAAGGCTTCTCTCTATCTTTCACATTCATATCCGAGAAGTCTGGAGGACAGGATTGCTGTCGATGAGAAGACACCGGAAGGGGCGCCAAAGACTGCGGCAGAGCTTCTGGTGGAACGCATACAGGCGATACAGGAGGAGATCCGCACGCAGACAGACCTTACTCCCGAAGAAGCGGCCTTCGAGGAGGCCGCGCAGGAGCATTATGACGCGCTTTTGGCAAGAGCGTCATACAAAGAGCCGACGCAAAAAAACGCCGGCCCGCGAATGCATAACAGAAGAATTATGTAGGAACGACGGAAGGTCTATAATGCGTGGTAGCCGTGTCCCTGCAGCAGCTCTTCCACCTCGTAGGGATCCGCCACATGGATGACGGCGATGGGCGTTGCCGCCTCCCTGTCGTAGGACATGTACAGGTAATCAATGTTGATGTTACTGTCCGTCAGCGTGCCGAGCAGGCGGTTCAGGCTGCCCTGCTCGTCGGAAATGCTGACTGCGATAACCTTGTCGATGTGGCACAGGTATCCTGCGCCGCTCAGTACATCACAGGCCCTGCGGTGGTCGGAGACCAGCATGCGTACGATACCGAACTCGGCGCTGTCATTGGTAAGAAGCGCGATCATGTTGATGCCGGCATCGTTTAGAAGTCCTGTCATGCGGTTCATGGCGCCCTTCTGGTTCTCGGCAAAAATGGACAGTTGATTCATCATGGCTTTTACTCCTTATACGCCGCAGGTACAGTGATTTTACCTTCAAGGGCGCAGACAGCGGCGGTCAGCGGAGAGGCCAGATAGATTCTGACCTTTGAGGTGCCCATTCTTCCGAGGAAATTGCGGTTGTTGGTCGCGACGACAACTTCGTCGTCCGTCAGAATTCCTCCTGCCCTTCCGCAGCAAAGACCGCAGGAGGGATGTGTTATCATGGCGCCGGCTTCGGAAAGGATATCAAGGATGCCCTCCTTTGCGGCAGCCTCATAGATGCTGCGGCTTGCGGGAGTGACGATCATCTTGACGAACGGCGCGATATGCCTGTCTTTAAGGACAGATGCGGCAGACCGGAGGTCCTCCAGCCTTCCGTTGGTGCAGGAGCCGAGGAATACCTGGTCTACAGAGATCTCCTCAGGAGCGAGCTCGGCGACGGGACGGATGCTGTCAACCTGCGACGGGCAGGCCATGACCGGGACGAAGTCCTCTGCCCGGTATTCCATAACGCGCGAGTAGACGGCGTCTTCATCGGGGCGCAGCTGTGCGAGCTCCTCCGGGAGAGTCCCGCCAAGTCCGCAATAGGCGGCCGTCTTGTCGTCCGGTACGAACAGTCCGCATTTTGCGCCTGCCTCGACCGTCATGTTGGAGATTGTCATGCGGCCTGCGACAGACAGAGCGTCCACAGTATCGCCCGCAAATTCGAGCGACTGATAAGTGGCGCCGTCCGCGCGCAGATCACCGATTACGGTCAGGATAATATCCTTTGCGCTGACATTTTCGGGCAGCTTTCCGTTAATGTTGACGCGGATGGTCTGGGGGACGCGGATCCAGAGCTTTCCGGTTCCGAGGATCCCTGCCATCTCCGTATAGCCGATCCCGGTGGAAAACGCGCCGACACAGCCGTAGGTTACAGTGTGGGAGTCGGTGCCGAAGACGACATCACCCGGCTTTACATAGCCGAGCTCCGGCATCAGCTGGTGGCAGATGCCGTCCGAGCGGTGCACATGAATCGGGCCGAATTCTTCGGCGAATGCGTCGCCCGCCCTGAAGTGGCGTGTGTCGTCCGTCTGGCTTGCGGGGACAAGGTGGTCATAGATCAGGACAACCTTGTCGGTGTCCCAGATCTTCTTAAATCCCATTTCCTTAAATTTATCCGCAACAAAGGGAATAAAAATATCATGGATCATGACGCGGTCCACATCGACCGTCACGATATCGCCTGCCTTCACGTTCTCATCATGAAGATTGCGCGCGATTATTTTCTCTATCAGTGTTTTGCCCATCGTTTTGACCCTGCCTTTTCACACGATACCGTTCAGCCGCTGCATCGCCTTTACAAGGCCGCCGGCGTCCAGTATGTCCAGAAGATTCTGCGGGAGCGAGCTGACGGGGTATTTTACGCCGTCATGCAGGATATACTCGCCGACATGCACCTCGATCTCATCGCCTTCCTTTACAGCCTTCTGAATTTCGGAGTTTTCGATCAGAAGAAGACCGTTGTTGATGGCGTTTCGGAAGAAGATTCTCGCGTAGGAGGAGGCAATAACGCATCGGATACCGAGCGCTTTAATCACCTCCGGCGCCTGCTCGCGCGAGGAACCGCAGCCGAAGTTCTTGCCCGCGACTATGATGTCGCCGGGACAGATCCTGCCCGCGAGCTCCGGACGCAGGGGAGAGAAGGCGTAGGGCCTCATATCGTCGATTGTTTTCAGAGCAAGGTATTCTGTCGGCATGATGATATCCGTGTCGATATCATCGCCGAGAACCCAGATTTTTCCGCTGAATTGTTCCATTTCTTTTTCCTCTTCAGAAAGCCTGCGTGATTTTCCCTGCGATGGCCGATGCCGTCACGGTTGCGGCAGAAGCGAGGTAGACAAAGGAGTTTTTGTCGCCCGCGCGGCCCTTGAAGTTTCTGGTTCCGGTGGAAACAAGAACCTCGCCCTCTCCGATGACGCCCTGACAGCTTCCCCAGCAGACGCTGCAGTTCGGGTTCATCACGATGGCGCCGGCCTCCATAAAGACATTAAGAAGGCCTTCCTTCAGTGCTGCATTGTATACCTCCCTGCTTGCGGGAACTACGAGGAAGCGGACCTTCGGGGCGACCTTCCTGCCGCGGATGATCTCCGCCGCAAGGCGAAGATCCTCAAGACGGCCGTTGTTGCAGGAGCCGAGGAACGCTTCGTCGATCGCAACGTCTGCGCACTCGGATACCGGCGCGATATTGTCCACGAAATGAGGCTTTGCCGTGACCGGCACGACTTCAGAGAGATTGATTTCGTATTCGGCTGCGAATACAGCGTCGGGATCGCTGGTAAAGCACGCCTTCGGAGTGCGTCCGCCATGCTGCGCAAGGTACTCCAGGGTGATCTCGTCCACCTCCATCAGCGCGGTCTTTGCGCCCGCCTCGACACAGAGATTGCAGATGGAGAGGCGGTCGCTCATGGAGAGCGTCTTCATGGCAGGCCCGGTGAATTCCATTGCCTTATAGTTGGCCCCGTTGGCCCCGATCTTTCCGATAATCGTAAGGATCAGGTCCCTTGCGGTGACGCCGTGCGAAAGCTCGCCGGTCAGGACAAAGCGCAGCGTTTCCGGGACCAGGACCCAGGATTTGCCCGTCACCATGCCGTAGAGGTAATCCGTGCACCCGACGCCTGTTCCGAACGCGCCGAGAGCGCCGTAGGTGCAGGTGTGAGAGTCGGCGCCGAAGATCAGCTGGCCGGGGCAGACGTATTTCTCCGCCATGACCTGGTGGCATACGCCCTCGCCCTCATAGAAGGTAATGCCGTTCAGTTTTGCGAAATCCCGCATTTTCTTCTGGGAAGCGGCTGTCTTGGGGCTGTCGCAGGGGACATTGTGGTCCACGATCCACACGAGCTTATTCTTGTCGGCGATGCGCGGATGTTTTAAGGAATTATACATATCCACCGTAAGGTGGGTTGTTCCGTCGTTGCTCATCAGGTAGTCCAGCTCGACGGTATGGATGTCGCCTGCCTTTGCTTCGGGAACGCCTGCAGCCAGCGCGACGATTTTTTCAGCGATTGTCATGCCCATGGTAATCCTCCATTCCGAAGCGTGTGATCAAAGTTCATTCAGGGAAGCAATCAGGCCGCCCTGATCCAGGATACTCTGAAGGTGAGCGGGAAGCTTTGTGCAGGTGTAGACCTGCCCCCCTGCCGTGACGGTTCCCTCCGTCATGGAAAGCTCGATTTCATCTCCCTGCTCCACATGATCGTAGATATCCTTGCAGACAATGGCGGGAAGGCCGATGTTGATCGCGTTGCGGTAGAAGATCCGCGCGAACGACTTGGCAAGAACTGCCTTTACACCAAGGGCCTTGAGGACCGCGGGAGCCTGTTCGCGGGAGGAACCGCACCCGAAATTCTCGGCGGCAACCACAAAGTCGCCGGGCTTTATATTTGCGGCGAAATCGGCATCGAGAGATTCGAAGGTATGCGCCTTCATCTCTTCGACGGTGGGATACAGAAGATACTGTGAGGCTATGATCTGATCCGTATCAACGTCATTGTGAAATTTGTAAACTTTTCCCATAGGTACTGTGCCTCCTTTGCAAGCGGCCCGGCCGCATGTAACTTGGGTTATTGTATCACAAACGTGCGTGCGGCGTTACACTTACTTATCCGCCCGGTTCGTCAGTCGGACTTTTCAGCCTGACTGTTAATAAGAAGATCCGGCCTTCGCTCTCTCGTGATCCTCAAAGCTTCTTCCTGGCGCCAGCGCCGGATTGCCTCGTGGTTGCCCGACAGCAGCACCTCCGGAACCTTATCTCCCTTATAGTCGGCAGGCTGGGTATACTGGGGATACTCCAGAAGCCCGCTCTCAAAGGATTCCTCCGCGGTGCTCGCATCTTTAAGGACGCCGGGCAGAAGTCTTATGACGGAGTCGGCGATCACCAGCGAAGCGAGCTCGCCTCCCGTCAGGATATAATCGCCTATGGAAAGCTCCAGGTCCGTGTGGGAATAGATCCGCTCGTCCATTCCCTCGTAATGGCCGCAGATCAGGATGAGATGGGAGAGCTCTGCAAACCGGTGCGCCGTCTTCTGGGTATAGGTTTCGCCTCTGGGCGAGAGCGCGGCAATGAGAGTCCTGCCCATTTCCGGAGCGCAGGCCTCTTTGTTTCTTCTGAGGACATCCTCCAGTGCGTCGAGGACCGGCTGGCAGCGCATGACCATGCCCGGTCCCCCGCCGAAGGGCGAGTCGTCGATATGTCGGAAGCTTCCTTTTGCATAATCGCGGATATCGACGATGTCGACCTTCGCGATATCCTTCTGCAATGCTCTGCGGATCACGGGTGAATCCAGATAATCCGAAAACAGCTCCGGGAAAATAGTAAGAATTGAGATTTTCAAAGAAATACCTTCTGCAGACCGTTCTGCTCAGCTGCCTAGCCCGGGGCTGTCCTGCTCCAGGGCGTGGCGGCAGATATCCTTGAGACAGCACCTGTCGCACTGCGGCCTTCTGGCGATGCAGACTGCCCGGCCGTGGAGCACAAAACGGTGGCAGAGATCGTTCCCCTCTTCGGGAGGGACGATTTTCCACAGAGCCTTCTCGACCTTTGCGGGCTCCTTTATATCATCCACAAGACCGATGAGATTGCAAAGACGGATGCAGTGCGTATCTGTAACAATGGCGGGCTTTCCGAAGACATCTCCCATGATGAGGTTCGCGCTCTTCCTCCCTACGCCGGGGAGGGACAAAAGCGTTTCAAAATCATCGGGAACCTTATCGTCGTACTGTTCGTGCAGGATCTTCATACACGCGGATATGTCGCGGGCCTTGCTCCTTCCGAGGCCGCAGGGACGCACAATCTCCTCGATCTCGGACACATCGGCGTCCGCCAGAGCCGCCACGGTCGGGAATTTTGCGTACAGCAGGGGCGTCGTCATGTCGACACGCGCGTCGGTGCACTGTGCGGCGAGCCGTACACTGACCAGCAGCTGCCATGCCTTATCGTAAGAGAGCGTGCAGTGCGCTGCGGGATATTCCGCTTTAAGGCGTGAGATCACTTCGAGTGCCAGCTGTTTTTTATCCATATCATTAATTCATTTCTTCGATGAAAACAATATAATCAAGAGATCCGAGCGCATCGATAATCTCTTTATGACTCTTATACTTCTTCAGCTCTGTGCTGCTGATCGTGAAGGAGACGGAATAGACACTGATTCCGGAGCCGGCGTACGCCGGATTGAGTTCAATATCATCGATCCGCATTCCGAGTTTTCGGATTGTGGCGGAAAAGGAGGGGAGATACTGACCGGATTTCAGCTCAAGATGAACTTCGAAATGATTGGATTTGTCCTTCAGGTAACCCTCCAGGGCGGGCAATACCGAGAGATTGAACAGCATTGCGGCGAAAAGGCACAGCGAAGCAGTATAGAGTCCGATTCCGATCGCTGCGCCGCATACGCCTGTTGACCAGAGAACAGCGGCTGTCGTAAGGCCCCGGATCTGTGTCCTTGAATTAAAAAGGATGGAGTAGCCGCTGATTACGGCGGCGCCGAGAATCACCATGCCGGTGATAAAGAACTGTCCGCTGCCGTAGGTTTCAAGGATAAAAATATCCAGCATGCCGGCAGCGCACCCTGTAAGCGCGACGGCAATAAAAGTCCGAAGCCCCGCGGAATGCCGCTTGCTGGAGCGCTCCCACCCGATGACAGCCGAGAGAACCAGCGTCAGAATTACGCGGAAAAGGACTGCCGGCATGTTGATATGCATCGACCACGGGCCTAAAAGGCGGGCAAGTAAATCTGGACTGAGAACCATCTGGGACGGATTCATGGCAGCGGCTTCCCTTTCATTAGCGCTTCATCCGGAAGGAGAAATACAGGCGGCGTCTGTGGATATATCCGATAAGGACAATCAGAAGGCTCACCAGCACACAGACATAGAAGGACAGGCCGCGGGAGAGGAGCTCGAGCTGAATAGCTTCCTGCTTGTCCAGGACCGCATGGAGACCGTCGATCAGCAGATAGTCGGCAAAGCCCATTCCGCCGGGAACGGGGACCCACATGGAGCCGATCGCGGAGAAAACCTGCGTCACGAAAACCGGTACGGCGTTTTTTGTGACGCCGCCGGTTGCAAGGTACACCAGAGGGGTTACCAGCTGCTGGACGAGACGCTGAAGGAGATTGAGCTCATAGATGGCAAAGAGCATATAGCCGTTGCTCTTCATAAGACCGACGGAGTCGCTGTAGTCTGTGATGACCTTGCGGTAGCGGTCGGTCCAGTATTCCTTTCTCTTGATGATATTCTTTTTATGCAGCCAGCCGATCACCTGGGCGCCCTTTTTGAAAATCCATTCCGCCTTGCTGAGAAGAATGATGAAAAAGGCGGTGATCCCGGCGAGCGCAAGATACCCGAGAAGGATCAGGAGCTTTGAGAGGATAGAGAATCCGAGGAAAACAGACGGATCCATAAAAAGGCAGACCAGGCCCAGGGTCATGGTTGCGAGCGTATGCATGATCAGGAAAACAAGAAGAAGGGCGGAGGCGACGCCGATGGGAACGCCGTCCCTTGCCATGAACCAGGCGCAGACAGGCTGACCGCCCGTCGCGGAGGGCGTGATCGCCGAGCAGTAGATGTCGGCCGCGCTGTAGACGAGAACCTCGCCCTGTTTTTTCTTATAGCCGGACTCCCGCAGAAGACAGTAAATGGCTTCTGCCTCAAACCATATATAGCCGAACATGCAGAGGGCAGCCCAGAAAAGGAGCTTCTTTTTCGCCCCCGCGAGCACATCCAGAAGATCGGAAAACGTGATTTCCTTACTGTATGAAAGGACGGACAGGATGGAAACAGCTGCTAAAAGAACCGTGATGACTGTCCAGATTATCTGATTTTTCTTTTTCAATATGTTTCTCTCTTATCAGGCACCCCGCCGGGGCCCCGGAAACGGGCCAAAGCAGGCAGGGGGAGGCAGTTACAGGTTAACCCTGAGTATAAGGGATTGGGAGGCATTGTGCAAATCACAGAACATTAAAAAAAGATGAAAATAATGGAATCCGCGAGGAAATGGCTGTACAATTCGAAAGTAACGAATTATACAGGGAAAGCATGGTAAACCTTAAATGAAACAGACTTCGAACTGGTACAGACTTGATAATGCGGCGACCATGGTGCCCTCGACGACCAAAGGCGCCGATACAAGAGTATTCCGCATCGTATGTGAGCTGAAGGAGGAGATCGATCCGGAGATCCTCCAGTATGCGCTCGACCGGTCGGTGAGAGAGTATCCCCACCTCAATGTCGCCTTAAGGAAAGGCCTCTTCTGGTATTACCTGGACCCGATCCGGGATACGGTAAGGGTGGAGGAGGATCACCTTCCCGTGTGCAGCGCGCTGTATTTTGAGGGCAGGAAGACGCTCCTTTACAGGGTGAGCTATTACGGGAAGAGAATCAACCTGGAGATGTTCCACGCCCTCGCGGACGGCACTGGCGGCTTTGTTTTCATGAAGACCATTGTCCGCAACTACCTGTGCAAAAAGCATGATATTGTCTGCGACATCCCGCTGGACGAGCGGTCCTCGGCGCTGGAAAAGACAGACGACGCCTTCCGCCACTTCTACGAAAAGGAGGGCGAGAGGAAGCGCAGCCAGCTGGACGAGATGACCGCGACAAAGGCCTACCAGCTGCGGGGAGAGACGGATAAGAATCTCCAGCTCCACGCCCTTGAGGCAGTCGTCAGCGCAGGAGACTTTATCGCGGCGGCGCACAAATACAATACAACCGCGGGGATCCTGGCAACCGCGCTCTTTATCCAGGCAATCCTGGAGGTGATGTCGGTCGCGGACTACAGCAGGCCGGTCGTCATCAGCGTACCCGTAAACCTGAGGCAGTATTTTCCCTCCGACACGACAAGGAACTTTTTCGGAGTCATCACGATTACCTATGAGGCAAAGGACTACGACGGCACGGTGGAGAGCATCCTGCCGAGGGTATCGGAGGAATTCGCCTCCCAGCTCTCCGAGGAGAAGCTCCGCGCCACGATGAATTCCTACGCGGCGCTCGAGCAGAACGTGATCGTAAAGCTCGCGCCGGTATTTCTCAAGGATATTGTGATCGGCAGGTACAACAAGAGCGCCAAAAAGGGCATCACGGCCACCATGTCCAACCTCGGCAGGATGAAGGTGGAAAAGGAGCTGGAGCCGTATATCGACCATTTCACAGGACTCATGTCCTCACCGAACATGCAGGTCTGCTGCGTCTCCTTCGGCGACAAGATGGTATTCGGCGCGGTCAGCGCCTTCACGCAGCATACGATCATGAGGACCTTCCTTCGCGCGATGAAGACCATGGGGATCAGCGCCGAGGTCACGACGAACGATTTTAACGCGCCGGAGCCCGCAGGGGAAACCGCGGCGGCGAATTCAGAAGAAACGGAGGCGCAGGATGCAGTACTGTCCGAAATGTGAAATAAAGATCCGGGGCAGCAAGGAGTGCTGCCCGCTGTGCCAGGGCCCTCTTTCCGGAGAGCCCGAGGGGACGGCCTTCCCGCAGATCGCGGAGAAGAAGTACAACGAGGTATCCCTCTTTAAGATTTCCACCTTCGCCCTTGTAGTCGTGGAGATCATACTGATGTCCGCAGGCGTCTTAAACGGGTTTTCCAAGGGCCTCGGAATGGCGATGCTGATCATCTTCCTGGTCTGGGGGGATCTGTGGATCACGCAGTATTACCACTTTAATGTGCTCAAGATGGTGACCATTGAGGCCTATGTGCTGATGCTGACATGCGTCATTATTGACGCGGAGCTGACGGACATGATCTGGTCCGTCGAATGGGTTGTCCCGTTTGTTTTCCTGGGGCTGATCATTGTGACCTTCATCATCGCGGCGTCCATGAAGCTGACGCTGGAGGAATACGTCCTCTATCTTGTATTTGACGTGCTGTTCGCGCTCCTGCAGCTGATCCCGGTCGTCACCGGCGTCAACCGGCATCCGATCCCCGCGGTTGTCACAACAGCCCTTACGCTGATCCTTGGCGCGGCGGTGGTGATCTTCCGCCCGCAGGCGGTCAAAACCGCGTCCGACAAGTGGTTCAGCATGTAACGGTACGGAGAACAGGTATTTATGTTCGGCAATAACGACAGCGGGCATTTCCTGCCGCATATCGATATCGAAGAGAACAGGACGCGCCGCCTGGAGCACCTGGGCGGGCTTGTTGAGAGCGCCGTTGCCGGCGGGATTGGAAGGGCAGGGCTCGAGGCTCCGGTGCTCTCGCCCGAAGAGGACGGAAGCCTCCAGCCGCAGGCCGGGGTCTGGTACCGTTATCCCGTGCCGGAGGGAATCTCCGGCGACGGCTCGGAATACCATATCTATATTAAGAAGGGGAAAACAGACAGGCTGGTTCTTTTCTTTTCCGGGGGAGGCGTTGCCTGGAACGAGTATACGGCGGCAAGGCCCGTTACGGGAGGCAGGGTCGCCGCGGGTGAGCCGAACTACTACTGGAGTAATCTCCGCCCCTTTACGCAGGTCATGAATATCCATATCGGGATTACGGAAAACGGATCAAGAAACCCCTTTTCCGACTGGAGCTTTGTCGTTATCACCTACGCGACGGGCGACCTGCACGTCGGCGACTCGCGCTGCAGCTACTGTGTCTCTGAGGACGGTGAAGACGAAAAAGGCGTGAAAGAGGGCGAAGACAGGGATCTAAAGAGTGTCCGCACGCTGTATTTCCACGGAAGGAAGAATGCGAGGGCGTCGCTTAAAATTGCGGCGTCGCTCTTTCCCTCGCCGGAAAAGCTCCTTGTCGCGGGGGATTCCGCGGGAGGCTTTGCCGTGCCCGCCTACGCCGGCGAGATCATGGATGAGTGGTTTCCGCGCTGCCCGGATGTGACCCTGTTTTCCGACAGCTCGCTGGTTCCGTGCAGCGACTGGCAGAGGATAGCAAGAGATGTCTGGAAGGCCCCGGATGCGCTCTGGCAGGCCGCAGACGGCCCGGACCTTACGCTCGACTGGTACCGGATGTTCATGGAGAACCTGCGCGGACAGACGCCGGGCAGTTCGCGCGAAGGCAGGAATAACCGGAAAGGCGCTGCGGGCGCGAAAACCCTGCGCTGCCTGTATGCGAGCTCAACCCATGACTATCTTCTGAGCACCTATTATAATGATATAACGAACAAGATCTACGGGACGGACGCAAAGATCCAGGAGGCCTTTTATCATGAGCTGCAGGAGATGGTGCACTCCCTCCGTATTCTCTGGAAGGACATTCCTCACGCCTTCTTTATCAATGACTGGAAGAACCTGAGGCGCCCGGGCGGCGGAACGGCCCATACGGCGGTCAGGGAGCCGCAGTACTATTTACCCGTAAAGGACGGCGCCACTATGGCAAAATGGCTATATGACGCCGTAAACGGCAGGGTCTATGACGTCGGCATAAGGCTCCTGCAGGATGGAGATCAGTAACAATGGAAATGCAGATGGAATTCATAAGAAAGCTCCCCACACCGAAGGAACTCAAGGAACAGTTCCCGGTCGGGGCGAAGGTTCAGAGGATCAAGGAGGACAGGGACAGGATTCTTGAGGATATCATCCTCGGCAGGGATAAGAGATTCCTTCTTATCATCGGCCCCTGCTCTGCGGACCGGGAGGACGCGGTCCTCGACTATATGACAAGGCTTGCCGGGGTCCAGGAGAAGGTGAAGGAAAAGATATTTATCGTCCCCAGAGTCTATACGAACAAGCCGAGGACCAAGGGCGTCGGCTACAAGGGAATGCTCCACCAGCCCGATCCCACGAGGGAAGAAGATATGCTGGCGGGCATCATCGCCATCCGGCAGATGCACACAAGAGTCGTCAGCCAGACCGGCTTTACCTGCGCCGAGGAGATGCTCTATCCGGAAAACCACCGGTATCTCTCGGATCTTCTGGCCTATGTCGCGGTCGGCGCGCGCTCCGTGGAGGACCAGCTGCACCGGATCGTGGCGAGCGGCATCGGGATTCCCGCAGGAATGAAGAATCCGACGAGCGGCGATATCGAGGTCATGATGAATTCCATACAGGCGGCCCAGAGCCCCCAGAAATTCCTTTACAGAGGGTGGGAGGTCAAGACGACGGGCAATCCCATGACGCACGCGATCCTTCGGGGCTATACGGACCGGTACGGGCGCAGCATGCCCAACTATCACTATGAGGACCTGAGAAACCTCCTCGACGAGTATGAGGCAAGGGGGCTTGAAAACCCGGCGGTCATCGTGGATACCAACCACGCCAATTCCGGGAAGCGGTATCTGGAGCAGATCCGCATCGCAAAGGATGTCATGCACAGCATGCATGTCAACCCGGACCTTCGCAGCCTTGTAAAGGGCCTTATGATTGAGAGCTACCTCCTGGACGGCTGCCAGAAGCCGGGAGAGGGAGAATACGGCAAATCCATAACGGATCCCTGCCTTGGCTGGGAAAAATCAGAGCGCCTGATCCTGGAGCTCGCAGACCAGCTGTGACAGGGCTGTATCCCGCCGGACGACCCTCAGCAGGATCCGCCGCGGGCAGGTGCGGCATTTCGGAAAACAGAGAACAGAGAAAGGACACGATATGATGGATTATGAGGCGATGATCGCCGACAGAAACGAACACAATGTATTCGCGAAGGTCAACGGTATCAATATCGTATACTGCGAAGAGGGACATTCGATCGTGGAGATGACGGTCACCCCGAGCTCTCTGAACCCGATCGGCTCGGTCCACGGGGGCTGTCTTTACACGATGGCGGACGTGGCTGCGGGATCCGCCGCGGCGAGCTACGGCACGGTCTGCACGACGGTCGACAGCAGCTTTTATTACATGAACCCCGGCCTGAACTGCAAAACGGTGGTCGCCGAGGCGACGGTTTTAAAGCGGGGCAGAAGGGTCCTTGTCATCGACGTCAAGGTGCGCAGCGATAAGGGGACCGTCCTGTGCTCGGGCATGTTTACCTATATGCCCGTCCACCAGCCGGCGGAGGATCCGGAGAAGTCCGGCCGCTGACCCACTGTTACGGAGGGGACATCAGACAGCGGATATATGAGAGACACTCGTCCAGCCGGGCGGTATTCGCGATGATCCCAAGATAGACGCTGCCGTCAAAGCCGGCGCCTTTAATTACGGGAAACTGATTAATTTCGATACAGTTTTCTGCTCCGGCGGTATCATAGATGCGTTCGTCCGTCAGGTTCAGTTCCCGGTCAATCCGGTTGTCTTCAAGGACGACGCTGTTTTCACGGATATAGGGGGCAAGGCCCTCTAAAAGCTCCGGGTCGCGCTCCGAAAGGACTTCGGTAAGATCCAGGAGGTATCCCCGCCCCGAGAACCATTCGCAGGCCTCTTTGTTCATAATGACAAGGTCCAGGTTTCCCGCCTGGATGGCTCCCATGATTTTGATGGAGGAGGCGTACGCGTATTCGTGGTTTTCTGCAGAGGCGTCATCCGACACGTACAGATTGGCGTAAAGGGCGACCGGGCCTGTTTTCCCGCCTGTCTCATCTGCAAAGATATCCTTTGTAAGGACGGCGGTGAGATCCTCTCCTGCCGAGATATTAACCAGCCCGGCATACAGGACGGGTTCCTTTTTAAAGAAGATGGCGGAGATCAGGGAAAACGCCGCGACAAGCGCAATGACTGCCAGGACAATTTCGAAACGGTAATAGGACAGGACATAGTCTGCCTTCTGTATAAGGTTCATATTATGAAAGGCTGCTCTGTGAGCAGCTTTTTCTTCTGCAGATAATTTCATGGCTGCTGCCCGATGCCTTCGGACTCCTCCGTCTCTTCCTGCTCTTCCGGATGAAAAGAGCAGGCTTCAATTACCCCGCCGAGCAAATATGCGCTGATCATTGCGCACAGGCCTTCTCCGAAAATGATAAGCGGTGTGAAGATGCTTATGACGGCAAAAGCCATCGCAAAGTGCACGGCGAATACGAGAATCGTGGCGAACAGATAATGTGTCCCTATCAGGAAGGAATTTTTCAGCAGTTCCCTGCCGGTATTGACTACACTGGCAGTCAGGGGAAAGATGTAGATCAGTACGATTGTGTACATGACGGCGGCGGCGATAACGAGAGCCATGACCATCGTCCAGAAGATCGCGGCGGGCCCTGACGCGGCTCTCCTGAGATGGTAGAGAATGTAAATATCACCGCCCAGAAAGATCCCCGCGCCCAGCATGACCAGCCACAGTCCGGTAGCCTGCCGGAAATTTTCGCGGAAGGACCGGAAAAACATGGCGGTCACATTTCCTTCCTCTCCTTTGACTACCTTAAAGCAGACATAATACAGCGCTGTGGTGGCTGCGCCCGCGGTCACAATCGGAAGAGAGCAGATAAACCACAGGATATTCAGCCAGCAGCTGTAGCAGAGTTTGAGCAGGAGCTGGCTGAACCTGCTTTCATAGGAAAAAAGCTTCATAATGATCCCTCCGGCTCATGATTTACCTGGATCTCACCCGAGGATTCGCGCCAGATCAGATCCGTTTTGGTATGAACGATCCTGTAATCCAGGGAAGGCTCCTTCATCCGGGAGAGCAGAAGCTCTGCCGCGGTATATGCCATGATCTGTGTATGAATATGAACCGTCGTCAGCTGCGGAACCATCATCCTGGATTCGGGAGAATCGTCGAATCCGCAGAACATCACATCCTCGGGAATCCTGACTCCCATGCCCTTAAGGATCATGACCGCGTCATAAGCGATAAAGTCATTGGCACAGATGAAAACATCGGGATAACTCTTAAGCTTTGACAAGTACTCTGTCAGTAAAGGGACGTCCTGTGCCTTGATAATGTCCCGCTCCAGAACCTCCGCTCCCGATGAGAACATGGCGCAGCGATAGGCGCAGTAACGTTCATAGAAAGACTGACAGTGCTCATAGTCCCCGATAAAGCCGATTCTGGAATATCCCCTGCCGAGCATTTCCCGGACAAAGCGGGTCACTTCGTCGCAATTGTCCATATAGAGCTGGTCGGCGGGAACAGACCTGCCGTCGGATTTAACAGGTCCGTCGATAAAAAGAACCGGGAGGTCAAGAGAACAGACCATCTCACTGTAATTCCAGTCGAATATTTCAATGCACATGATTGCGCGGCAGTTCTCCGGCACGAATGTAACAGGGAGCGTGAGGTTCTTCAGGTTATCGGCCGTTACACGATGCGTATTCAGGGTATAGCCGAGCTGAGAGATCTCCCGCTGGAATTTGTCGAGCATTGTCGAAGCAAAGTGAGACTGGTTCAGGAACATCGATGAAAATAAGGCAATCTCACCTTTATATCCGGCAGGCTGAATATCCTGATCCTTCGAAGACGGGGCGATGTTGGCAAGCGTGTTGACATAAGAAAACTGCTTATAACCCATCTCGACCGCTTTTTCGAGTATCTTATCACGGGTGGAATCCGCAATACCTTCTGAATTATTGATTGCTTTTGATACTGTATTCCGGGAAATGCCCAGTGCATCTGCAATATCCTGAATAGTGACTTTTCTGCTCATCTTATCCCTCTTGGACGGTTCATTTCTATAAAGCTACATTAATACAGAAAGACCAAAAAGGCAACCAAAAACGTGCAAATGCACAGTCGCAGCTGCATACCCTGTGTAATTTGACGCACCGCACAGCCGAAAAATGCATTTGCATTATTTGTATTGACTAATGCACACACGTGTGCTAATGTTATGCGTGCAAATGAGACTATACAAAAATGTGCATATGCACAACAGTGGGTATAGGAAAAGCAGAGGAGGTTAAAAATGAGTAAATACCCGGCTACAGCTGCAGCAAAGAGTACCGGAAGTAATGAACTGCACAATTCGCTCGTCTATATCAGACAGCACTGGCAGCTTTATGTTATCTTCCTGATGCCTGCGCTGCTGCTGACAATTATATTCCGCTACTTTCCGATGGGCGGAATTCTGATCGCGTTTACGGAATACAACCCGATCAGAGGCATTCTGGGAAGTGAGTGGATCGGCTTTGAGAATTTTCACCGTTTCCTTTCTTCGCCTGACTTTATGCGTTATCTGGGAAATACTTTGAAGCTGAGCGTATACGGCCTGCTTTGGGGGTTTCCTGCACCGATTCTTCTGGCTTTTCTCCTGAACCGTATCATCAGTTCCAAAACAAAGCAGAAGATTCAGCTTGTTCTGTACATGCCCAATTTCATTTCCGTAATCGTCCTCTGCGGTATTGTCCACATCCTGCTTTCGCCTACCGGCATGATCAATTCGCTTCTCGGCACGTCAACCAACTTTATGACTATGCCGTCTGCGTTCAGGACGATCTACATCGCCTCCGGTATCTGGCAGGGAGCAGGCTGGGCATCCATTATCTATACGGCGGCTCTTTCCAATGCCAGCAAGGAACTCAAAGAGGCGGCCATGATTGACGGCGCGAACATTATCCAGCAGATCAAGGCAGTGGAATGGCCGGCGATCAAGGATACCGTACTGATCCAGTTCATTATGTCTGTGGGAAACATCATGAGCATCGGATTTGAAAAAGCCTATGCCCTCCAGACAGACCTGAACCTGAACACATCGGAAATTATCTCGACCTATGTCTATAAAAAAGGTCTTCTTGACGGAGATTACGGATTTTCCACGGCAGTCGGTCTGTTCAATACAGTTATCAACCTGGTTCTGCTGATTTCCATGAACGCCATTGTCAAGAAGATGAATGACGGCAAGGGAATCTGACAAAGGGGGAGAACGTGATGAATAAGAAAAAAAGCAAATCAGCCGGCCTCTACAACATTGACAAGGTGATTCTCACCGCGGGCTATATCATCCTCGGCCTGTTTATCGCGGCGATTGTAGTTCCGGTCATCTACATTATCCTCGCTTCCTTTATTGATCCTGTAACACTGCAGAACAGCGGCCTTACGTTTGATTTCAGCAAGTGGACACTGACGGCCTACGAGCGCGTTATGTCCAATGAGCAGATCTGGGTGGGCTTCAGGAATGCACTGCTGTATTCGATTCTCTTTACAGTTCTTTCAGTGATAGTAACACTGCTTGCGGCTTATCCGATGTCAAGATCGGATTTCAGGGGCAAAGGGTTATTCAATGTTATTTTCGTAATCACAATGTTCTTCGGAGGCGGTCTGATCCCTACCTACCTGCTGATCAGCAACCTCGGGATGCTGGATTCGATATGGGCAATCCTTCTGCCGGGCGCCTTCAGTGTGTGGAACATGATTATTGCCAGAACATACTATAACGGGGTTCCAGGGGACCTGCAGGAAGCGGCACAGATTGACGGTGCCAATGAGATCGTTTATTTCTTCAGGATCCTTCTTCCCGTGTGTACTCCTATTATTGCGACGATCGCGATGTGGCAGTTCGTCGGTATGTGGAACAGCTATTTCGATGCAATGATCTATCTGAACAGCGCATCAAAACAGCCTCTGCAGCTCGTCCTGCGTTCAATCCTTATTCAGAACCAGCCTGAGCCCGGAATGGTTTCCGACATGCAGAGCACTGCGGAGCGGGCCCAGCTTGCTGAACTGCTCAAGTATGCAACGATCATAATTTCGAGCCTTCCGCTCATGATTATGTATCCGTTCTTCCAGAAGTACTTTGATAACGGCATCATGGCCGGTGCCGTCAAAGGATAAAAAGTCACAAAAACACAATCTGATTTCAGACACAAAAAGGAGATATGGAATGAAAAAAAGAAGCAGAGTACTTGCGATCCTTCTCGTAACAGCTGTTGCGGCATCCCTGATGGCAGGATGCGGATCAAAAGGGGGCAAGACGGAGCAGGCAGGAGCTGCCGCTGCTCCCGCTGAAAAGGTAGACGCGGAATCACTGAAGTTCCCGCTTGCGGAAAAGGCAGAGATTTCCGGCCTGACAAACTTCCCTGCGGGAACCGAGTCCGAGCCTAACAACAGAACGATCTTCAAGCGCCTTGAGGAAGAGACAAACGTCCATGTAAACTGGAGAACGATCCAGAGTGACCAGTGGGGAGACAAGATCGCCCTTGAAATGGCGAACGTCAAGACACTTCCCGATTTCATCTTCAACGCAGGCTTTAACGACACCGATCTGTTAAAGTACGCAAAACAGGGCGTCATTATTAATGTCGAGGATTATATCGACGAGTATATGCCCAACCTCAGCCATGTGTTCGAGCAGGCTCCGGAATACCGCACGATGTGCACCGACGAGAACGGCCACATCTGGGCTTTTCCGTGGATCGAACAGCTCGGCTACGAGAAGACCGCTATCCAGACCATCGGCGACATGAGCTTTATCAACACGGCATGGCTTGATTTCCTCGGCCTCGAAATGCCTGAGACAGTCGATGAGTTTGAGCAGGTCCTGATCGCATTCCGCGACAATGCGGACAAGCTTAAGGCAGAATTTAACATCGATGGTTCCATTATCCCGATGGCATGCATCATGAATGACGGCGACCAGGATCCCGCAATCCTGATCAACGGCTTCGGCGAAGGCTACGGTGATCCCGACAGAGGCCGCCATATTGCTGTTACAGATGAAGGAAAGGTTATCTGCACCGCTACGACAGAGGGCTTCAGAAAGGGCATCGAATGGCTTCATAAGCTCTATACCGAAGACCTGATCGACCAGGAAGCGTTCACACAGGAATGGTCGACCTACGTTGCGAAGGGCAAATCCGGCCGCTACGGCGTATGCTTCTCCTGGGACGTCGCCAACATCGCTACACTTGACGGCTGGGCACCGCTTCCGGCACTGACTGCGGATGTCCGCAATATTACGCCTCAGAACGGTTCCTTCACATCCGGCTTTGACCGCGGCCGCTGCGTCATTACGGCAGCATGCCAGAACCCCGCTCTTGTCTGCGCATGGATTGACCAGATGTATGATCCCTTCCAGTCTCCTCAGAACAACTGGGGAACCTATGGCGAGGAAGATGAATTCGATATCTTCGTACTCGGCGAGAACGACAAGGGAGAAAAGATGTTAAAGCATGCTCCCCTTGGAGACGCTTCTCCGGTTGAAGTCCGTGAGGCAGAGTGCGTCGGCGGACCGCTGGCAATCCTGGACAGCTACTACGGCGTCTATGTGACATGCCCCGACGATGCCCAGTATCGTCTTGACTGGATCAAGGACATTTACACACCTGATATGAATAACAAGTATGTGTTCCCGAACGTATTCATGAGCACAGACGACACAAAGACCGTATCGAACCTTCAGGCTGATATCACAAAGTGCATCAATACCGCAAAATCCGACTGGGTAATGAACGGCTTCGGCGATGCGGAATGGGATAAGCTGCAGAGCGATCTTGAGGCTTATGGTCTTGAGCAGTTCCTTTCGATCTTCCAGAAGTACTTTGATGCATATAACTCTTAAGATGTGTACGCTCCGCTGATAATCAGCCTGATAACATCCTGATAAATCAGCCGGTAATGAGCACCCCGCAAAGACAGAGGCTGCGGCAGTACGGCAGCCCCTGTCTTGTTTTTACAGAAAGAAGGAAAAGATGATCAGCGAAGAACTTCAAAGCGCCCGCAAATTTGAAGAGGATTACCTGCCCTTTGCTTCCAGATTGCCGTTATTCCATGTGACAGCGGGAATCGGGTGGATCAACGACCCGAACGGTTTTTCGGTTTATAAAGGAGAGTACCACCTCTTTTACCAGTACTATCCGTATGATACAAAGTGGGGCCCGATGCACTGGGGGCATGTAAAGACCAGTGATTTTATTAAGTGGGAGAGACTCCCCGCGGCGATGGCCCCGGATCATGAATACGACAGGGACGGCTGTTTTTCCGGCAGTGCAGTGGAGCTCCCTGACGGACGTCACCTTCTGATATATACGGGGGTACGCATAAGACGAAACGCCGATGGTGTCAATGAGACCTTCCAGACGCAGTGTATCGCAGTCGGCGATGGCAGGGATTATGAAAAAGTTCCGTTCAATCCTGTCATCACAGAGGATATGATCCCGGAAGGAAACAGTGTACATGATTTCAGGGATCCGAAGATCTGGCGGGAAGGCGACGAGTATTACTGCGTGGCGGGAAACAGAGGCGCTGACAGGAGCGGAGAAATCCTTCTCTATAAAAGCAGGGATGCCTTTGAATGGGAATACGTCTCGACCTTAGCGGCATCCCACGATCAGTACGGCAAGATGTGGGAGTGCCCGGACTTCTTTTCCCTTGATGGAAAGGATATTCTGCTGGTCAGCCCGCAGGAGATGAACGCGATCGGACTGGAATTCCATCCGGGCAACGGCAATGTCTGCCTGATCGGAAAAGTTGACCGCACGAAGATGTGCCTGGAGGCGGTAAGTGCGCAGGCAATTGACTACGGCCTGGATTTTTATGCTCCTCAGACACTGAAGACAGGCAATGGCAGGAGGGTGATGATCGCCTGGATGCAGAACTGGGAAACAGCCTCCTGCAAAATAGACGAGCTTCGCTTCTTTGGCCAGATGACGGTTCCGCGCGAGCTTTCCGTTCGCGGCGGGAGATTATGCCAGAATCCCGTGAGGGAGCTTGAGAATTACCGCGGCAGCAGGGTCGCCTATAACGATATTCTGATCAGTGACGAAACCAGCCTGCACGGAATCAGCGGAAGACTTGTCGACATGACCGTTCGGGTAAGGCCTGCCGGAGAAGGCGGGACCTACAAGTGGTTCCGCCTGCGGGTGGCAAAGGACGGGGAGAGATCGGTTTCTGTTATCTACCGTCCTGAAAAGGGAACAATCAAGGTCGACCGCACGCACAGCGGATTCCCGCACGATATTGTGAATGTGCGCGAGTTTCCTGTTTCCACTCACGGGAATGAGCTGAAGATGCGGATTATCATGGATCTGTACAGCCTGGAAATCTTCGTGAACGATGGCGAGCAGGCGGCATCCTTCGTGCTGTACACTCCTGCGGAGGCGGCCGCGATGAGCATGACCTCGGATGGGAATGTACTGATTGATGTCGAAAAATATGACCTTTCTTTTGACTGACAGTTCCCAGGATCAAAGCAGCGCCGGTACAGGGATCATATGCAGGGAGGCCGGCTTGCGGCCGAAGCGCTTTCAGAGGCGGGCTGCACAAATACCCTGTGCATTGATGATAAGTCATTTCTTTTTCAGACCGGCACAGAGTTTATAAAGAGCTTTGAGGGATGCGCAGGGACGCTGGGCATGAATACCACCGTCCTTGTCTGTGATCAGACGGATAAGATACGGGATGTGCTTTCAGGGCACATCTGTAATGGGAAGGCAGATTTCGACGGAGTATTCTGCAGTTCGGATCCTGCCGCCATGGCTGTTGTAAGGGTGTTAAGGGAGGAAGGGCTGCGCGTGCCGGAGGATATACAATATAACAGTACAATAACGAACACTACCCCCGTAAAAATGGGATTGGGTGAGCCTCTGGCCTGCTCAATTCCATTTTTAATTTCTATATCATATAATAGGAGCATACGAAAAGAGTCTGTCGAAAGACACCGGTACGGGCAATTGACCTGCCGGGGCGTCTTATCGAAGGAAACGGGGGTTATTATGATTGCAATAGCAAGTGATCACGGCGGCTATGACCTGAAGGAGACGGTCAAGAAGTATCTGGACGGCAGGGGACTGGAGTATAAGGATTTCGGGACGTTCGACAAGAAGTCCTGTGATTATCCGGACTTTGCTGAGCCTGCGGCCCGCGCCGTCGCGTCAGGGGAGTGTGAGAAGGGAATCGTGATCTGTACGACCGGTATCGGCGTATCCATCATTGCCAACAAGATTCCCGGCATCCGGTGCGGCCTTTGCACGGATACAACCAGCGCGAAGCTGACAAGGCTTCATAATAACGCGAATATGCTCGCTATGGGCGCCGGAGTGATTGGTGAGAACGTTGCCCTTGACATCGTCGAAACCTTCCTTGACACGCCTTTTTCCTTCGAAGAAAAGCATGTGAGGCGCGTAGGCAAGATCGCAAAGGTCGACGGAATGTAAGGTCTTCAGGTGAGCATTATGGGGAAAACAGTATATCAGCTCGCTCCCTCGCTCCTGGCTGCGGATTTTAATATTCTCGGAAGCCAGCTGAAGACGATCGAGGAGTGCGGCGTCCGCTATCTTCACATCGATGTCATGGACGGCGTATTCGTGCCGCAGATTTCTCTCGGCATGCCGGTCATCGAGAGCATCCGGAAAAACTCCGGGCTCGTATTTGACGTCCATCTGATGATCGTTGAGCCGGAGCGCTACATTGATACCTTTTTAAAGGACGGCGCGGACATCCTCACCTTCCATTATGAGGCGACGGATCAGCACCGTCAGATCATCGATAAAATCCATGCGGCAGGCAGGAAGGCGGGCATGGTAATCAAGCCCGCAACTCCCATAGAGGACGCGCTTCCGTACCTGAAGGACATCGACCAGCTCCTGATTATGACCGTGGAGCCCGGCTTCGGCGGTCAGAAGTTCATGGAAGACATGCTCCCGAAGATCCGGAAGGCGAGACAGATGATTGATAAAGAGAACCTCTCCTGCGACATTGAGGTCGACGGCGGCATCAACAAGGATACAATCCGCCTGGTGCTGGATGCCGGCGCGAACGTCATCGTCTCCGGCTCCTCCGTATTCAGGGGAGACCTGAAGGCCAACGCTCTTTATTACAAGGGCGTCCTCGACGAGGAAGGCCGGAAGGCATAAGAAAAACGACCAATAAGAAAAACGACCATATGATATGTAGTAAAAAAGCAGGTTCCTCCTTTCGGAGAAACCTGCTTTTGGATTTCACTGCAGTACAGTCTGCTCTTTTCAGCTTACTCTTCGGAGAAGCTCAGGACCTTCTTCGGGCACTTGCCGATACAGATGCCGCACTTTACGCAGTTGTCCAGATTGATCTCCCATGTCTTGGTGGCACGGTCGACCTTGATCGTGGACTGCGGGCAATTGCGCATGCACAGGCCGCAGTAGATGCAGGCGCTGGTATCGCATACAATGTGTCCTGCGATGTCTTTCTTGAAGGTGACACCGGTAACGATCAGATCCTTCGGATCCTCGGCTACCATGTGGTAGTCGGTTGTAAGCTCAATGGAACCCTCGTCACAGAAATCCTGGCAGGTTCCGCAGAAGGTGCAGGAGGTCAGGTCGAAGGAACGGGTGATATTGGTGCCGCCCTCTACCTTTTCCTCAGTGCGGGTAATCGCGATCGGCGAGCACACCTGAATGCACTTGCCGCAATCCACGCACTTGTCCTCGTGGAACACGATTCTTCCCCTGTATTTGCCGAGTCCCTCTGCCTCCGGATTGGGAAAGGCCTCTGTGCTCGGCTTGTCAAATGCGTTTAAGACTGCTTTCTTTAAAAAAGGGAACATCATTTGTGCATCGCCTTTCTCTTCTCGGTTAAGATCTGCGCCGCCCTGTAGAGGCCTTCCATGATTGCTTCGGGCTTCGGAGTGCAGCCGGCGACAGATACGTCAACATGTACATACTTCTCAAGGGGTCCCTCTACAGAGTAGCTGCCCTTGAAAACATTGCCGGAGCGGGGGCAGGAGCCGATGGAAACAACGCATTTCGGTTCCGGAACCTGCGCAAGAGTGCGGATCAGGCGCTCCTTGGACTGCGAAGTGACGGGTCCGGACACCACGACGATGTCCGCGTGCCGGGGTGAGCCGGCAAGCTTGAACCCGAAGCGCTCTGCATCATACCTGGGTGTCAGGCAGGCAACAAGCTCAATGTCACAGCCGTTGCAGGAGCCGGTGTTGATATGATACAGCCACGGTGATTTCGCAGCGCTTTCATCCATTAATTGTGTAATTTTTCCAGCCATAAAGCCACCTCCTTACAGACCACACCAGACAAGAACAAGACTTACAAGCGCAAGACCGGCTACAAATGTCCAGAAGAACTTGAACAGGTGCTCGATCTTCAGTCTCGCTGTCACTGCGTGAACCGTTGTCATGCACAAAACTGTCAGAACGATGCAGATGATGACGAACAGGATGATGTCAAGGCCGATCATGCCGGTGCTGACTCCGCCCAGGAACAGAGCGGTGAAAAGTCCTGTCATAATGAGCATCTTCATTGCAGTTCCGAGCTTGAACAGGCCAAGTGCTGCTCCGCTGTACTCGATGAGCGGGCCTTCGCAGATTTCCGTCTCGGCTTCGGCCACATCAAAGGGCTGCATGCCGACCTCTGCCGGGATGACCAGCAGGAAAGCGATGGCTGCGGGAATCATGCTCCAGGTGAACAGGAAGGATCCGTTGGCTCTCTGGAAAGCAGTGATGGCGTCCATGGAGAACGTCATGCCCGCGGCGCCGCCCGCCTTTTTGGCGACAGCAAGGAGAATCATTACGAACGGAAGCTCGTAGCTCATCATGGTGACCATCTCACGGGAGATACCGATGCCTGCGTAAGGGGAGCCCGAAGAGGAGCCGCCGACGATCAGGGCAACGCCGGAAATGGTGATCAGGTAAAGGATGACAATCAGGTCAGCGCTGCCGGAAAATGCCGTGAAGCCCAGAACCGGGATGAACAGCATGATCAGCGCAAGGCTTATAAGATTGACAACCGGGGCGCCGAGGAAAACCAGACGGTTTGCGCGGCGCGGAACAATGGTTTCCTTGCCCATGAGCTTGAGGAAGTCAAACAGGGGCTGGCGGATCGGGGGTCCGATACGCTTCTGCATGCGGGCGATCACCTTGCGGTCAATGCCTGCCAGGAGAAGACCTGCGGCAGCCGTAAAAAGAAGGCCCGGGAAAACCAGTGAATAAAAAATGGATTTAATAATAGTGAAAATAATTGTCAAAACCGGTCCCTCCCCTCAGCGCATAAAGACAAACAGGGCGAGAACAATGATCGCCGTTCCGATCACAGCCATCGTCGTATAGTCGGTTACAATGCCGGAATGGAGAGCCCCCATAATCCGGTAATATCCGCCCCAGTTCTTTTTGAAGCCCCAGAACAGATCGGAACCGCCGACCTGGGAGAAGAGCTCCTGTTCACCGGAGAAGAAGGTGTCATATTTCGCATCCGTGGAGGAATTGCTCTCGAGGATGGGACCTCTGTCCGCAAAGCCCTTGAGGATAACGATTGCAACGGCGCAGAAGATAATACCGAAGAGAACGAGCCATACGATCGGATTCCAGTAGCTGAACTCGACCGGGGCGGTCTCGATATTGGCAACGCCTGCATTTTCAGCATATCCTTCGCCCATCATCCTGTCGATGTAGTTCACGCAGTTGAGCGCTGCGCTCGATGCGGGATAA
Organism: uncultured Lachnospiraceae bacterium; assembly: GCA_902796425.1. Taxonomy (GTDB): domain Bacteria; phylum Bacillota; class Clostridia; order Lachnospirales; family Lachnospiraceae; genus CAG-791. The sequence continues at coordinate 63,368 of CADBPC010000110.1, forward strand.
AGGAATACGCGGTTGATCAGGTTGTAGAACACGCCGCAGAAGACGCACAGGACAGCCATGGTGACCATCGGGATCTTCATGGACATGGAGACCTCGGTTACATCCTCATACTCCGGACGGAGCTGGCCGAAGAACACGGCCTGCGTGACCTTGATAAAGGAAGCGAGTGTCATGACGGATACAACCAGGGCAGTGATGACGACGACTGCGTAGAGGAAGTTGTGAGACTCTACAGCCTTGGTGTACATCGCCTGGTACATGATCCACTTGGAGGCAAAGCCGTTGAAGGGCGGAAGACCCGAGATCGCGCCGGCGCCGACAAGGAAGCAGACTGTGGTAACAGGCATCTTCTTTGAGAGACCGCCGAGCTTGTCGAGGTTGGTTGTTCCCGTTTTTGTCAGGACCGCGCCTGCTGTCAGGAACAGGAGTCCCTTGAACAGTGTGTGGTTCATGGCGTGGAACAGGCCGCCTGTAAGTCCCAGTGCGGAGCCGAGGCTCACTGCAGTGATAACGTAGCCGATCTGGGAAATACTGTGGAAGGCAAGGAGCCTCTTGAACTCGTGCTGCGTAAGAGCCATCGTAACGCCTACGAACATTGTGACAGCGCCGAACAGTACAAGGATTGTCTGCAGCGCGCTCTTGTCCATTGCGCGGAAGATGATATAGGCAACACGGATCATTCCGTAAACGCCGGCCTTGTTGACCATACCGGAGAAGACCATCGAGATGGAGGTCGGAGCGGCGGTATAGGCGTCAGCGGCAGGTGTGTGGAACGGAACGATATAGCTCTTGATGCCGAAGCCCGCGATGATCAGGCCGAGCGCCATCATGGTGGAGCCGGACAGATCTCCGGAGAGAATCGAGGAGAGCTGGGCCATGTTCAGTGTGTGGCACTTTCCATAGAGAAGGGCGATACCGGTCAGTGTGAAGGAAGAACCCATCGAACCGATGACCAGATACTTGAATGCCGCTTCCAGAGCGCCTTCGTTGTTGTTGCGGAACGCGGTCAGTGCGACCGACGCGAAGGTCATGACCTCGATCATGACGAACATATTGAAGATATCACCGGTCAGTGTAAGGCCCAGGACCGATGCGGAGAGCATCAGGAACAGGGTGTAGTAGTGACCGAGATGATGATCCTTTTCCATGTAGCCGAAGGAATAGACCGCGGACAGCCAGAAGGTAGCCGATACCAGCAGGGCGAAGAAGAGGCTGAGCGCGTCGACTTCATAGCCGATACCGATGGCATAGCCGCCGACGGGAGACCAGTTGCCCATCCAATAGGAAATGATCTGCCCATCGATCATAACCGGCTTGATAAGAGCCAGGATCATCAACAGAGAAATGGTTGTTGCCGCAAACGTAATACTGTTGCGTACCTGCGCATTCTTTGAACCGAAAATTTCAACCTGAAATGCGGCAAGGAACAGCAGCATTACAGCGAGCACTGGAAAATGCTGTATCATCCGTGCAACCTCCTTACATCATCTGCATTGATCGACTTGTACTTCCTGTAGATCATAATAACGAGCGAAAGCGCCATGGCGTCCACGCAGGCACCGATAACGATGCTGGTCAGCGTGAGGGCCTGCGGCACGGGATCGACATAGAAGTGCGATGCCACGCCGTTGAGCAGGTCAGACACCTGATAGATGGGAGCTGTTCCGCGCGCATTAAATCCGAAGCTTACGATCAGAAGATTAACGCCGTAGTCGACGATGCCGAGGCCAAGGACGATCTTAATCAGATTCTTCTTGGTGCA
>CADBPC010000111.1 GCA_902796425.1 uncultured Lachnospiraceae bacterium
CCCGGCAGGCGACATGCTTTACTCCGTGTCCTCCTCGCTGCGTGTGAATCTCCTGAATTCCGACTCCAATTGTTCACGATTCGGCAGATACAACTGATATCGGCTGACAAAAACCTGATTGGTGATATTCTGCAGCGCATAATGCATAACCAATTTATCCTGGTATGCACCAAGGATAATGCCAATCGGCTCGGTATCCCCTTCGGTATTCATCTCCTCACGGTAGTAATTCAGATAGAAGTTCATTTGTCCGATATCCTCGTGCTGAACCTCTCCTCGTTTCAGGTCTATCAGAACAAAGCATTTCAGGATTCGATGGTAGAATACCAGATCAACCTTGTAGGTTCTTCCTCCGATCACTATTTTCTGCTGTCGCCCTACATAGGTGAATCCTTTCCCAAGTTCCAGGAAGAACAGACTCAGGTTGTTGACAAGCGCCTCTTCCAGGTCTCCTTCCTCATACACAGGAAGCTGCGGCAGGCCGGTAAATTCAAAGACGTATGGCTCCTTTAATATGTCTTCAGGCTTCTCGATGATCTGTCCTTCGGATGCCAGCTTCAGGACTTCCTGCTTATCCGTGCTGAGCGCCAGTCGATGGAAAAGCATGCTCTTCATCTGGCGCTTCAGTTCTCGAACGCCCCAGTGCTCCGCCTCACATTCTTTTTCATAAAAGGAACGTTCAAGCGGGTCATCTATCTTTAAAAGTTCGACATAATGGCTCCATGTCAAAAAGTCAGACAGTGTCTGACTTTTTGGATAGGTCAGATAGAGTCTTCTCATATAGACAACATTACTATGACTGAATCCTTTGCCATATCTATCTGTCAAATCTTTGGAAAGTCTGTTCAGTACATCTGATCCATATTCAGCTTTTTCGTTTCCATGCTGTTCATACTCCACGATCTGTCTGCCGATTTTCCAGTAAGTCTGGACCATCGCAGTATTTACAGCCGCAGCAGCGCTTTGACGCCCCCGTTCGAATGTTTCTCCAACATTCAGAAGCAATTGATCATATTCAGGAGTATTCTCTATAGCCATTATCTCTTTGTTGTTCATCATGTTATTCATTCCAAAACACATGCTTTATGATTGTAGAATCCCCGCCTGCCTTGCTCCGACAGGCCCATTCAGATCCACCACTCCGGCGTCAGTTCTCCGAGGGTTGTAACCTTCTCGTTTTCGTAGTCCAGCATGATCTCGACGCCTTTGTAATTGTCCGCCATCAGCTGCACCATAAGCTCCCTGCAGGCTCCGCAGGGTGCACCTTTTCCCTTGACCGGCGGGATGCAAAGGACCTTCTGTATCTCCTGTTCGCCGTTCGTAACCATGTTGAAGATGGCGTTACGCTCCGCGCAGATGCCGAGTGTGGAGCAGGTGTCGATGCAGACGCCTGTATAGATTTTCCCCGTAGAAGACATAACCGCCGCGGAGACCTCCCCTGCGGTAACATAGTCAGAGATCCTGCGGGGGTTCAGCACCTTTTTGGCTGCCTCATACATTCTGTCCCACTGCCACTGGTCCTTTGTCATGCTGCTCACATGCCCCGTCCGCTTTTCGTGCATCAGCGGAACATCGACTCCTTCGGATTTCCACTGATAACGGAAGCCGGCCTTTTCCTGTACGCGCTTCGATTTTGTATTGCCTTCATAGTATCCGACCCAGACCTTTGTCATTCCCAGGTCCTCGAAGGCATAGCGCAGCATCTCCATCACGGCTTCGGGCATGATTCCCTGCCCCCAGAAGGGCTTTCCCAGCCAGTAGCCTAGCTCGCACTCATCGTCCTGCTCCGTCATGTCCGTATGGCCATTCAGCTTCAGCTCAATCGCGCCGATCGCCCTATTATCCGACTTCAGGCAGATGGCATATGCCTCTTTGGCGCTGAGCACATTTTTGACGACATCAAGGCTCTCCTTAATGTTCTGATGCGGCGGCCACCCGCAGATCGGGCCTACATCCGGGTCTTTTGCATATTCGAATACACTTTCCGCATCGCTGTCCTCAAAACGACGCAGGATCAGTCTTTCTGTCTTCAGTCTCATAGTGAATCTCCCTCCGTTTTCACGCCTATAAAAGAAGCATAGACAATTCGCGCCTGGTTGACAAGTATCCCTGCGCCTGCCCATAATATCCGCAAAAGCAAAGGAGAAACGAAAATGAATAAGAAATCCGGAACTCTTGCACTGATAATCTCTGTTATCGCACTTTGCCTGTCTGTTGTGAGTCTTGTACGTACCCCCGGGGCAGCGCAGCAGCCCATGCAGCAGGAAACCGCGCAGCAGCCGGCAGATACACAGGCAGCAGAGGCTCAGCCGGCGGATGCACAGGCGGAAGGTCAGGATATTCAGTATGTGATGTATCTTGGAACCAATGATAAGGATACGAACGAACCGGTATGCAGTCCGGAAGAAGCGAGGGAGCGTGCGGAGGATATCCTGATCGAGCACTTCGGCGGCTATACAATCCAGGAAGCGCACGGCGGCTGGGAATATGAAGGAACCCGCTATCAGGAATACACCCTCGTAATCTATCTGAGCGACACCACGATCGATGCGGTTCACGCAGCTGCGGACGACATGATTAAAGCATTTAACCAGAGCTCGGTACTGATCCAGGCAAATACAACCAGCACGGAATTCTATTCAGCGGAGAATTCATGAGTCGTGAGTGAGACACGGGGTCTGACCCCGTGTCTCATGCATTATCTGATCCAAAAGAGCCACGGGTCTGTACCCGTGGCTCTCTGTGCGTATCTGTAACTTCTGAGCTCCTATTCGTACTGTTTAACCGTGCCCATGGCATGCTTTCCGCCGTCAAGGATGAGATCGACGCCGGTCAGGTACTCGTGGCCGGGCTCGAGAAGTTTGATGATGAAGTCTGCCATCTCTTCAGGCCTGCCCAGGCGCCCGAATGCAGTTCCCCGCGCAATGCCGGCGAGTGCTTCCTCCGTGTTCTCTCTCAGCATCGGTGTATCAAAGGAGCCGGGAGCTACGGAGAAGATCTGGCTGTTCTTCTTTCCAAAGCGCAGTGCATTTGCTGCAGTATAGTACTGAACGAATTTCTTCGACGCGATGTAGGTCAGGAACTGCTGTCCCATAAATGCCATGCGGGGATCGAGTTCTTTGGTCGTCGTGCACTGGAAGGATTTCTCGAAGAAGTCCTCTGCCGTAGGATCGCCCCAAATCTCGATCTCTTCTTTTGTCGGCTGATAGTAGTATCCGGTAATGGATGAATAGTTCACTAGGCAGGATCCGTCGATGTACGGCAGAAATGCCTCGACAACATTGATGGTTCCCTGCACGTTGATTTTCCAGATCATTTCGCTTGCTCCGGAATCTACCCCCGCCGCATTGACCACATTGCCGATCGGCGCGATAGAAACCGCATACTTGACAAACTCATCCAGGGATGCCTTGTCTGAAATGTCGCACGTTTTTCCATATCCCTCTACGCCCGCTCCCTTCATGGCTTCAACTGCCTTCTGCAGGCGCTCCGGATTCCGGCCGCCCACGAGTACCGGTCCCTGTTTGCCCAAAGCGCTTGCCGGCGGGCTTTTTTACCATATGAAATACCGAAACTTCGACGATATTCCGGTGACGGATATCTGCAGAAAGGCGGGTCTCTCAAGGCGCACGTTTTATCGCAACTGTGACAGCAAAGAGGATCTGATCGTCTACTGTACGGATTATCTGGTTTCGGAACTCCTGCGCCGGGTAGATTTCAGCAAAAGCGATCCCCGCGAGCTGTACGCCGGGTTCTTTCGCTACTGGCAGTCCCACCGGGAGTTTCTGGAGCTGATCTATCGGAACTCGCTCTTTGACCTGTTTTTAAAAGAATGCATCAATGTCTGCAATGAGTCCATGCGGTATCCTCTGCAGGAGGACTCTCTCAAGGATTCCGGCAACCGGGAGCTGCAGCGCCGCTACAGCAACTGTTTCATCCTTGGCGGAATCGGCCTCATGCTGAAGGAATGGGTGGCAGACGGATTTGCACACACAGCGGACGAGATCGCGGAAACCATCGTATTCCTGGCACCTTCCGCACGCGAACCCTGACAGGGAAATTATTCAGGTGAAGTCTGTCCTGACAGAATAATCCGCCCACGCCGTGATTTCATCCAGTCTGGCATTCAGGGCGCCGCGCACTGCCTTAATCGCATCGCTCCCAAGGAGGAGTCTCTGAGGGGAGTTCTCGCTCTCAATTACGTCGATTAATACGTCTCCGGCCTTGTCCGGATCGCCGGGCTGGTTGCCCTGATTGATGGCATTCTGAGGCGAGCGCTTCCATGCGGTTTCGCTGTAATCTCCGATCGTCATATCGGCGCCCTTGAGTGAAGAATCATAGAAATGTGTGCGGAACGCGCCGGGCTCCACGATCATCACCTTAATTCCGAGGGGCTTCAGCTCTGCAAAGAGGCCCTCGCTCATCAGCTCCAGCGCCGCTTTGGTTGCCGCATAATAACCGGAGGCCGCACCGGTTCTCGCTGCGCCGATCGAGGAGATATTAATAATCGCTCCGTCTTTCCTTGCGCGCATATCCGGCAGAACAGCCTGGATGAGGGCAACCGGGCCGAAGAAATTGGTCTCGAACATCTTGTCCACACCGCCGCGGTCAGCCTCTTCAACGGAAGAGCGGTAGCAGTATCCTGCGTTATTAACCAGCACATCGATCCAGCCAAACTTTGCCTTCGCGGCATCGACCGCTGCCGCTATGCTCGCCTTATCCGTCACGTCCAGGGCCACCGCAAGCGCTGTATCCGGGTAGTCCTTAACGATACTCTCAACCTTCTCCAGGCTTCTAGCCGTCACCACAGCATTATAGCCCCTCTTCAGCACCGCCTTGGCAATCCCTGCTCCGATGCCTCCCTCGCTGCAGCCTGTAATCAGCCATGTCTTGCTCATACCCTTCTCCTTTACCTTACTAAAATCATTAACTGTGTGCCTCGCATACGGCTGGCCGGGTTCCTCGCTGCCATTCCGAATACACTTTATCATGAAGTCCTGTCAATGCACCAGCGCCGTAAAGGTAAACTGGATCATTTTCCAGTCATTTCCCCGCCTCTGGTACACTTCTGTCGTCATAAAATGATGTGTCGTTTCCTTGCCGCCAAGCAGCAGTCCGTAATCAACATCTGTCAGGCATATTGCCACATCACCCCACTCCTTGACCTCCTGAGAGTGAATCGTGATGTCTGTCGGCTGAAAGAGCTTTTTATCAAATGCCTCCATTTCATGATCCAGGCCGCAGTTCATCCCGATGTGGACAAAATAGCATCCGGGGTCACATACAGAGCGCATTCCCGCTGTGTCCGCTTCCTTTAAAGCATTCCAGAATTTCATTGACAGGTCAATTATAGTATCCTTCATTTTCTGCCTCCTGATATCTCAATTAATTATAGCTTCTGCTTATGATAATATCCTTTGGAGGCTCTTTTGTATAATATCTGTACTGCATACTGTTATAGCTGCCGCGTATACTATAACTCCGTGGTCCCGAGTTCATGGCTTTGCCCCGCGGCGGCCGCGTAACGCCCCGCGCGCCGTCACTTCGCCATCCGGTAGGAGAAATCCCTGAGATCAACGATAAACCTTACGGAGTCCGGATACGGAATTCCGCCGTCAAGAGTAACCTCGGCGATGGTCTCATCACGGTTTAACCGGATTTCGTAAGGCCAATAGTATCTGTCATCAAACGAACCGATGCTCGCGATCGTTCTGCCGTCAGCATCGCACATGAAGAAGTCCGGTCCATAATAGCCGCAGAGAATCAGCTTGTTGTCCGAGGTAAATACAAAGGACGCGGACGCGCCGCCGAACTCATCGTTAGACCATTTCTCCCTGCCGTTTGAAGGATTTAAGGCGTGAATCGTTCCCATCTGCAGATAGAGGAACTGATTACCCTTGATTCCTATCGCCTGGAGCGTCGTCAGCTCGGTCATATAGCCGGAAATCACCTTGCTCCACTTCACAGCGCCGCTTTTGTCCCTCGCGGTTATAATGCCGTACGCATCCGCGCTGCCGTAGATCGTCGCAAAAGAAATCGTAGTATTCTTGTATTTCCCCCTGTAATCCGCTTCCTGCAGGAAATGAAGCTCCGAAATACAGGTGTCCGTGTACTTGCTGCCCCGGCGGACAGCATCTATGCGGACGCGGACCCTGCCATTGCTGACCACGGGCGTGATGGGAATAACCTGGAACCCCATCTCATCCTTCACATCAACTGTCTCACGATAGGAACCAGAGGAAATCGTAATTCTCGTCGGCGCGGAATTTTTGGCAAACAGGGCGTCGCTCTTCTGGTATCCGGTCGCAATGACGATGTCGTCAATTCTCTGGTTTTCTGCGACTTCAAACTCGACATATTCACCGATACCGTCTCCGGAGGCGCCTTCCACCCACGCGGTCGTAAGGTTATAGTCGCACAGATTATCTGCGGAATAGTTCCCCCCGCTCAAAGCTGACGAGGAAACAATCTCCTCCCCGACTTCAACATGAGATTTCCCGTATGCGCTGGCGTGAATACCGCCAAACCCAAGGACAAGAGCAAAAACAGCCAGCGAAAATATGATGGTCATTCTGTTTTTCATCCTTTATTTCCTCCCAAAAATGAATCGGATGTATATACCGGATATCGGAAATGAATCGGAGGATCCGGATCCGCGATTCATCAAAAGATTCATCAATAGCATGCGATGTTGCTGTCGGTGCGCCACTCGGTGCCGCCGACGAGTACGCCGTTGTCCAGGCGGACGATCATCTGGCCCCGCCCGAAGGAAGTCGGATCAAAATCGTACTTCATAAATCATTTCCTTCTATACAAACAAGTTGTTCCTTTTGAAAGCGAAGTCCCGATAGTAAAAGAACATATACTGCTGGTAGATCCCGTTGTACGGGCTGTACTTCTCTTTGGGATATCCCCCGGGGTATTCACGATCCAGGATCCTGCGGATCCACACATCGACCGGAAATGCGTCAATATGGTGCAGGCCGAACAGGGATACGCAGTTTGCGACCTTGATCCCGACGCCGCAGACGCTCATCAGCGCTTCCAGCGCCGTCTCTTCGGATGCATCGAGAAGGCTTTCCGGATCCAGCCTGCCCGCTGCCACATCCGCTGCCGCCGCCTTCACGTAGCGGCACCGGTACCCGAGCCTGCACGCGGCGAGCTTCTCATCGTCAAGGGACAGTATCTCCTCCGGGGAGGGGAAAACATAATAGCTGCCGGCGGGATCTTCCACCCGCTCTCCTGCTGCCTCGCAGAGCATCTCAATCCCCTTTTTGATCGCAGGGATATTTTTGTTCTGGGAAATAATAAAGCTGATGAGCATCTCCCACGGATCCTGGCGCAGAATCCGGATGCCCTTCCCGTACTCGCAGGCGTCCGCAAGAAAGGGGTCCTCATCCCTGTTTACCCGCCTGCGAACGGACCGGTAATCCTCGCCGAGGTCAAAATAGTCGTGCCAGAGATTCCGGAACTCTTCCTCATCGCAGGAGAGGTCAAATGTCTCGCCTCCCAGCGGCCGGATCCTGAGACGCCGGCCTTTGTGGATGATCCGGTACGCGCCGGAAGCCTCCTTCACCCAGCGGAAACACTGCCCGCTGTCCGCTATCTTATCCAGATCAAAATCGTCAGAGATTTGAAGCGTCATGGGATCAGGCCTCGGACTCCTTATTCCACCTCATTGCATCCACGATTCTTTCCCAGACGGGAACGCTGTCCTCCAGCAGGGCCTTGCGATAGTATGCGTGGAAATAATACATTACGCTGCCGCGCTTGCACGCGTAAGACTCGCCCGCCATCGCGATATCCTGCACCTCATATTCATAGCCGTAGCCGCTTGCAGTCTCTCCGTCAATGCGCAGCGTTTTCGTGCCGGTCATCCGGTAGCCAAACCGCTTCATGGGCCTGCGGATCCTCTTCTCCATGCTTCCGGCCGTCATTGATGCGCTCACCAGAGCCGCGGCAAGCCCCGTCAGCTTCTTCCAGCCAATGCAGATCATGATATGCCTTTCCGGATCGGAGAGACATTCAAACTCGCCCTCCCCGAGGAAATTCAGCCTGCTCCGCTCCTCGTCATCCATCACGTGGAAGCTCTCCGGGCAGGTTACCTGCAGTTCATGATTTATCTCTATCATCATCATTTTGTATCAGCACCTCCATTGAGAGTCGGGACTGCCCCCCCCCGGGCCCGCCCTCCGACTCACTGAGCCCCGGACCCCGCCCTCCGGCTCACTTACTGCGGACAAAAACGTATTCACTGTCTGAGGAGCGTCCCTCATCGAACCGGTATCCGCTCCAGTCAAAGCTCTTCATCTGTTCGGGGCTTCCGGCCCGGATCCCCGCCAAATAGCGCACCATCTCGCCCCGGGCCATCTTTGCGTAAACACCCTTCTGCACGATTCTGCCGCCCTCCGGCTCGCCGAAAATGCAGGTGATGTACCGGTCTCCGGGCTGCAGGTATTTCTCTATGCATCTGGAATACTCTTTTGAGGCGAGGTTTATGATAATCCTGCCATCATCCACAACCTCACGATATAGGCTCTCGCCCCAGAAATCGTACAGGTCTTTATGCCCGCTGACGCCCGCCTTTGCCTGCATCTCCAGCCGGTACGGCACAACGCCGTCCATGGGCCTTAACACGCCGTAGAAGCCGGACAGAATCCGCAGATGCTCCTGGACATAATCGTACTGGCCGTCCTCAAAGACTGCCGGCGCCATATAGGTGTACTGGATGCCGTCATAGGCGAGCAGCGCCGGCGTCAGGTTCCTTCGAAGATCCATATGGGCAAAGCGCTCCGAGTTCTGCCTTGCGATTTTGTCATTGCATGCCCAGAGCCTCTTTTGCTCCTCATAGGACAGGCTCCGGATCCATTCCATCAGGACCTCTGCCCTGTCAAGAAATACCGGGAGCTCCCTGCAGGCGAAAAGATCCGTTTCCACCCGCATCTGCTTTGCCGGCGAGATGATAATCCTCATCCCAGCTCTCCCAGCATCTGCGCCGGATTATCCGCAGCCTTCACCTTATCAAAGGCCTTTATGATAATCCCGTTCTCATCGATCAGGTAGGTCGTCCGGACAACGCCCATGCTGACCTTGCCGTAATTCTTCTTCTCTTTCCAGACATCGTAGGCCTGTATTACTTCCTTCTCC
>CADBPC010000112.1 GCA_902796425.1 uncultured Lachnospiraceae bacterium
CCGAGGAGAGAAAAAAGGAACTGGCCGGTCTCAACGAGATGAACGGCCTGATGTTTAAAATGAAAAAGGATCCCAGGATCACGAAGGTCGGCGCGTTCTTAAGAAAGACGAGCCTGGACGAGTTTCCGCAGTTCCTGAACGTTTTAAAGGGAGACATGAGCCTTGTCGGGACGAGGCCCCCGACCGAGGATGAGTTTGAAAGATACGATGAGCACTACCGCAGGCGCCTTTCTATGACGCCCGGTCTTACAGGGCTCTGGCAGGTGAGCGGCAGAAGCGAAATCGAGAGCTTTGACGATGTCGTAAGGATGGATCTGAAATACATCGACAACTGGTCGCTGACACTGGATTTCAAGATTCTGCTGCAGACCGTCGTGGTGGTTTTGTTCGGAAGAGGTGCAAGGTGACGCGGCAGGAGGACCGGAAGAAAAGAATCTGCATGATCGTGCCGGATCCCATGGTGCAGGGCGGGATCGCGGCCGTGACGTCCGGCTACTACGGCAGCAGGCTGGAGGAAGACTACGATGTGACCTATGTGCAGTCCTACCGCGACGGCAGCAGGAAGGACAAGCTGTTAAAGGCGCTGAAGGCGTATGTCAGCTTTTTCCGGATTCTCTGCAAAAGGAAGCCGGACCTCGTGCACATTCATTCATCCTTCGGCCCCAGCTTTTTCCGGAAGATGCCGTTTATCCTGATGAGCAGGGCGTGGAAGATCCCTGTGGTCAACCACATCCACGGCTCGGCCTTTGATGAACTCTACACGAACGCATCCGCACTTAAAAAGCGGCTGGTCCGTGATATCTACGGGAAATGCGACTGCATTATCGCGCTCGGGGAGAACTGGAAACAGACCTTCTCGCAGATCGTCCCGCCGGAGCGGATAACGGTGATTCCCAATTATGCTCCTCTCCATCCGGAGTATCTGGAAGAGAGCGTCATGGCTGTCCGGAGGAAGAAACAGCAGATCCTGTTCCTCGGCATGCTGACGGAAGGAAAGGGCCTTTACGAAATGCCGGAGGTGATCCGGAGGGTCACGTCAAAGCTGCCCGGAGCGCGCTTTGCCCTTTGCGGTATCGGCGGCGATGAATGGCTTAAAAATAACCTTCCGCCGGAAATACTGAAAGAAAATGTACTTCTGCCCGGGTGGGTCAGGAAAGAGGAAAAGGAAACGTTCTTACGAGAGAGCGCCGTTTTCTTCCTCCCGTCCCATATGGAGGCGATGCCGATCTCCGTACTCGAGGCGATGGGGTGCGCTCTTCCAGTGGTTTCGACCAACGCAGGAGGCATCCCGCAGGTTGCTGCGGACGGGGACAACAGCGTCCTTTGCGAAGTGGGAGATACCGCCGCCATGGCGGATGCACTCTGCTCGTATCTTGAGGACGATGAAAGACGGATCAATGCAGGGAGAAGAAGCTGCGAGATCGTAAGGCAGAAGTTTTCCCTTGAAAGACATATTGAAAGCATAGAAAAGGTTTATGAGAGGATTCTCGGACAAAACAAATAACCCCATGATCGCGGTGATCGTGCCGGTATACAACGTCGAAAAATACCTTCCGCAGTGCATCGAGAGCATTCTTAACCAGACGAGGAGGGACTTTACTCTTTACCTGATCGACGACGGCTCGAGCGACGGGAGCGGCGAGGTCTGCGACAGATACGCGGCAGAGGATGAGAGAATCCGCGTCGTCCACAAAGAGAACGAGGGACTCATGCGGACCTGGATGCGAGCGGCGGAACTCTCTAAGGAGCCGTATCTGTGTTTCCTGGACGGGGACGACTGGGTCGATGCAAAGCTTCTGGAAAACCTCTCGGAGCACCTGACCGGATCGGCAAAAGAGATCGTGTGCAGCGGCTATGTCATCGAACACGAATCCGGAAGCAGGGAGAACAAGGACAACGAGGCCCCTGAGGGCGAGTATACAGGCGAAAAGCTTGAGAGCGAAATCAAAAAAAGGCTCCTTGGCAACGAGAGACGGACACTCATCATGTCCCGCTGCATGAAGCTGATCTCGCGCAGCCTGATTCTGGACAACTTAAGGCTTCTTAAGCCGGAGGTCCGTATGGGAGAGGATGTAAACATCACCTTTCCTGCCATGCTGGACGCGGAGAGAATCGTCGTCCTGCGGGGGGCGTTCTGGTATCATTACCGGTTCCTTGACAGCTCGATGGTCCACAAATACGACGCCGGAATGCATGAGAACATAAAGCTTCTAACGAATGCGCTCCTGAAGGTCTCGGATGAGAAGGACCGGGACGGAAGCCTTGGGCTAAAAGACCAGGTGGCGGGGGAATTCTTCTACCTGATGCTGCTGGTTATGAAAAATGAGATACGCCGAAGAGGCGTATCCCTTTCGGAGCTTTCCGGAAACTTAAGGAAAATCTGTGAAAGCGATCATCTTAAGGAAAGGATGCATGCCTTAAGGAAAAAGCCGTCCGATCCGGCTTCAAGGCTTATCGGCGCAGTGATAGACAGCCCGAACCTTCTGACCGTCCTTGCGGTCAGGAGCGCGTTCCGGATAAAGGACGGGAGCAGGGGCTGAGCACAAAGCAAAAGGCCGCGGCAGCGGCAGAGGTGATTGATATGGCAGAACTGGTAACGGTAATCATACCGGCGTATAACAGTGAAAAAACAATTCAGGACGCCATTCTCAGCGCACTCTCGCAGACCTGGGAGGACATCGAGGTCATCGTTGTGGACGACGGTTCCACGGATGATACGCTCACACTCTGCCGCGCGATAGCTGCAGAAAACGAGAAAGTCCGGATCATTCACTCAAAGGAGGAGGGCGTTTCTGCGGCAAGAAACCGCGGGATCACGGCGGCAAACGGCGAGTTTATCACCTTCCTCGATGCGGATGACGCCTTAGAGCCCGACATGGTTGCGGTCCTGATGGACATTCTTGCGAATACCGGAGCGGACATCGCAGGGTGCGGCTTTGCGTCCGTTCAGGCGGGAGAAAAGCCGAAGGCTGCCAAAAAGCCGAAGAACCATGCGGAAGAAATCGGCGAGCTTTCTGTCTTTATGGGGGATGAGATCATAAGCGGCGCCGTCCTTGAAAAGGACACCCGCATCTGGAGCAAGCTCTTTACCAGAAAGGCGATCGGCAGGGTCCGCTTCCGGGAAGACTTCTCCATCGGAGAGGATTTCCTCTTTATGATGGACGTTGCGGCTGCCGGAAACGAAGGGGCGCCCCTGATTTATGTCCGCACGGCCAGAAAGCTTTACAGGTATTTGATCAACCCGAAGGGCGCGATGGAGCGGCCCTTTACAAAGACACATATGGACCAGGTCCGGTGCTGGGAGACGGCGGGCGAGATTATTGATGAGCATTTCCCGCTTCTTGCGGCCGGCAGGGATACAAAAGCAAAGCTGGCTTCCATCCAGATTATCTACGCCGTCCTTACGGCGGGTAAGATTCTGATGCTGCCGGACGAGCTCCAGGCGCTGTACCAGGAGGAATTCAATCTCCTTCACAGCAAGCTTCTGGAATACAGGAAGGTCCCGGGGAGCTTTATGAAGCTCCCGGAGGATTACAAGATGCGCTCTGTAATGATGGCGATTTTCCCCTCCAATTACAGGCGGATGTACAGAAAAATCCGCGCGCACAAACAGAAGATTATACAGTAACCGGTTAAAATGGCATGAGCACATATTCACAAAATGACCCCTCCATAGCGCTGTATATGCATGCGGGGAGCGGAAACCACGGGTGCGAGGCAATTGTGGACAGCCTGACAAGGCTCCTTACAGGCAAGGACTCCGGCGGGAAAAACGCAGGATTGTCTGCTCCCGGCAAAATACGGCTTGTCAGCTGCCGCGCAGACGAGGATCAAAAATATCTTCCGGGTAAGATCCGGGAAAGACTGGACATTGTCAGCGAGCGGCGGCTCGAGGACCACCCTGCGGCGCATGTTTTTTATTATGCCCTGCGGAAGGTTACAAAGGACTATGAGTCCTATTTAAGATACCGGCTGAAAGCGGCCGGCTCGCCGAAGCTCGCCGTTTCCATCGGCGGCGATAATTACTGCTACGATTCCATGATCGGCGACTGCATGCTCGCAAACGGCATGTTTAAGAAAAAGGGAGCAAAAACAGTCCTTCTGGGGTGCTCTGTGGAGCCGTCCCTTTTAAAGCCGGAAAACAGAGCCCTTATTCATGACCTGAAGCGCTACGATCTTATTCTCGCAAGAGAGAGCATCACCTGTGACGCCCTGAAGGAGGCCCTCGGAGAGAGCGATAAGCTCCGGCTTGTCCCGGATCCCGCCTTTACGCTTCCCGCGGACATACAGGGAGTGCCGGAGGACATCCGTGACAGACTAAAGAGCGCCATAGAGCGCGGCGGCACGGCGGGCCTTAACCTGAGTCCCCTTGCCGGCGAGTACGCCAAAAACCCCGGGGCTCTTACGGAGAGCTTCCGCGCTCTTATACAGCGGCTTCTTGATACTACGGATATGGATATCGCCCTGATCCCGCATGTCGTCTGGGAAAACAATGACGACAGAAAGGTGCTCTCGAACCTTGCGGGGATGTTCGAAGGTCAGCCGAGAGTATACATGGTTCCGGACCTTCCCGCCGAACAGTTAAAGGGCGTGATCTCGCAGTGCAGGTTCTTTATCGGGGCAAGGACGCATGCAACCATTGCTGCTTATTCGTCTTTGGTCCCGACGCTGGTCCTCGGCTATTCCGTAAAAGCAAAGGGCATCGCAAAGGACCTTTTCGGGACGGATGAGGGGTATGTCCTTCCCGTACAGAGCCTGGAGGATCCCGGCCAGCTTACGCAGGCTGCGGCATGGCTGATGGAAAAAGAAGAAGAGATCAGGCAGTGCCTTTCAAAGGTCATGCCGGAATATACCGCCCGCGCGTCGGAGGCAGCACAACTCCTTCGCCGGTGTCTTAACGAGTAACAGATGGCACAGCAGAAGAGCCGTGTACGGCTTGCACAGAGGAATATCGCATACGGATATCTGGGACAGGCAGCGACAGCGCTGATGTCCTTTATTCTGCGCACCGTATTTATCCGGATCCTGTCCGAGCAGCTCCTTGGCATCAACAGCACCTACACCAATGTCCTCTCCATCCTTTCGATGGCGGAGCTCGGAATCGGCACGGCGCTGAACTTCGCACTTTATGCCCCGGTTGCGAATGAGGATATCTCGAAGGTCAAGTCCTATATGCAGATGTACAAAAAAGCATACAGGACAATCGCCATGGTCGTGGCAGCCATAGGTATCGCGATTTCCCTGTTTCTTAAGTACCTGGTTAAGAACCCGGGCGTATCGCTGGCAGCGCTGGAGCTTTATTACTTCATTTTCCTCTTCAACACCGTCAGCACCTATTTTGTTTCCTACAAATACAGTCTGTGCAACGCGCGCCAGCAGAATTATATCCAGACAAACATCAATACCGTAACGAAGATCATCGTGACGGCGGCGCAGCTTGTCGTGCTTCTTCTTACGAGGAGCTTCCTGTTCTATCTTCTTACGGACGCGGCGATCCAGCTCCTGCAGAAGATCTTCGTATCGCGCTATTTTGACAGGCTCTATCCCTTCCTGAAGGATAAGGACGTCGAGCCCTTATCCGACGAGGAGAGCGGCGAAATCTGGGCCAAAACAAAGGCGCTTGTCCTGCACAAGGTGGGCGACGTTGCAAGGCTCCAGACGGACTCCCTGATTATTTCGTCCTTTATCCAGGTCTCCGTATCCGGCCTTGTCGACAATTACACCCTGGTCATGAACACCGTGACCAATTTCGTGAATATCATTTTCAATTCCGTGATCTCGGGCTTCGGCAATCTGATCGCTACGGAATCCAGGGACAAGCAGTTCCGCCTGTTCAGGGTATACCGCTTTTTTGCCTCCTGGATTTACGGCTTTGCGGTGACGGGCTTTTTTATCCTGCTGACGCCCCTTATCAGGCTGTGGCTCGGGGATGCGTGGGTGCTGCCGTCCGCGGCGGTATGGCTGATCCTCATCGATCTGTATTTCAAGGGAGACAGGATCGTCCTTTCCAATTTCAAGACAGCGGCAGGCGTCTTTGAACAGGACAAATACCTTGCGATCATCCAGGGGGCGGTCAACCTGGTACTCTCGATCTGGCTTGTGCAGCGGATCGGCCTTGCGGGCATCTACGTGGGCACGGTCGTATCGGGGCTTATTGCGAACGTGACAAAGCCGGTGATTATTTACAGGGACTGCTTTGACAGGAGCCCGGCCTCCTATTTTGCGGATACGGCAAAATACGCGGTGAGCGTAGTTCTCATCATAGCGGTAAATATGCTGATCTCCGGTGCGGTCCTTAAGAATCTCACCTACGGGTCGTTCCTTTTGATGGCGGTGATTATCACAGTGATTTTCAACGGAACCTTTTTTATCCTTTTCCGGAAGACAGAGGAATTCGGCTACCTTGAAAATCTCGTGAGACAGAAGCTGAAGAAATAGAACCTTAGCCGGGAAGCCGGCAAAATAAGGCAGCCGGACAATAACGATGGATAACGAACAAAAAAACGAAAACGCGGTCCCATACGGGAGCGTGACAAAGGACGCAGCGGAAAGAGCCGCAGAAATGCTGGGGACGCTGAAAAACCCCGGCGTCAAAAAGCGGCTTAAGGACGCGGCAAAAAGGATCCTTGGCAGAGGAGGAGGCCTGGCAGATCCGATCTTCTGGCCGGCGGGAATGCTTCTTCTGGGACTGACCCAGTGCGGACAGGGCGCCCGGGCGAAGGAATGGCTTTCGGACTGGGAGAAAAGCGGCATGCCTGTCCGGTTTGTAGACGATGCAGTCGCCGGCTTTGCGATGACGGAAATCATCCGGCAGACAGGGGATGAAGCACTGCTCCCCGCAGTGAGGAAAATTGCAGCTTTCCTTAAGGATGCGCCG
Organism: uncultured Lachnospiraceae bacterium; assembly: GCA_902796425.1. Lineage (GTDB taxonomy): Bacteria > Bacillota > Clostridia > Lachnospirales > Lachnospiraceae > CAG-791. The sequence continues at coordinate 6,878 of CADBPC010000112.1, forward strand.
AAGGATGACGAGGGATCTCTGATCTACAATCCCGCCGCGGGAAACCGCTGCATCTATGCGGACGGTGCGGGACAGAGTGCGCTTTTCCTTGCCTCCTTCAGCGAACTTTCGGGCGATGCCGGGGCAGGCGAGCTCGCACTTTTGCAGCTCCGTAATTATATGAAATTCGGAATGGACAAGAGGTCCGGCCTTCCTTATCACGGCTATACGCTGCATCCGGGCACGCAGGAAAAGCACGGCCTTGTCGGCTGGGGCAGGGCTGCGGGCTGGCTACTCATGGGAGCTGCGTCGGCAAAACGAGCGCTTCCCGGATCCGTCGAAGCGGATGAGATCTTCAGCCGCCTCCTGGATGCGGTGCTGCCCTGCAGGCAGGACAATGGCCTTTTTCCCTGGCTTCTTCCCGCACCGGAGGGACACGTCGATACGTCGGCCAGCGGCATGATACTGTGGTCATTCCTGTACGGCGGGGGTGAGAAGGCGCGGGAGATCATCGCTCCGGCCATTCCTTCCCTTATGACAATAATCCGGGACGGAAGAGTGGATAATGCGCTTGCGGAGTGTATTGATTTTGCCCGGCACCCGCAGGTCTACGGATGGTATCCGTGGGGGCAGGGGGCCGTGCTCGCGCTCCTTGGCCTTCTGGACGGGGAAGAGCTCCGGGAGGGTGCAGGATGATTATTATCAGAGTTGCAGGGGGTCTGGGAAACCAGATGCAGCAGTACGCCCTCTACCGGAAGCTGCGGCTTCTCGGAAAGGATGTGCGCCTGGACCTTTCCTGGTTTGACACAGAAGTTCAGAAGAATATGCTCGCGCCGCGCGTCCTTGAGCTGAAAAGATTTGACGGTCTTGAAATGACACAGGCGCAGCCCGCCGATATACGGCGCCTTACCGGCCCCGGAGGAATCGCGGGCAGGGTGCTTCACAGGCTCGGTCTTACAAAGGTTTTTCAGGAGAGCGAAATGTATCATCCGGAGATCTTTGAGATGGAGGACCGGTATCTGGAAGGGTATTTTGCCTGCAACAAGTACTATGCAGACATCCTGCCGGAGCTTCGAAAGGCCTTCCGGTTCCCGGAGAGCAGGGACGGGAAGATCCGCGAAAGGAACGAAGAAGCGCTTCGCAGCATCGAAGAGGAGGGAACCTTTTCCGTTGCCGTACACATCCGGCGGGGGGATTATCTCGACAGTGCAAATGCGGGGCTTCTGGGCGGGATCTGTACGCCGCAGTATTATGAAAGCGCCGTGAGGTACCTGGAAAGCCTGGAGGGAGGAACTGCCGGCAGCAGGATCCGTTTCTTTGTTTTTTCGGACGATCCGGAATTTGCCGCCGCCCAGAGCTTTGGGACAAAGAACGAGCCGGTCACCGTCTGCGACTGGAACACCGGGGAGGACAGCATGCTCGACATGATGCTGATGAGCCGCTGCCGGGGGCTGATCGCCGCCAACTCCACCTTCAGCTTCTGGGGAGGAAGGCTTAACGGCGCAGATGACAGCGTCCTGATCCGACCGCTCCGCCACAGAAATAACCAGATCCCGGAACCGGCCGTGATGCACAGCCTCTGGGAGGGATGGGTGCTGATAGACACGGACGGGAAAGTGGTTTAGAATTGATTGGAATATTAGGAAAAGAGGTCATACCAATGAGCAAAATCATTCTTACCGGCGACAGGCCGACGGGAAAACTTCACATCGGACATTATGTCGGGTCCCTGCGCAGAAGAGTCGAGCTGCAAAACAGCGGTGAATTCGACGAAATCTACATCATGATCGCGGATGCGCAGGCACTTACGGATAATTTCGACAACCCGGAGAAGGTCCGTCAGAACATCATCAACGTCGCCCTGGATTATCTGGCGGCAGGTCTTGATCCCGCAAAGTCAAACCTGTTTATCCAGTCCCAGATCCCGGAACTGACTGAGCTGACTTTCTATTATGCCAACCTTGTCACCGTGGCAAGACTCCAGCGCAACCCCACCGTCAAGGCGGAGATCCAGATGCGCAAGTTTGAGAACAGCATCCCGGTGGGCTTCTTTACCTATCCGATTTCCCAGGCGTCGGATATTACTGCCTTCAAGGCGACGACAGTTCCGGTCGGAGAAGACCAGGAGCCGATGATCGA
>CADBPC010000113.1 GCA_902796425.1 uncultured Lachnospiraceae bacterium
CGCGTTTCTTGTTGAGAGCGAGACCATGGAACTGTGCGCTGTGTAGTAACATGGATACGCGATCGCATAGTAGAGATTGTAAGTCACGGCGATCCAGATCATCTGCACTGCGCCGGATCCCGTCCGAGGGGTCATGAACATCAGGAAGATCGCTGCCGCGATCATCGGGATCGAGAGAAGCAGATAAGGGCGTGCCTTTCCTGCCGCCGTTCTCGTGTTGTCGATCCACTGACCGACCAGAATATTGCCCGCGATGACTACGATAGAGGACAGCATTGGAAGCAGCGTTGCGAACACGCCGAACTTCGTCCATCCCAAGACGTCCACATAATAGCGGTTGAGGTAGGAGCCGAAGATCGCGTTGGAGATCATGGCACAGAATGGCGCGACCAGATAGCCGAACGCCATCTCCGGTATTTTGACGCTGGAGGACTTGATCCTCGTCTTCAGCGCCGGATTTTCAAAGATTTTCGAATTCATTTTCTTCCCCCTTCGCCATCAGGTCAGTGCAGCACGAAACTGATAAAGTCAAAGGTGCCGCCCTTGCCTTCCACGCTGAAGTAAAGCGCTACTTTCTCGCTGAATTCACCTTCCAGCGTGCCCTTAAAGAGCTTATGCTGTTTGCACGTCTCCACGGGAATCCGACAGACAACGGGGCCATGCTCCTTTGTGCGGACAGTCACGGTACATCCGTTGCCGTACCCCTGCAGTCTCACCAGAATCTCTTTGGTCTCTCTGAGGTCAAAATATTTAAAGCCGACCGTGCATCCCGTGCAGAAGTTGGAAACGTACTGTTCGTCTCCGCCCTCGCGGTCCTTGCCGCTCTGCGTGATATAGGGGCCCATTCTCTTGGGCATCTTGATCATGCTCAGGAACCTGGTGCCGTTCTTTCCGTATACGTTGCAGGCGATCGCCGTCGGATATTCCCCGCTGCCTGCCAGCGGACCGCCATTGAGACCGCAGCTGGTCATTTCCGCCTGATAGAACTTTCCATCCTCAAAGCGGATCTCCTCTGCGCATGCCTGACGGGAAGACTGCTTGCGGTTTGTGTGACGGTGGTAGAAGATATAATACTTTCCGCCGATCTCGATCAGGCTTCCGTGCGTATTGCCTGTCGAATTTCTGGCGTGGTTAACGTCGTCTACGCCGGGAAGGCCTATGTCGCCGCAGCTGACCAGAATGCCCCCGTACTCGAAACCTTCGGTCGGGCTCTTGCTGGCCGCGTAGCAGAGATTGTGGCTGTTGAGAGAACTGTAGATAAAGTAATAGGTATCACCGAATTTGCGCATGGAGCTCGCCTCTCCGAAAGGCTGCTCCTCATAGGGCGTTCCCTTTGCTTCCTCACCGGTCTTAACGCCGATATAATGGAGCTCGTCGCCGGAGATCACTGTCAGCATGTCTTTCGTGTCGATCTCAAACCACATAGGACCGTGCTCGGTGGGTTTGGAGCCGTCCAGCAGGATCGGATTGCCGCCAAACGCAAATCCGGTATAGAGATAGAGACGGCCGTCGTCGTCCTTGAGGCAGCCGGGGTCAAACTGGAAAGGTTCATTTCTCTTTCCGATCGGCGTGCCGTCCTTGTACTGCACATAGCCGTAGAACTCATACTTTCCGGCGGGCTCGTCGCACACCGCGACAGAGATCATCTTCGTGCCGCCCATAAAGTAATACAGGTAATAGCGGCCGTCATCGCCGACGACCATGTCCGGCGCAGCCAGTCCGTTCGTCGTACGGATCCTGGGCGCGGCGGGATCCTGCTCTCTTTTATAGATCACGCCGTGATAAGTCCAGTTACCCAGGTCGTCGACCGGCGCGGACCAGCAGACGTAATCGCCGAGGCAGAAATTAATGCCGTTGAACAGATCGTGGGAACCATAGATATAGACCCTGTCCCCGACCACATGCGGCTCTGCGTCCGGTACATACTCCCAGCTCGGAAGATACGGATTAAATGCTTGTTTTGTCTTCATGTTTACCTCCCCTTGACAACCCTCTTTATTCGATTGGAATCTCACAGACTGTATCGCCTGTCTCATCTGTTACTGTGACACGCACCGCGCCGCTGTCTCCCGCGCGGACCACTGCCATTGCCTCACCAAAGTAGGTGCGCACTGTATCTTCTGTATAATTGCCTTTTACATACGGATTCGCGCTGCCGAGTCCCAGAAGTTCGCCATTTTCTACACTGACCTTCAGATGATGAATGCCCTGAGGCTGCCACACGCCGCTGTCATCTGTATACTGCAAGCGGATGAAGCTAAGGCCCCCGGCTTTCACGACACTCTCTTCCGGGGTCACATGGAGGGCCGACTCCTCTCCTGCCGTCTTCAGACTGTATCGTCCGATCTCTGCTCCGTTCCCATCATAGGAAACGGCTGTGATCTCGCCGTCCTCGTAGATTGCTTTGAAGCGGTACATACAGCCATTCACTGCTCTCTTTTTGCGCCCGCAGGACTTGCCGTTTACATAGATCTCAACCTCGGCAGCCCTCGCATAAACTTCTATATATGCAGTGCGGCCCGCGCAGCCTCTCCAGGACCAGCTCTCGACAGCCTTGGACAGCTGCCATCCGGTAAGCTGCAGCTTTTCATCCTCATATACAGGCAAAACACCGATGAGGGGTCCCTTCTCTCTTTCCAGCGCCACTCTCGTGTAAGCCGCTTCTGCACGGGGCTTGCCCAAGAGATCGATTCTTCCGTTACCGCCGGTCATGTGGCTCTCGTCCTCTGTCAGCAGATAATCTTTATATTCCGTCGCCCCGATCCCGGTCTCCCCGATATAATCTATTCCTGCCCATACAAAGTCACCGACAATATTCGGGTTGTCGCGTGCGATCTCCCAGAACAGCCATGCGTCCTTACAGAAGGTCTCCGACCCGAGGATCAGGCGTTTCGGATACTTCTTAATGTCATGTTTGTAGCGCCAGATCCCGTAGTTATAACCGGCGATGTCCATGTTGGCATAGGCGTCTTTGGTCTTCCAGTCGCTGGGCGGGAGCGTCGCCCCGAATTTCATGAAGCGGTCGCCAAGCATACATGCCAGCGTATTGTAGAACTCGCTTCCGACAGGCTTTTTCTTCTTTCCCTCACTCTGCACTTTTTTGGCATCGTCAACCGCTTTATCCGCTTTGTCGTCGCTGTAGACACCAAAGCCCATCGAATAGAGGAAGTTGAAGAAAATATTGACGCCGCAGGTAACAGGTCTTGAGGCATCCAGGCTGTGAAGATATTTCGTCATATCACCTGTGAGTGCGATGCCTTTCTTCTCGGAAGTCTCCGCCACCTCGTTTCCGGTGGAGTACATAATGACACAGGGGTGATTGTAATCCTTATCCACCATCTCACGCAGATCTGCCTGCCACCACTGACTATGGATCCCCGCGTAGTCGTATTTGGTCTTGTGAATATACCAGCAGTCCACGAACTCGTCCATCATCAGCATTCCGAGACGATCACAGGATTCAAGCATGGTCTTGGAGACCGGATTGTGAGCAGAGCGGATCGCGTTGTAGCCGTTCTCCATGAGGATCCTGACACGGCGCTCTTCCGCCTCCGGATAAGCGCAGGCACCCAGGATGCCG
>CADBPC010000114.1 GCA_902796425.1 uncultured Lachnospiraceae bacterium
ATGATTTAAGGAGGCTCCCAATGGGACTGACGACTGAACTGGCACAGGATCTGTATCGGATAGAATTAACTGAAAAGGACAAAAACCAGCTTCAGACACTGATTATTGACTTTTTTGCCGCAGCTTATGCCGGATACAGGCAAAACGAAGTATTTAATAAGGCAGTAGAGCGCGCAGTATATGGTCAGGGCGGCGTTGAAGAGAGCTATGTCCTGTTTCAGGGGAAAAAGTATCCTGCGCGTTCAGCGGCTTTCATGAACTCGGTCTATGGACATGGCGCTGAACTGGATGACGGCAATAAAAAGGCAGCCGGCCACGCCGGAGTTCATTTGATCCCCGCTGTTTTCGCATTGGCGGACAAGTTGAACAGCACCAATGATGAGGTGCTGCTGGCTTTGGCGACCGGTTATGAGGCATATATACGAATTTCCTCGGCCGCACAGCCGGGACTGGTCGCCAGAGGCTTCCACTCCACCGGTATGGCCGGTACTCTTGCATGTGCCTGCGCATGTACGAGACTGTATCATCTCGACGCGCAAGGAATCGAAGACGCCATCGCGCTTGCGACAACCATGACCGGAGGACTTTTGTCATATGGAGATTCCCGTCCTGCCATAAAGCCTCTCAATCCCGGGAAAGCAGCTGAAAACGGCGTTTTTGCGGCGATGCTGGCTAATGAAGGCGTCCAGGGTCCCACAGAGGCCCTTGAAGGCCGGAATGGATGGTTTCACGCTGTGACGGATCATGTGGACGAAAAAATGATGAAGGGCGCAGATCATCTGCTGCTCCATGACTGCTATTTTAAGCTCTATCCGTCCTGCCGTCATACACACTGCGGGATTGACGCCGGCGTGAGCCTGTTTCAGAGGGTAAAAGCAGAAAATATAGAGACCGTCAATGTTTACATTTATCCCAATGCCATCAGACTGGCAGGGATCAAGATACCGAAAGACCAGGATGAGACAAAGTTTTCGATACAGTATACTTTGGCCTGCGCCCTCACAAACGGCTCCTACGGTATAGCAGATATGAACCCGCCCAGACTTACGCGGGATATTCTTGATCTCATTGAGAAGATCAACCTGATCGCCGATGAATCAATGGAAAATCGGGAAATGGGAATTCGAGGCACGAGGGTCGAGATCCTGCTCAAAGACGGATCCAAAGAGGAAGAGGTCGTGCTTGTACCCAAGGGCGATCCCGAAAAGCCGCTGACAAGAAATGACATCATCAATAAGCTCCGGGTCTGCGCGCAGAAAGACGCGGATGAAACAACTCTGATGAAACTGGTCGGAGCTGTCGAGAAAATAGACGGAGCAGGTAAATTTGAAAACCCGATCAGATTAACAGGTGCAGTGTAATGGCAAAAAAAGTAAACCTGATCCTTGGCACGATGACATTTGGCGAATCGGTTTTTGAGCCGGATGTCGAAAAATTTGTAAAGACATTCCTTGCAGCCGGCTACAGTGAGCTCGACACAGCTTATGTCTACAATGACGGAAACTGCGAGAGACTGCTCGGCGGCGTGCTGCCTGAGCTGGAAAGACCTTTTAAGATCGCAACTAAGGTAAATCCGCGGATAAGCGGAAAACTGGATGCGGAGGCAGCATACAGCCAGGTAAACGAGAGCCTTAAAAGGCTCTGTCTGCCTTCGGTAGATACAGTCTTCCTGCATTTCCCCGATCCGGCGACACCGGTGGAATCGGTCCTGGCCGCTATGGCCGACCTGCATGACCGGGGAAAGTTCAGAGAGCTTGGACTGAGCAATTTTCCGGCGTGGATGATAGCTGATGTGTGGCATATCTGCGATAAAAACGGGTGGGTGAAACCCACAGTATTTGAGGGAATCTATAACCCGCTTACGCGAAAGGCGGAGATTGAACTTAATGATTGCCTGAATTATTTCGGCATGCGCTTTTCGGCCTACAATCCAATGTGCGGCGGCCTGCTTACCGGCCGATACGGAAAATTTGAAGAAGCTCCCTCTGACGGGCGTTTCACGCACCGGCCTAATTATCAGAAACGTTACTGGAAGAAGAGCTTTTTCGAAGGCGTGGATATTATCAAAAAAGCAGCGGAGAAATACGGTATTACCACTATAGAGGCAACTTACCGCTGGCTCGCGTATCATTCCATGTTACAAGGTGACCGCGGGGACGCTATTATTATAGGGGCTTCAAAAATCAACCATTTGATCCAGAATATGGAAACACTGAAAGCCGGCCCCTTGCCGGAAGATGTGGTTGAGGCATTTGAGACTGCATGGAAGATCACTAAGGGAGACAGCCCCGAGTATTTCACGCTGTATAAAGGAAAAGGATCTGTGGGAGGAGAAAAGAAGTAAATGCTGAATCAGGATAAGGTATTTCAGGCATTGGCTGACAACGGCGTAAGCTATTTTACAGGTGTTCCGGACTCTTATCTGAACGGATTCTGCAATTACGCCCTCGCGAATTGCGGAGATCGGAATGTGATCGCCGCAAATGAAGGAAATGCCGTGGGGATTGCTGCAGGGCACTATTTTGCCAGTGGTGAGATACCGCTGGTATATATGCAAAACAGCGGAGAAGGCAACGCTGTCAATCCGCTGGCGTCTATGGCTGATAAAGCTGTGTATGCCGTCCCTATGCTTCTGCTGATCGGCTGGAGAGGACAGGGCGGCACGGAACCCAATCATCCCCAGCACAAGCTTCAAGGCGAGATCACGACCTCCCTTCTGGATATCATGCATATTCCATATACTGTACTGGAAGATGATGACGCACAGTTTGCTGTTACTGTGGAAAAAGCAGTTCAGTACTGCAGAGAAACAAGGCAGCCTTACGGATTGATCGCCCCCAAAGGTGTGATGGCTGATCCGGACAAGCCTAATAATGTGGATGCTGTGTATCCCATGAGCCGGGAAGAGGCGATCGAAGTGATCCTGGATCATATGCCTGCAGATACAATCTATTCCGCGACGACCGGACGGGCCACACGGGAATTATTCTTCCTTCGGGAAAAAAGAAATGAGACTAAGGCGCATGACTATCTGAACGTCGGCTCTATGGGTCACGCGAGTTCGGTCGCGCTGGGAATCGCGCTGGAAAGGCCGGAAAGACAGGTGGTCGTACTTGACGGCGATTCTGCCGCCATGATGCATATGGGAGCCATGACTATGGTCAGCAAAGTAAATGCTCCGAATTACATGCACGTAGTCCTGAACAACGGGGCCCATGAATCTGTAGGCGGTCAGCCTTCTGCCGGCCATCTTATTGATTTCACCGGGATCGCGGAAGCCTGCGGATATCAGACAGCAGGACATCCGGTGACGACAGAAGAAGAACTGATCGCAGCTGTAGAAAAATTAAGTACATGCGGAAAAGCATCTTTTATAGATTGTCGTATTCACAAGGGCTTATCCCGTAAGCTGCCGCCTATCATATTCGATCACAGAGAAGCGATCGATAAACTGATTGACGACTTAAACAGTAATGACGACCACACAGTGGCAGAAAGGAATAAATAGAAAATGAACAGCATGGAAAAAACACGTGAGTTTCTGAAATCTATCGGCCTTCCCGGCGGTGACGCGTATGATCTGCCGACTTCTGAAAAAAGATTTAAGGACGGCGGTCAGTATCGTTTCGAAGTGCCCGGAATCCAGGGACCGAAGGTTATGCGGGCCCTTTTGGAGGCTATGGACGGCTATGGTTTATACCTTCATCGCGTCACGCAGACGCAGGGAATCATGAGGCTGACTGATAAAGAAATAGGAGAGATGGTCGAACTTGCAAAAAAGTGGGAGACGGATCTGATCCTTGCGGTCGGACCTCGTGCTACGACTGATACTTCGGCATCTGTCCATACTGAGGAGGGCGTCCGTATGGGATATCGTCTGCGCGGCCAGGAACAGATTGTCCGTGCGATTGAAGATGTCAAGCGCGCGGCCCGGCTGGGATGCCGCGGCTTCCTTGTCTACGATGAAGGATGCCTCTGGATCCTGAATGAGATGCGCAAAGCCGGAGAGATCCCCGAGGATTGTCATTTTAAAGTATCTGCACACGCGGGGCACGGAAACCCTTGTTCCGCAAGACTTCTTGAGAGCATTGGGGCTGATTCGATCAATCCTGTCCGCGATATTCAGCTTCAGATGCTGGCCGCTATGCGCCAGGCGGTGGATTGCCCTATTGATATCCACACTGAGAATCCGAAATCTACCGGCGGATTTATCCGTCATTATGAAGTGCCGGAAATGATCCGCATTGCAGCGCCCATCTATCTCAAGACGGGCGGATCTGTGGCTGCAACTCATTCCTGGGACAGCACAGAAGATGATGCAAGAAAGCGCGCAAAACAGTGCAGCCTGGTAAAACGGGTAATTGATGAGTATTACCCGGATGCGGTTTGGTCACCTAAGGGTTCCTTAATCTGATACATAATCACTGAATTTGTTTATTAATGACAGACTGCGATCGAAGAACTACTCGCCGGTCCGGAAGAAAGGAAGTACTAAGTAATGAGACATCATATGTATAATCCTGATTTCAAATTTGTAGTTGAACCCGAGCACTTTAATAAATATACAGAACGTGAGCTGCTTCAATACTGTCTGGGAGCCACTATGTATATGCCCGGATACAAAAACTTTACGCCTAAGATTCTGGAACATGCCATGCCGGGGCTTACGACGATGGTATTGTGTTTTGAAGACGCTTGTCCGGAAGAAAAACTTCCGGAAGCTATGGAAAATGTGCACAATCTGCTGTCAACGGTTACTAAAGCCGTGGATAAAGGAGAACTGAATCCTGATTATGTGCCCCTCATTTTTGTGCGTGTTCGTAATCTGGAGCAGTTCAAAGACTTTGGTGAGAAATTGACCAAGGAGGAGGTACGTTCTCTGTGCGGCATCAATTTCCCCAAGTTCAACGCGGAAAACGGATATGAATACTATGCGTATCTCAGGGACCTTAATAATCGATTCGGTGAGATAATCTACGGCATGCCTATCATTGAGGATCCGGAGGTGGCTTATAAAGAAAGCCGCATCCAGCAGCTTATAGGGATAAAAAAGATCCTTGACAAGTACAAGGACCTGGTACTTCAGGTTCGAGTCGGCGGTACTGATTTCAGCTCAGTATTTGGCGTGCGAAGAGGCGTAGATTACAGTCTGTATGATATCATGACTGTTCGTGAGTGCCTCAGTGACATCATAAATGTATGCGGCAGAAATAATGATTATGTTATTTCGGGCCCTGTGTGGGAGTATTTCCGGGCACCGAAGGAATTGATGTTCGAAGATCTTCAGCACTATGGGATTGAGGATTATCTGATGCGCCGTCAGCCTCTGGTGAACGGTGAGATCGACGGGCTGCTCCGGGAAGTGCTGCTTGATAAAGCAAATGGTTTTGTCGGGCGCACTGTCATTCATCCGACCCACGTCAAGTTTGTCAATGCCCTGATGGCAGTGACAAAAGAAGAGTACGACGATGCCTGCCAGATTCTCGGGACCGGCGGAGGCGTAGTAAAAGGCTCCGGCGGAAATAAGATGAATGAGATCAAGCCTCATACAAACTGGGCTAAAAAAGTATATAACAGAGCGAGAGCTTTTGGCGTGATCAAGAACGAGAGCGGTTTTGTCAAACTCTTTGCGGTCAATGAGTGACACTTATATTGTCAGATTGAATGAGGAAGTGAAATGATTCAATTAACTACACCGATCAGTGAAGAAGCGGCAGCATCCCTGAAGGCAGGAGATACCGTTGAAATCAGCGGATACATCCTCTGCGGGCGCGACGCGGTGCTTCCCAAAGTATTAAAGATGATCGAAGACGGAACAATCGGTGACCTCGGAGTTGATCTGCGCGGTCAGGTTATCTTTCATACAGCAGTCAGTCCGGCCGGCGTCGGACCGACAAGCTCCAATAAACTGGAGATCGAGAGCAGTATCGAACCTCTCAGCAAAGCCGGTATAAAGCTGCATCTGGGAAAGGGTAAGCTCCATGAAGAGACCATAAAGGCGCTTGACCGATATAATTCGGTGTATGCGGTCATTCCGCCTGTGACAGCACTCCTTGGCTCCAAAACAAGCGAGGAGCATGTAGTTGCTTTTGCGGAGCTCGGTATGGAGGCCCTGCACCTGATCAAAGTAGAAAAATATCCCGCCATTATCGGGGCGGCTCACGGGAGGAGCATCTATGACTAAAACATATGAGGAAATTGTTGCTCTTGTGCGAGATACTTTGGTGGAGGCAGGAAGTACTTTCCGCCCGGACAAGAAGGAAGCTTACAAACGAGCCATTGAATCAGAAAGAAATACGCAGGCAAAGTGGGTGCTAGAGACGGTTTTGGAAAATGCCGAGGCAGCAGAGAAAAATCATAGCCCGCTTTGTGATGATACCGGAATCCCGCATCTTGTCCTGGAGATCGGTGAAGACTGCGGAGTAAGCGGTAAAATGCTTGATGCCATAAGAGAGGGCGTGGCGCAGGGACTTCGCAAACTTCCGGGGCGTCCTATGGGCATTATGGGAGATGACAGCCAAAGAATCGATCAGAGCGGAGGCCTGAATCCTGATTCCGCAGGGGTTGAGCCCGCTCCTGTTTTGCTCCGCAGATGCCCGGATAATGTGATTCGTCTGCACATTCTGATGTTTGGCGGAGGCCCTGCGATCAGAGGAAAGACTTACCGCGTTTTCCATAAACACAATACACAGGTGGTTCTTGATGAAATCGTAAAATGGGCAACGGAAGGTGTTTCCCAACTTGGCTGCTCTCCGTGCACACTGGCAATCGGCGTGGGACGCTCTCACTTTGAGGCGGCATCTATGATGCTCCAGGCGCAGACGGACGGAAAGTATGATGTGCAGTCTGAAATGGAGCGGGAAATCACAAGACGGGTAAATGAGGCCAATATCGGTCCGCTTGGTCTCAAAGGAGATACAAGCGTGATCGCGACCTTTATGAAGGTTGGTCCGCAGAGGGCCTCAGGGGTGCGTATTGTCTGTGTTCGTCCCACCTGCTGTTTTGAGCCCAGAATTGCCACGATTGACCTTACTTGATAAAAGATCTTAAGCGGCAGCATTAAGCAAAAAATTGACCAGGCACACGAAAATTATGACATAAATATTGCAAAAGCATGAACGACGGTGTAAAGTTTAATTTGGAATCAGAACGATACATTTCTTTAGAGGTTTTATATTTGTGTATGGAAATGAGATGAACGAGGGAATATGGGATATTCATTGCCATATTCTTCCCGGCATAGATGACGGCTCCCGCAATTGGGATATGACATTGCAGATGATCCGGCAGTCATGGGACGCAGGCGTGCGTACAATGATCGCCACGCCTCATTATCTTCCGTGGCGTAACCGGCTGAAGAAAGAGACGGTGCTCAGCCTTGTTGAAGAAGCAAATCAGAAGGTCAGGACAGAACTTGGGATTGAAATGCGGATTCTGCTGGGAGAGGAGCTTTATTATCATAATGACCTCATTAAGGAACTGGAAGAAGGGAAGGCGCTGACAATGGCGGGAACCAGATATGTACTGGTTGAGTTCAGCGAAGGCGCGCCTTACAGCGAGATCCGGATGGCGGCAGAAAGGTTCAGAAGGAGTCCTTGGAAGCTGATCATCGCTCATGTGGAACGCTATGGAGCGCTGCGCAAGAATCAGAATCTGGATGAAATCCTTTCGATGGACGTAGAACTGCAGTCGAATGCGGAAGAAATGCAGCGCGGGATGTTCGACAGCACGAAAAGGTGGCTTCGTAAGCGTTATGATGCACAGGATATTTCTTATATCGGTTCAGATGCTCACGATCCGGTAAAGAGACCTCCTCTATCTGATAAAAGTCTGAAATGGTTCCGGGAACATTTGGATACTGAGTACAGATTCATGCTCTTTAGCGGGAATCATTTTGGGAATTAATGAACTATCAACAGAATTTGATTTGTGATATAGTATGCAGTGATCTTTTGAGCAGGAGTATTAAAACATATGGAAGAAAAGGCCGCAGTTATGTCAAACCCCGGTGCAAAGTCCGACCGGTTCAGAGTGACATCAATGAATGATTCTGAGTATGGGGAGATTGATTTGATCAAGCTCCTGGGCGCACTGAGGAACAGTATTTTACTTATCATCCTGTTAGGATTATTATTTGCGAATATATTTGCCCTCGGCACCAGATTTCTGATTACGCCGACATATACTTCAAAGGCTAAAATGCTGGTTTTGAGCAAGGAAACAACGATCTCGTCTCTTGCAGATCTGCAGTTGGGATCACAGCTGACGAAGGACTATACGATCCTTATTCAAAGCCGTCCGGTACTCAGCGAGGTGATCACGAACCTCGGACTGAAGTTCGATTATGAGGTGCTTCTGTCAAAGCTGACAGTGTCCAATCCAAGTGATTCACGAATATTGGAATTGGCTGTTACCGACAGTGACCCATATGTCGCTAAAAGGATTGTTGATGAGATTGCCACAGTATCCTCCAATTACATTGGGGAAAAGATGGAAGTAACTACCCCTAATATCATAGAGGAAGGCGAGATTCCATATAAGAGGACTTCTCCGAGCATGAGCAGAAACGTGATGCTCGGTCTCCTGTTGGGAGTCCTCCTGGGTTGTGCGATCGCAATAGTCGAAGAACTGCTGAACGACGCTATCGTAACAGAGGAAGACGTAGAGCAGTATCTTGGACTGTACACTTTGGCAGTCCTGCCTGATAAGGAGCAGAATAAGAAGCGCGGGCGGAAGAAAATCAGGAAATCTGAGAAGAAAAAAGCAGAGAATTAAGTCTAAGGAGCACGAATGGGGCAGCAAATTATTATCGATGATAAAAACAGCGGCGATTTCTTTTACAGAGAAGCGATTAAGACTTTGCGCGCGAATATACAGTTCGCAGGAAGACGCAGGCGCGTTATCCTGATCACGAGTGTTTTTTCGGGAGAAGGGAAGAGCGATAC